>JAGVLX010000005.1 GCA_020054065.1 Parachlamydiales bacterium | reverse complement strand
GTTGTTCTTAACACCGTCTCATTTAGTCTCGCAACCTGGAGTTTATTCTTGCACTCTAACGAGCTAAGCGAAAAAGGTCAAGATTTGTATGGTAAAGGTGGATTTGGTGAATTGATAAAATACCGCTAAAGTGAGATGTTGCCTTAGCGGTATTTAAAAAAAACATTTAGACATTTGCCTGTACATGAATGTCTGAGTCGATATGAAGGACAACGGTGCCGGAAGGGCTTAAATTGTTAACCCAGGTAGTGTATCCATTAGCAGAACCTGCCAATTCCCAGTTAGCCCCGGAATCCTTAAATAAGCCCACTACGTTATTACCATCTCCATTAATCGTGAGTTCATTTCCTATCCCACCTGTAGCACCTAAGGCGTAAGGACTTAGTGTTAAATCGACACGTGCTTGTAGTTCGATTGTCTCAAAACGACTTGGATAAATCACATTATCATATTGATTGTTTGAAGGATCAAAAACAAAAACTTTATTGGTGACAGTGGAAGTTATTTGTGCATGATACTGAGGATTATTCGTTATATCAGCATCAAAAAAATATCCTACGCGTGTATCCGCAGGCGCGTTAGCTCCAGCTCCAGTCTCATTGGATAGAACCAGCGTGTCGTTTCCATTACCGCCATCGAAGCTATACAGTGTTTGACTTGGATTTGATGAAAAAAAGTTGTACCAATGAGCGACGACCGTATCATTTCCTCCTCCTGCCTTAACAGCCTCGTTATTTAGATTTGTTGCGGTTGGTAGGTATCCAGTAAGCCCCCGTTGGGAAAAGAGGGCGTTATTATTAAGTGCTCCGGTATCAATAAAGTTGACCCCATTCGTACCCACTACAGTATCCACTGATTGTCCGGGCCCAAGATAATTCTCAATCGTGGCAACTGAACCGCTATTAGTCCCACTAGGCCCATTACTCCAGTTAGAACCTAAGGTAATCGCAAATCCTAGATTCGATTCATTTCTTAACGTATCTGACCCGTCGCCGCCAGTAAAATTATCATCTCCGGCAGTGTAGATCAACGTGTCAGCTCCTGCACCTCCATTCAGGATGTCATTGCCATCGCCTCCATTTAAGGTATCGTTATTTTCATTACCGTTAAGAATATCGTTTCCTATTCCGCCAAGCAGTGTGTCGTTTCCTGCTCCGCCATTCAAGATATCATTTCCCCCAAGCCCTTGCAGATTGTCATTTCCTGCCGCCCCGTTGATGGTGTCGGCATCCGCTCCGCCAATTAAAATATTGGCTTGGCTGTTACCGGTAATACTGTTCCCATTATCTGAACCGATGACATTTTCAATTTGGACCAGACGGTCATGTTCGCCGTTGGGGCCGTCGGCCGTTCCTTCAGAACCCGGATCCCCCAACACAACCGTATAGAAACCGCTTGCGGTGGCATAAGACACGGTATCAATTCCCGCGCCGCCATTGATAAAGTCATTTCCAAGGCCGCCCGACAGTGTATCGTTACCTCCTTCTCCAAAAAGCTGGTCGTCGCCCTGCCCTCCTTGTAAAATGTCGTTGCCGCCGTTACCATGCAGGATGTCAATGCCAGTGCCTCCCTGCAAGATATCGTTCCCGGCTCCGCCATTCAAGGTATCATTACCGTCTCCGCCACTCAACGAGTCGTTACCCGCTTTCCCGTTGATCGTATCATCCGATGATGTTCCGGTAAGGGTGTCATCACCACTTGTTCCATTAATTTTTGCCATAACTATTACCTTTGTTTGAATGGTTATTCGAATCATTCAAAAGCATTTAATTAATTAAATCAGGAGCGAAGAATTAACTTTCACTTAGTGAGTCATAGATGTTGTTTTTCATCTTTATCCCACCCCCCAAAAAAACTTCTCAGTAGTCTACAAAGAAGTTTGGAAGAATATAAAATAGTACTTTTTACCTAACTATTATTATATGCTATTTTTAATTATTATTTAAAAATATTTTATTATTTTTATAAAAAAGATTTATAAAGATGAATTATTAAGATTTTAAAAACCACAGCTTGGCTTGGCGGACGACTTCCCAGGACGCTAAGTACTCGATTTCTTTCTCATTTTTTCGATCTGGGTATACAGGGATCAGAAAATGGGAATAGAGTTCGATAAACGCATTTTTATCCCCTTCTTTTTGGGTTTTAAGCATGCGTTCGTAAATCGTATTCCCTAGCTCGTGCAAGGTAAACTGTTTCAATTGATCCGCGGAGTGGACAGAAAGATACTCTTGCGCAAGACGCAATAGAAGGTGTTGTTTTTCCTGATATTTTCCATAAACATCCTCATAAATGACAGCAAGAGGAGTATTGCGGATTTTCATGACAGCATTTTTGTATGCTTCAGGGCATTGAGTCAGCTTAACCCGCGGATCGATCGTTTGCAAATTCTCACAGGGGAATAATACCGCTTCCCGATACCAGGTCAGCGGATCTTTAGAGACGATCGGCAAATAGTAGCGCATAATAAGCTCAGCATGATAACGGCGGGTGATCAGCGTGTATTTAGCATCGTCATTAATAAATACCGAAAGACGTAACGCACGGCATAGCCCCAACGCAAATTGCTTCGCTTTGGAACCAGAAAATTTACGGCAGCCATGGATATGGGCCAGTTCGCCAAATGTTCCATCGGGAGCCAGCCGGATCATGACCATTGGTTCTTTAACTCCAGGCATCATCAGCTTGATGATGTTTTGTCGCGGCAGCGGTTTGGGTAAACTCGATGCAGCGATTAACGTGGAGTCATAGGGGCCCTGTTCCACGACAAGATTTCCATAAGGAGCGGTTTTAGATCGCGGATCGGGAAATTCAATAATGGAATCATAATATTCGATTTCGCGTGATCCAGGTTTATAAATCGGAGTGAACCCTTTTAAAAATGCTTTCCAGCGGGATTCAAAATCATCCGCTGTCAAATGACTCAAACACTCTTCGATAAATTCATCCAGGGTGTAATAGTTTACCTCCTCAGAAGACAGACTTTGGTCGATCGATTCGGCATTTAGTTCGGTTGGACAGAATTCCAGCGGAGCAGGCATGTGAACCGGCGGGACGAACAGATGGGAAGTGACATCGATCTCCAACTTTTTTAGCGGACGGATTTCTATTTCCTCATCCTCGGGGAAAGTCAGATAATAACGTTTAGGAGTAGCGGCAATCGGGTTTAATTCCATTCATATATAATGAATGTTTTAATTAAATTGTTGATAAAGAAAGTGTTAAGAACTTGTTAACACAGACCAGGACATACACGACACACAGGACGCACAAGACACTTAGTCGTCCTGTAAGTCGTGGTCCTGTTTACCTTCGTATATGTTCTTGATCAAGCTCATCCATCAGCGCGACATACGATTCATAACGCAAGGCTGAATAGGTTCCTTGCTCGACCGCTTCGATGACTGCACAGCCCGGTTCATGCAGATGGGTGCAGGTGGGAAATTTACAGTCAAATGTCCGCCCTGGAATATCAAAGAAGTAATATTTCACATCCTCCTTCGGCAAATCCCAAATTCCAAAACTTTTGATGCCGGGCGTATCAATGCACCATCCGCCAAATGGCAAGGGCAGCAGCGCTGCTGCAGTCGTGGTATGGGTCCCTTTACCGGTACGCTCGACGGTTTCTCCCACTTTTAAATTTAGTCCCGCCACGGCATTGATCAAAGAAGATTTTCCGACTCCCGATTGCCCTGAAAAGACCGATGATTTATCTTTCATCACCGCCTTTAATTCTTCGATTCCCTCGCCCGTCACAATGCTGACATTGATGATTTTGAAGCCGCAGGCGCTCCAGTCGCGGACAAAGTCTCTCCACAACTTCTTTTCAGCCGTCTCCTCTTCCAAGAGGTCGATTTTATTAACGATCACAATGGGAGACATTCCGCCTTGTTCCGTCGCAATAATATACCGGTCAACCAAAGATGGGCGCAAGATGGGCTTGACGACAGAAGTCGTGATCAGCA
Organism: Parachlamydiales bacterium; assembly: GCA_020054065.1. Taxonomy (GTDB): domain Bacteria; phylum Chlamydiota; class Chlamydiia; order Chlamydiales; family JAEYWL01; genus JAGVLX01. The sequence continues at coordinate 8,715 of JAGVLX010000005.1, read as the reverse complement.
CCTGGTCGATATTGGAAGCGATGAGCTGTTTTTTACGCTGGTCTAAATTATCGGCACGCGACAACACGGTTTGGCGCGGTTCGACATAAGCGATGGCCCCTTCATGTTCAGAACTGACTTGAAAATGAACGTAGTCGCCCGTCACCACCAAATTTTTTAATTGGGTCTTTTCTTTCTTGAGGGCGCCCCGTAAAAAGCAGGTATAGCTCTTGCCTTCGGCCGCAACAAGGATCCCTTCCGAAGCAATCGAGGTGACACGGCCGCGAATCAGCCCTTCTTCCTGCCCCCGCTGCTGCAAGAGCTCTTCATCTTCTTTGGAGTATTTTTTGACGTCGGTTTTTTTGTACTTAGAGCGGTCTTTCGCGGCAGCAATTTTACGCTGCTGACGCCCTTCACGTTTCTCATGGACAAGATATTCATCTTCCAATTCGTGATGGTCCCACCGTTTGGATAAAGGATGTTCCTTGCTCATACCTTACTCACGCCCATTCCTCAATAAGTACATCAAAATGCCTCCAGCTACGCCGACATTCAACGATTCCATCAATCCTGACATCGGAATGGTGACCGGCTTAGCCAATGCTTTGGCAGAAGCAGAAAGCCCGTGCGCTTCATTTCCTAAAACCAAAATCATCCCCTCTCTAGCTGCGACATCGCCGGGCTTGGCGCCTTGGACATCTGCGCCATACAGCGGCAGCTTCTGTTCACTCGCTAACTGTTTCAATTTATCCCAGTTGCCGGAATTGAGCGGGATTTTAAACGTCGCGCCTTTAGCAGCCCGCAGCGCCTTATCATTAAAAGGATCGCAGCAATTATCCAATAAATAGATTCCTTCCCACCCTAATGCCAGCGCGGTCCGGATTAACGTCCCTAGATTCCCCGGATCGCTGACGCCATCGAGCACCACAATCCATTTTTGGGCTTTGAGCGGAGTCCATGAGGGCAGCGGCACTTCGGCCAGCAGCCCCTCAGGCGCCGCCACTTCGGTGATCTTCGCCATCACGGCGTCAGAAACCAAAATGACCGAGGCAGAGCCGGCGTGAGGCGGCACCAGATCTTCGCGGCTCGCGATAAGAGTAATGGAGGGCAAACTTTGGCACAGCTCTGCAATCACATTTTTTCCTTCGACCAAAATGCGCATATGGTCGTAACGGTAATCACGGTTATGGCGTAATTTGACCCAATGCTTGACTAAATCGTTTTGAACGCTGGAGATCATTTGCGGCATAAAAACCTCACGTTTGAGTCCAATAGGGTGTTTGTTTTAATCGAGCGATCACTTGTTCCGACTGTTGCAAGTTTGCATTTGTAGCAATTTTTTCCGCTTCAAGCAATAAAATCCCCATCTGCTTGCCGTTTGGAATTCCCTCTTGACGCAGATGCTCGGAAGTCACAACCGGTTTGCGCTGCAAGATGCGATCGATAAAGGGTTGAAGCGCCGCTTTTTGTTTTTCATGGAGGGCGAGGAACCCGCCTGGATCGACCGTGTGATTAACAGCATAAAGATTTAGACACAGCTGAGAGCGCGGATCTGCATAAAAGTGGGACCAATCCCACGCTGTATTGTCTGCGCTGGCAAGTTCAGCATGGAGCATCGCTTCCCCTTTTTTCAAAAACTCGATCAGCAAATAATCTTTGCGGCTGCCTTTGATGGCGCGGAGCAATTCTTCCAATGCTTCAAACGATTTTTGCGGAAACAGCTGCAATAGATAAGCCGGCAGCGGTGTGTCTTTAGGATATTGATGAAACTTCGCGACTTTCTGCTTGATCTCTTTTAAATGCACCGCTTTTAATTCTGGAAAGATCTCCCCTAACAAGTTTAACTGATGCAGCTCCACGATGGCATGGTCGAAATTGGGGTATTTTGACATTTTTGACAGCTCTTGCCAGATGCGCTCCATCGATACCGCCGGAAAGAGCGCATACGCATTGCGCATGATCGCTTCCCGGGTTTCGGGCTCGATATTAAACTGGAAACGGGATGCAAAACGGACACAACGAACCATGCGCAACCGATCTTCAAAAAAACGCTCATCCGGCACGCCAATCGTGCGGATCACTTTTTTCTTGATATCTTCTGCTCCATGCACCCAATCGTGGATGACATCTTTCAACGGATCGTAAAACATCCCATTGATGGTAAAGTCGCGCCGCTGTGCATCCTCTTCGGGCGTGGCAGGCTCGATCCGTTCCGGCTTCCGTCCGTTGATATATTCGACATCTTTGCGAAAAATGGAAATCTCGACTTGATGGATTCCATAAGGAACAATGTAGACGCCAAAGGCCGCTCCAACATGCAGCGCGTTGGGAAACAGCCTGACGATCACTTCCGCTGGCGCATTTGTTCCGATATCAATATCGTTGGAAGGATGGTCCATCAGGTAGTCGCGCACCCATCCACCCGCGAAATAAGCAATATAACCAGCATTAGTCAGCTGTTGAACGCTCTCTTTCCCAAAACCATACAGATCTTTTTTTTGCTTGGTCATAATCTGTAGTTTACCTCAAGATGGGGAATGTTCAAAGGGCATTGTTGCATACTACCACTGAGTCACTGAGATCACAGAGAAATATGAGAGAATGAGAAAAGTAATCTCATAATCTCACTACTTCTCAGTGATCTCAGTGACTCAGTGGTGAATTGTAAAACAAAGCTTGTTCAAAGTGAATCTATGCGCGCCGAACATGATCATCATTCGATCCACACCCATGAACGTTCGTACCAATGGGAATTGGGGGAAACCAACCCATTTGACGAAGCGATTGTCTCGTGGAATTGCAATCCAGTTCCTGCGACCCTTGCGATCTCCATCAGCATCAAGCTGGGAACCTGGTCGAACTGGCTGCCGTATGCCGAGTGGGGAGCGCTCACGCGGCGCACTTTTGAATCGCGAGACCGCACCCTGCCGGTACGCATATTCCAAGATACAGTTGAAATTTTAAATGGACAGCTTGCCCATGGGATTCGCATTCAAGTGACGGGGTCTGATTTGAGTGGACTGACTGCCTTGCATGTTTGTTTGTCCCATTCATGGGCGCCGGAGGAACGGCACACCACCAATCTTTCAAACGTTCAGTTAGCGATTGATGGCCTTTCCCAAATGAGTTTGCCTCATCCCCGTGCCAGCCACCTGTGTTCTGCGACGGCAACCACAGCCGCATTGCAATTTCTCACCCACCAAAAGCTTTGTCCAATGGCTTTCGCTGAAAACGCCCATGATCAGGGATTCGATTTGTATGGAAACTGGATTTTCAATGTCGCCCACGCCTACACCTTACTGCCAAATAGATATCGCGCGTGGGTCGGGCGTCTAAACAGTTTTAATGAACTGCACCGCTATCTGAAACAAGGGACACCGGTGATCATGAGTGTACGCTCTCCCTTGCCCGGTTCAGCGCAAGCGTATCCTTCCGGGCACTTAATCGCCGTCACAGGGTATGATTCCGCCAATAAACAGGTTACCTGCATCGATCCCGCCTTTCCCACCGATGCCACAACAGTCGTTCATTACCATGTTGATGACCTCGTAGCCGCTTGGGCGCGTCGCCGCAACACCGCATATCTTTTTGAAAAAATAAAACAAACAAGATAGGCAGGATATCAAAATAGGCAGGATATCAAAAAAATAACAATGATGACCAGGATAACTAGGATATGAAAATAGATAGCTGGCGATTAAGTGCGAATAAGACTTAATTACTCATCTATCAAAATATCAAATTAAGTCTTGACTCCCTCAGATGGTATGACAGCAATCTGATCCTGTTCCTAATCCTGGTTATCTTGGTCATCATTGTTATTTTCCTTTTATCCTGCCTGCCCTGTCCGCCGTAGGCGGATCCTGCCTATCCTGTTATTGGTGTTTAATAAAAAAACACCTATAATCCACAGACATGAAAATCAAGGTCCTTCCAGACGACATTATCAACAAAATCGCTGCCGGCGAGGTGATTGAAAACACCGCTTCGGTGGTGAAAGAGTTGGTCGACAACGCCCTCGATGCCGGTGCGACCCATATCACCGTGGAAATCAAAGGCGGCGGACGACAGCTGATCCGCATTTCCGACAACGGCTGCGGGATGGCGCAAGATGATGCCCTGCTCTGTTTGGAACGGCATGCGACTTCCAAAATCCGTGCCTTTGAAGATCTTGATCGGGTCGCGACCATGGGATTTCGGGGCGAAGCCATTCCCTCGATCGCATCAATCTCCAAATTTACCCTGATCACCAGCCCTAAAGAAAATCCAGATGCCGCTTCCATGGTCATTGTGGAAGGGGGAAAAATTTTGCAATGCACCTCCGCAGTCCGCAGCCCAGGAACCACCGTCGAAGTGAAAAACCTCTTCTTCAACGTTCCGGTCCGCAAAAAATTCCAACGCTCTCCCGCCTATGATTCTGCCGAGGTGGTTAAAACCCTATCCCAACTTGCGCTAGGCTATCCCCACATCGCGTTTGAACTCATTAGCGACCAACGGCAAGTGTTGAATGCTCCTGCTGCACCAGGCTCCTGGATGGACCAGCTGAAATCACGCATCCAACAAACGTTGGGTGATGAATATGCGGAGGCACTCCTCCCATTGAAATATCAGCATGACTGGCTGAGCATGCGCGGGTACATCGGCATCCCCTCCTACACACGCAACAACCGGCAAAGCCAATATGTATTAATGAATCAGCGGCCGGTTTGGTCGCCGTTAATCTCCGGGTCTGTGCGCGACGGCTATGGCACCGCCATCGCCCCCCAGCGCTATCCTGTGTTTGTCTTGCATGTGACCGTTCCAGGCGAATATGTCGATGTCAACGTCCATCCCCAGAAAAGGGAAGTGCGCTTAAGGCAGGAGCCGCTGTTCCGCGAACGGATCCGCAACGCTGTCGCCGAAGCGCTGCAGGGATGCGCAGGGGAAAATGAATCTTTCGCCTCTGCCGTTTTTCCATCCGAACCGATCTCTTTTTCAGAGTTTTCCCCCAGCGCTTCTTCCTGGATGGATCAAGTGCAAAAACCGGTAAACGGGCCGCTTCCGCGCACTCCGCAACCAGCGCCCACCTTTTTTGCTACCCCCGAGGCGCTGCCCCCCAAAGCGCTAGCCTACAAAGTGGTATCGACGCTCCCTGGATACTTCCTGATCGAAGCGAGCGGGCTGCCCGGATCGTTGTCCAAAGAGGGGCTTTACATCGTCGATCAAAAACGGGCCCATTTCCGCGTGCTGTTCGAAGCATTAAGCCGGAAAGGCGCTAAAGAGGTGCAGCAGTTATTGATTCCGGAAACCGTGGAGCTCACCCGCAGCGAATCCGAAACCTATGGCCATGCTATTCCTTTTTTAGAGGAGCTAGGGATCCATACCCAAGAATTCGGCAGAGATACCCTCAGCATTCACAGCATCCCAACGTGTTTGACTGGACACGATATCCCCGCATTGCTTAGAACGATATTAGCGGAAGTGAAACAATACGAATCCTCCCGTGAGGTCGAAACCCGACGCCAGCAGCACATCCTGACCCTTGCCCAACGTGCAGCAGCTTCCAAACAAAAACGGTTAGAGGTAGTGGAGGCCCAAGGCTTGCTCAGGCAGCTGCTTGCCTGCCAGGTGGTGGACCACTGCCCACAAGGAAAGCCGATCCTTTCCCATCTGGGCCAAGAAGAACTAACCAAACATTTCAACTCCTTATGAACACTCTGCAAAGAATCAACGCACTTCAACAACTGCTCCAACAAAAAAATATCGATGCCGTTTGCGTTGAAGAGCCAGTCAACCTCTACTATCTGACCGGCATGGACCTCTCAGCCGGCAAACTGGTGGTGGCGCGCGATGCCGCCTACCTGCTGGTTGACGGACGGTACTACGAAGCGTGCCAGCATAAATGCCCCGTCCCCACTCTGTTAAGCGTGGAAGGAAGCTTGCGCGAGCTATTTAAAACCAAGCTGCGCGACGTTAAAACCTTAGTTTTCTCAAAGGAAACCACAGCCTATAGCAACTATCTCGACCTGAAAGAAACAGCCGAACAAATCAAAATCCATCTCGAACCGGAAACCGATCTTGTCCGTCTTCTGCGCCAGATCAAAGATCCGGAAGAGATTGAACGGCTGCGCAATGCCGCGAAGCTGGGCTCTGAGGGGTTTGACACCATTTTAACCTTGCTGCGGGAAGGAATTTCCGAAGAAGAGGTAGCGAGCGAACTAGAGATCTTCTGGAAGCGTAAAGGGGGGAAGAAAACAGCGTTCGATCCGATTATCGCCTTCGGAAAAAACGCGTCGCAGCCGCACTACCGCGCGGGAACGGAGCGTTTAAAAAAAGGGCAAGGGGTCTTAATCGATATTGGGGTGACTCTCGACCATTACCATTCCGATATGACACGCGTCGTTTTTTATGGAGAGCCGGATCCTCAATTGCGTGAAATTTATCATCTTGTCGCCGCGGCCCAAGAAGCCGCCCTGAACCTATGCCGGCCGGGAACCACCTTAGGGGAACTGGACGCTGCGGCTAGAGAGACCATTGCCTCCAAAGGGTATGGGGAGGCGTTTACCCATAGCCTGGGGCATGGGATCGGACTGGATGTCCATGAATTTCCTACGATCCGCAATAAGCCGCCTTTTGACACGATTCCGCTGGCTCCTGGGATGGCCATCACCATCGAACCCGGCATTTATTTACCGGGATTAGGGGGCGTCCGCATTGAAGACACCGTTCTCATCACTTCGGGAGGATACGAAGACCTCACCCAACGTCCAAAAAAGCTTGTAATTCTATAATAATTTTTATTTAAAATAATTATATTATATGTTATAATATTACTAATTTTAATACGGTTTTTATTATGTCGTTAAGTCTTAGACAAAAAATCTTTATCATTTATCTAGTATTATTTTTCTTGTTTATTGCGCTCATGTTTCCTTTCTCCACCCACACGATTAAAGGGATTACCCTTAAGTCGATGGATGATCGCGCCAGCGAACTGATCCGCAGCATTCAAAATGAGCCCAATGATGAACAAATTGTCGAAGCCTTAAAGAAACAAAAGCCAACCATCTTTTTCCGCGTCAGCATTATCGATAGTAATCGGGTTGTGCTCTATGACACGCACACAAAAAGGTTGCTGGGTCCTAAGTTTACCCAAAAATATGTCGTGGAACATCCAGAAGTCCTCGACGCATTCAAATACGGCAAAGGATATCACGAAGAGTACTCCGCTTTACTGAAACAGAAGTTCGCTTACTTCGCCAAAGCGTTTGACTTCCATGGCAAAAAATATGTGCTCCGTACCGCTTTTCCCTACAAATATGTCGCCGAGATCACCAACGACTTTGAAATGGGATTTTTGATTTGGAGCGCTGTGATGCTCCTATTGTTCAGCTTAATGACTTGGTTTGTGATCCACCGCCTCACCAGCCCGATCGAGCAGATCATTCGCGCCATCACCCCCTATCAAGAAGGGAAGCAGACCACCATTCCAGAAATCAAGCTCAACGCTACCAATTCGGAAGATGACTTCGGGCGCCTTGCCAGCACTCTAAATGACTTGTCGGCCAAAATCCAAACCCATATCGACAGCTTAACGAAGGAACGCAACCAGAAAGAAACGATTCTGGAATCCCTTGTCGAGGGGGTCATTGCCGTCGATAAAGATATGCATATCACATACGCCAACAGCTATGCCGAAAAATTGCTCGATTTCTCACGTGAAGAGGCTGCCGGAAAAGAGTTCAAGGATATCGGCAAACCCGAATTCCGCGATTTGCTGCAAAATTGCTTGAACCAGATGCAAGCACTCACTTTCTCACTGCAAACCAAGAAAAACGGCAACAAAGTATTTTTGGATATTGTTGGGGTACCGACCAAAGACGAAAATCAAGCGATCTTGGTTATCCAAGATAAATCGACCGAACATAAAATGCTTGAAATGCGGAAAGATTTTATTGCCAATGCGTCGCACGAATTGAAAACGCCGATCACCATCATCCGCGGCTTTGCCGAAGCGCTGCACGACAATCCAAATCTCCCGCTGGAGACCACGCAAGAGATCACAAATAAGATTGTCAGAAACTGTATGCGGATGACGACGCTGATCAAGGATTTGCTGGCGCTCGCGGATATCGAGAACTTGCCGCGCTCGCGATTAACGGAGTGTGATCCCATCGATATTGCTGAACAGTGCCGCTCGATGGTGCTAGATGTCTACCCATCGGCAAACATTGAAATTCTCAATCCAGACAACGCGGATGTGCACTTGCTGGCCGATCCTGATCTGATGCAATTGGCCATCATGAACTTAATCGAGAATGCCGCCAAATATTCCACACAGCCGGCTCAGATTAAAGTCACCTTCAACCGCGAGGGAAGCGACTACATCAAATTCACGGTAGCCGATAAGGGAATCGGGATTCCGGCCAATGATCTCGAAAACATCTTCCAAAGGTTCTATACCGTCAATAAAGCGCATTCGCAAAAGATGGGCGGATCGGGATTAGGATTGTCGATTGTCGAGAATATTATCATCAAACACTACGGTAAAATCACCGTTGACTCGACCCTTGGCGTCGGGACGACCTTTACAGTGGTATTGCCAATCCGCTTAGAATCGAACGAACCCGAGGCATAATAACTCAACACAAAGCGAAACAGGGCGGAGTCCCCTAGCGGGAAATAACAACGAGTTGTAATTATAATATTTTGTAATCAATTCAACACGAAGCGAAGCAGGTCCTCTATGGCCCTCTG
>JAGVLX010000072.1 GCA_020054065.1 Parachlamydiales bacterium | reverse complement strand
AATATGCCGCCGAATGGCATAGCGGGTGGGGGCCCTGTCGCAAGAGCCTCGGGCCCCGCGGCACGTACCATCCCTCACATGCCGAATCGACTCGCCGGGGAGACGAGCCCGTACCTCCTGCAGCATGCCAACAACCCGGTCGACTGGTTCCCGTGGGGCCCGGACGCCCTCGCTCGGGCGAAGCTCCTGGATCGGCCGATCTTCCTGAGCATCGGGTACGCCGCCTGCCACTGGTGTCATGTGATGGAGCGCGAGTCGTTTGAAAATGAAGAAATTGCGGATATGATGAATAAAGCGTTCATCAATATTAAGGTGGATCGGGAAGAGCTGCCTGAAATTGACAGTCTCTATATGGAGTTTGCTCAAAGCATGATGGCCGGCGCTGCCGGTTGGCCGCTGAATCTTATTTTGACACCCGCATTGGAACCTTTTTTTGCAGCTACCTACCTTCCTGCTGTTAGCCGGCAAGGGTTGATGGGATTGCGTGAGCTGATCCAACGGATCATGGATATATGGAAAAGCGACGAGCGTGAAAAAGTCCTCGCGCAAGCATCGAAAATTGTGGAAGTGTTTTCAGAAAGCGGACATATCCGCGGCGATGAACTCCCTTCGCGTAATGTGATCGATGAAGCAGCCGAATTGTTGTTTAAGCTGGCTGATCCCGTGTATGGAGGGATCAAAGGGACGCCGAAATTTCCCATTGGATACCAGATTAGTTTCTTGATCAATTATTCAGCCAAAAGCGGAGATAGCCGCGCCTTATTTTTAGCCGAGCGGACCCTGGAAATGATGCATCGTGGAGGAATCTACGATCATCTGGGAGGCGGGTTCTCGCGTTACTCCGTGGATGAAGAGTGGCTGATCCCGCATTTTGAGAAGATGCTTTACGACAATGCAATCCTCGCCGCCAGTTACACAGAAGCGTGGCAGTTTACCCAGAATGATTCGTACAAAGAAGTGGCTGAGGACATCCTAAACTATGTATTAAGGGATATGACCCATCCGGAAGGGGGATTTTATTCAGCTGAAGACTCCGAAACGGAAGGGAAAGAAGGGCTTTACTACACGTGGTCGGAAGCGGAGATTAAAGAGCTGCTCGGAGAAGACGCGGAGCTCTTTTGCCATTATTACGATATCACTCCAGAAGGGAATTTTGAAGGGCGCAATGTCTTGAATACTCCCGTGCCCCTGCAAGAGTTTGCCACCAAATTGGAGATGGATGCCGGAGAGTTGAAAGAACGGTTTGCGGCGATGCGCAAAGTGTTGTGGAAAGCTCGCAACAATCGGCAACATCCTTTGAAGGATGACAAGATCATTACGTCTTGGAATGGGCTGATGATTCACGCGATGGTGCTGGCTGGCGCAGCATTTAAGAATGCTAGGTTGTTGCAAGCAGGTGTCAAGGCGGCTGAATTCATTAAAGAAAATCTCTGGCAAGACGGACGCCTGTTAAGGCGTTGGCGCGATGGGGATGCCCAACATGCGGGCGTGCTAGACGATTATGCGTTTATGATCAAAGCGTGCTTGACTTTGTTTGAAACGCAACAAGGAACCGAATGGCTGGAGTGGGCGATCCAATTAACCGATATTCTGCAGGAACGTTTTAAATCGGAAGAGGGAGCTTTCTATTCAACGGACGGCAATGAAGAAAATTTGATTATCCGCAAATGCCAATTTTCAGATGGCGCCGAACCGTCAGGGAATGCGATTCACTGTGAAAACTTACTGCGGCTTTATCAGATCACCTCGAATGCGGGCTACCTCTCCCAAGCCGAAGACATTTTACGAGCGTCTAAAAAATTTATTGATAGTTATGCTCTGGGTTATATGTACCAGATCATGAACCTGCACTATTTCTACGATCGCCGGGCAGCTTCGGTCGTCATTGCGCTCAATACGCAGAAAGAGTACCGGGAAGAGCTGTTTAATCTTCTTTTTAGAAGTTATATCCCCCATAAGACGGTGATCTGGAATCACGAAAAAGATGAACGGCTCTACCATTGGGCGCCTTTTATCCAGCGTCAAAAATCAATTGATGGACAGACAACCTTATATATCTGCCACCAAGGTGTTTGCCAACAGCCGCTATGGAACTGGCCTGATATGATCCAAGCAATACAAGAGCTGTAATAATTATTTTATTCCCAAGAATTGACCAAAAAATCAGCGAATAAGGTATAGTTTTACTTATTCCTTATACGAAGAGCCCTATGCAAGAAAAATCAGACTTTATTCTACAGATCGAAGACATTCTCGCGCGTCAAGCTTTCGATGAACTCGCACCATTCAGTACGCCTCAAGCCTGGCAAGCGCGCACGCAAGAAGAGCAGGAAGTGCTAGCGGCTGCCCAAATTGCCCACGCCAAGAAACGGCTCGATACCGACCAAGATGCAGACCAAGCAATTGCCGTTCTGGATTTAGCGGCGGCCATCAGTCCTGCCAACCCAAAAATTTTGTATCATCAAGTTTTACTCCTGACATCCCATCCCCACAATCGCCTGTTTTTATTACGTGCCAACCGTTTGTTAGAGGAAGTGCTCGCGCTGCTGCCGGAGTTCTTTGAAGGGTGGTATACCTGGGGCAATGTGCAATTGAATATGGGGATCTTGTCGAAAGATCCGGCGTTTCTCTATGAAGCCGATCAAAAATATTCGGAGGCGTTCTCGTTTTGGAAACCGCCGATCAATCCCGCACAGCGCGAATATTTTTGGCATTGGGGCCTTTGCTGGCAAATGATTGCTAAACATTCTGGAGAGGCATCCGATTACCATAAAGCCATAAAAAAATATCGACAGGCTGTCGAGGATGGATTAACCGAACCCCGGTTTTGCAACAGCTTCGGCAACGCCTTGTTTGATTTAGGGCTTTTAATTTCCCGTTCAGAATATATCCTAGAGGCGATCGAATGGTACCGTAAAGCTGTTGCCGCCAAGTCCATCTTTCCTGAAGCTTGGTTTAACCTCGCCTGCTGCTACCAGCGCGTCTTTCAAAATACCCTGCAAGACGACTTTTTTATGCTGGCCAATTCCAGCTTTCAAGAAGCCTCTCAACAAGACCCCAATCATCCGAATATCTGGTGCAAGTGGGGGATGCTGGAAACCTATGCCGGCAAGTTGAACCACAACCTGGAACTATTGCAGCAAAGTCTGGAAAAATTCGCCATTGCTGACCGCTTGCAGCCTCGCAATCCCCAATTTCTCAGCGGCTGGGCTGAAGCGCTGATGTTGATCGGATCGCAAGAGGAGCGGATCGATTTGCTGCGCGATGCAGAACAAAAAATCAATTTAGCCATCGAGTTGGCTCCCAATCAATCCCACTTTTGGTATATTGCAGGAACCACGTTAAATGAAATTGCGCGCTATTTTTCGGATGCCAAATATTATGAAAAGGCCGTCGAAAAATTTCAGTTCGGGATCTCTTTAGACCGTACCGATCATTTGCTCTGGTATGGATTGGCGCTTGCTCACTACGCCATCGGCGAATTGCGTCAAGACACCGCTATGATCGAGAAAGCTGTCCGCTATTGCTCCCGTGTGATTGAGTTCGGCGGGGAGATGCTCCCTCATTTTTGGAACGACTGGGGCGTTGCCCTTATGAAGCTGGGCGTATTGAACAATGATAAACGGTTGGTCCAGTCGGCAGTGGAAAAGTTTGAACAGGCGTTAAGCCGCCATCATGAACACCACGGCGCGGATGGCGTCGATGCCGAATGGCTTTATAACTACGGTTGTGCGCTGGATTTCTTAGGCGACTTTAACGATGATGAACGGTACTACGAAAAAGCGATTCAAGTATTAGCCCAAGCGATTGCGCTGGATCCAAGCTATACCCATGCGCGCTATAATCTGGCGTTAGCGCTCACCCATTTGGGGGAAATCACCTCTGAAGCGGAGTGTTTGTTTAAAGCGAATGATCTATTTCAAGCGATTATCGCGCAGGATGCGGAAGATGAAATGTCATGGAATGATTGGGGGCTTTGTCTGCTGCACTTAGCCGATTTACTGCACGATCCGGGTCAGCCTGATCAAGCAGCTAAACTGTATCATCAAGCTGAACATAAATTCCTACACGCCGCAGCTCTTGGCAATACGCAGTCTTTATATAATCTTGCTTGCTTGCATACGCAGACGGGGAATATCGAATCCGCCATGCACTATATTGAGCGTGCGGATACGACCGGTGGATTGCCTCCGATGGAAGATATTCTGCATGACGAATGGTTGGAGCCACTTCGACAGACTCCGCAATTCAAGAATTTCTTGTTGCATCTTTCCACAAAGAAACAGCAAGAATCGTAACGGGACGCCACCACAGAGACAGATAATCAGGCATACGCATCAGCCTAAGCTCTACTAGTAAATGTCAATTTTAAACGGCACGCTTACAGCGTGCAATTTTTTACGTTCCTACCTAGGCTCAGGAAGAGCCTAGGCTTTTAAACGATAGACCTTCGGTCTAAATTACAAACAAATTATTTTTTAAAACGCCAAACTCCAGAAGGCCGAAGGCCTTTTATATAAAAGCCTAGGCTCGGAAAGCCTAGGTGGTAATAAACAATACAAACGCACGCTGTAAGCGTGCTGTATGAACTACATACGCCTACAGCGTGCATGCGTGGGTTTTAATTCGTACCTAGGCTCAGGGAGAGCCTAGGCTTTTATACGAAAGGCCTTCGGCCTAAGTGGTGATAGATTTCTGCAATCACCTCTTCACGACATACAGGACCAAAAATCGACTTTTTGTTTTGTCCTGATTCTTTAGACAGGCGTATCATCAACTCGATAGAGCCACTTCTGGACTTCCTTGGTTTTTTTGGCCATCTCTTTCACTTCAGGAAGATCTAGCGAGGTTCCCCGGACCGATTTTTTGATGTTTCCTAGTCGTTCTTTTGTCTCTTCCCAATTTTGTTTTGATTTTATTAAATCGGCATTCAATTGACTCTTCTCTTTTAAGAGTTCGACAAGACTGTACTCTTTTTTAAAATCAGATCGCGAGCGGTTTTCCATTAAATTATTTTCGACAAAATTCATGATTGCCTGCCCATACGGCGTTGTGTACGAAATGTTCATGTCCTTTAGCGCTTGTAGCAATTCAGGAATCGCATTCATTTGTTCATCCGATCTTCCTGCAAGGCATATTGAAATTTGTTGCAGTAAAGACCTCATCATTTCAAAGCGCTTAACCTGACTTGCGGAAACATTCACAGGAATTTTTGGCAGGATTGCATTCACCTCTTGCAGCATTTCATGTTGTTTTTTTGCCAAATTCACATGGTTCCAAGTGAGTTTCATATTTATATCCCCAGCAACCCGGCGCAATTGATCTAATTTTCCATTAATCTGATCAATTTCCGAGCGGAAGGTGATTTGCACATCACTCAACTTCTCTTCTCCGACGAAATTTTTCACCCGATGCGCGATATACCCTAGCCGCCCGCCAATTTTATCACTGATCGTTTTGCGTGCTTTCTTCGGGTCATCTACATTGATTCCGAAATCTTCTATGTTCAGTTTTTTATCTATCGTTCTAAATAAAAATTCTTTGGGAATTGAATTAGAAATGGAAGTAAATTCATTCATAACAACCTCCAACAACCATATAATTATTATAGCATTACCTCTAATAATTAATATAATGATAGAATTTGTTATGAATGTATAATGCTAAGCTATTGAATATAAAGGTTAAGCGTTAGAAAAAGGGGGCGCGTCTGTGAGTGCGCGTCGTTTCAAAAAGACAACGATGGAGGTGACGACTCCAGCAATGATGACTGAGAGCAAAACAAGGGTATCTAGAAGCACATTTTCACGATTCGTTGCTAAATCTTTGGTTGCGAAGTAAGTCGATCCTAGGCAAAGGATGCCTCCTACGGCAAAGGCGAGGTAAGCGATGCAGCGGCCGACGCGTTCTTCAATCTCTGATCTTGGAGTTGTATAGTGTTGCATGGCTGCTTGCTGAATTCTGCGTTGTTCGGACCTGGTGAGCACTCCGCTGGAAAGCATAATGGTTACCCTTTTCTTTTGCGTTCATTTTCAGTTAAGTATTTCTT
>JAGVLX010000092.1 GCA_020054065.1 Parachlamydiales bacterium | reverse complement strand
TGTGTTTGAATTGAATTTAAGACATCAGCGGCAATGAAACTTGGATATGTATATAAACCTAAAAATCAACGAAATAGCAGTTTGTTATTTAGGAGACACGAAGGCACAAAGAGCATAATTCATAACGAACATGATGCACTAAACTCCTTCTCCGTGTCTTTGCGCCTTCGTGTCTCCGTGTTGAATTTTTCTAGTTATTTACCGGCAGAGGGCCATAGAGGACCTGGTTCGCTGCGTTAAAATATCCTAAAGTCGATTTATAAATAACTGCTTCTTTGTCATTATCCAACCTTAATCTTAACGCTCTCATTCTCAGATTTATACAATCTTAATATAATATTATTTCAAATACTCTATTTCTTAATAATTTATTAATAATAAGGCTTTAATATTATATATATACTATAATATAAATAGTAAGGTTATTAATAATTCGGAGGCTTTTATGGCCGATTTAAATTCCCCAGGCCCCTTAGAAAGACCCGGTTTAGAGCCTAAAAAACCCTTTCTTCCTACCACGCCACAGCCCGCAAACGTCTCGCCTAATGCGCCAATCGAAGACTCGAACGTGGTCGAATATGTCAAAGAGCATATCCCCCCAGAACACCTAAGACCTGATCGCCCAGCCAGGCAGCCTGCGCAACCCACCCCTCTTATTAAGCGCGGGTTGGGAGGTGCCATCAGTGCCGGCAAGGGGATGGTCAATTTAGGGGTAAACGCGGTTTCTTGGATGTTTGGGGCTGCGAAATCGATGGTGATCACCTCGCTCGTTGATCCAGGCGAAGGGCTGCGTGAAGCCCAAATCTTAGCCATGAAGAACTTAAGCGATGGCAGCCAAACCATGCCCAATATGACCGAAGAATTGGCGAATTTTGTCTATGCGCTGATTCTGGCCAAGGTAGAAGAACAACGTAAGACGAACAACTCAAGCTTAATGAACGCGGCTGTGCATGAGTTAACTGCCAACTCCCAAGCGATTAAGAATGGAATTAACAGCTTGATCATGAAATCGCTTTGGGACATCAGCGAACAGGATGAAGAGATCAGAAGACGGCATGTGGATAGGGATGAAGAGTGTGTCAACCTCGCTCCGGAAGTGTTTTTGGATAAAGTTGAAGCGGTCTTAATCAAAAGGGTTGCGCCATTCTTGAACCAAATTGAATTTTTGCAGGGGAATGACGATATTCCGCAAATCGAAAAAATCGAAAAAGCTAAACAGATCTATAAACACATGGCCGACGCCCTACTGACCCTCGTTTTCCAAGAGAAAGGAAACGAATGGGATATTCCGATCGTTCTGAAACTTGTCATGAGCGGAATTGGCGGCGTTGGCATTTCGTACGCCGGCGATACCTATAACATCATCAGGGACATGATGGCCGACAAGTTTTATGAAGTGCATAAAACATATATGTTCTTAAGAGAACAAGACGATTCCTATCTAGAACGGCTTCCCGGCAGCAAGGATGTGCTTGGCATGCTTCAAGGCGCAATCATGGGCGGGATTAAAGGACTTGCCAGCAAAAAAAATGAAGAGACGCATCAGGATCAACCGCTTGTCAATTTAGACGGATTAAGTCCACGTTCTAACCAGCTTTTGGATGGCATGGCCAAACGGTTTATCGCCAACGACCGAATGAATCGCGAGGAAAAAGTCACCATCGACCAAGTCTGGACTTTTGTCGGAAACTATCTCGACTTAGGCTTAAAACGGCTAGGTAAAGACATTTTCGGGGGAGCAGAAGGCAAAGCACCGTTCGATCATTTTTATGCCATGCTGCACCAAGCGCTAGAGATTGGTTTAAAAGAAATGCCCGGACTTGTTGACCTCACCGAAAAAATTAATCATGGCTCCATGGCTGAAGTGACAGAAATCATGAAAGGATTGATTGCCGGACAAGATTTCAATCCAGCTCTCGTACAAGCCTGGAAAAATGTTCAAGACATTCAAGATCCGACGAAACAACTTAAAGAAGCGCGTAAACTCGCACGTACCGCGATTTTTGAAGCTGCGACCTCTGCTGCGCTACAGCCTATTTTAAAACCTGAGCATTTAAGAAAGATTTTACCCGCTTCAGTTCCCACATCGTTAGTATGGGGAATCATTGTGAGCGTCGCAGGAGGAATCCTGGAAGACTTAACGACCAAAGCCGCTTCCGTCATCAAAGAGAGTAAAAAAGATGAAGCTGAACTTGCAAAAGTGGAAGGCGGACGCGAGCTGCTGGATCAAGCCGCAAACGCAGTGAAGTCCTTCTTGGAAGGCACAGCCGCCAATCCAGAAGCCCACTTCGTAAAAGATAATCCGCTGATCGACCAAATCATTAAAACGTTGGTCCAACTCGGCAAAGACCCAAAATCCAAACAGGTAGAGAGTGCTGTCGTTGGAGTCATTAATGATTATGTCAAAGGCGCCTTGGCGATGCTATTAGCCCATATTGCAGCTCCCAAACCGGGAGAAAAGGAATCTCACGCTCCTCATTTAATGAAAAACATTCTTGAAAAGGTCTCAGGTGCATACGCAGATTGCGATGCCTTCAATCAGCTAAAAGGGGTAAAAGCACGTGTTGAACAATTGGAAAAATTAGCTAAAGCACAACCCGATCTCAAATTCAATGTAGCTGCCGTTGTGGAGGCTCCTAACGTTGCAACCTTTGCAGAACTGATTCCTGAAACTAGGGAGAGAACCTCGAGCAAAATCGAAGTTAAATCTATCGACCAGGCATTGAAAGAGATTGAACTGATTTCCGATGATGATCAAAAAGTCGAAGCCTTAAATCGTCTTTATCGGAAAGTTACAGTCCTTTTGGCTTCTAGAGAGGTCTTACAGGCTATCGCGCCGCTTGGCTTGTTGAAACGCATCTTACCTAATCTAGTGAATGCGGAAGATCTCACCAATACCCTTACAGGGGTCATAGAATCTAACTTGAATCAACTGGCCGACCACCTCGCCGCTCTTGAAGTGCATTATGATAATGCACTACGTAATCTGCAGAACTCAGAAACAGCTCTGGTTCTCATCGATTCGGCTTGCAAAGCGGTCAACGATTTCATTGCCAATGGGGCAAAATCCGATGCAACCTTTGTCAGCGAGAACCCTTTATTGGAAGGCGTGGTAAAAGGACTCATCAAAGATGCTCAAAATCGGCAAGAAAATCCTGCTGCAGCTCAAACAGTGGATTTAATTCAAAATTCAGTACGCCATGTGATCACCATCATTACTGCTAGCTTATTGGCTCCCGACAAGGATAATCCTTCCGCGGAAGCAAAAGCAGTCGCTTTGACACAAGCAATCAATCAAACGCTTGTGGACGCATTTAGAGCAGCGAATGAAGCAGGACCGATTGAAGCAAAAGTAATCTTTAATCGGGCAGCTAAGGAGCTCATCAAGCTTGTTCTGAAAGATCAAGTCGTACGACAGCTTCTACCACCAGCCTTTAAAGAGATGGATGTTGGAGGAATGGTTGTTCCCTTCATTGAAAAAGCCTTGGTTGATTTGTATAGTACCTATGGATTGACCGTTGCCCAAGCGGAAGAAAACACAGCCATCTTAAAAAGCATTGATAACCAATTACCGATTATCGTCGGAAAATTGGCAGGTGCTGCAACGGCTCCGATTGCGCAAATCGCTAAACAGGAAACAATTTTGGGCGATCCGATCGTTGACAGTGCAATCAAAGAATTTCTTAAAGCTGACAAAGCGGATGAAGCAGGCAAGCACGCTGCCGTCGATAAATTTGTGAATGCGTTCGTCACGATCGTTGTCAATAACGTCGGTGATAAACATCCGCATATGCTATTTGATAAAGACCTGCCGATCAAAATGGTCGCGGGAGTATTCAAGGCTTACAATCGTGGAGCAGACGGAGTCTTAACAGACATTCCTGAAGATTTGCGCTATAACAAACAGTTATTTGCTGAAGTAATGACCCAGAGGATCTTGACATACTTCTTCCCTGCAGGCCAAGCAGGATTACCATTCCCGCAAGAATATCAGAATAAGATCTGGGCGCTCTTATCAACTAAGATCCAAAATGCTATCGCGACTAACCTTGAGACGTTTGGCAATCGGGATAAACGGATGCATTTTGCGTTAGATCGCGTCGACAACTGGGTCAATGGGTTGCAAGCCGAAGTGAATGGCAAGAAAACAGAAGTTCACCCTGAAACGAAAGCGGCACGCGAAAAGCTGGCCGGCGAACCGTTGAAAAAAGAGTTGAAACACCAATTGCGAAAAGGGTTTTCGCTTCAATTCAAATCGTCGGTGAACAAACTCTTTAATCGGTTGTTCGGTGACACACCTATTCTCTTCCAAGCTGTTATGCGCGTAATCGCGTTGCCGCTGGTGATTGTGGCCAATATCGTATGGTACACTTTGACCAACTACTTCACTCGCAGCCTGGTTGACATTCTGGATAAAGTGAATATGGACGAAGTCATCATGGCGGAAATCGCTGAGCTGCTCAAACAGTTAGAACAGCATCAAGAAACTGAGGATGCGCAAGCTGACTTAAGAAATGAAATGAAACATTTCCTCGAAAAAACCCATCTGTTGCCCGGGTTATTTAATGGAATCGCAGCAAGTCAGGGGAGTGCACTCCTCGCGAACATGCTGGGCAATCAAACCTTGCTCGAACTTGCAGCAAGCTATCTTTAATTAAAGCTCCCCAAAAAGGCGTTGTTGCATAAGTTACCACTTAACCACAGAGAAACTGAGAAAATATGAGAAAATTGAGTAGGGTTATCTGATTAGCGACGAGATTATTGATAGGATTTGCAACAATCAGGGGGCATATATTAAAGCCAAAATCTTAGCCATCATGACAAGTTTAGAAATGCTGCAAATACATGAGAAAGCGGCCCGACTCTTCTTTATCTCACATCTTCTCAGTACTCTCACTGGCTCAGTGGTAAAGCCCCCATAGATGTAAAAAAATATCTTTACATTCTATGCCGTTGATACATAATAGGTATTAAGAGGGTCACACTATGGCTAATCGTATCCAAGAAACAAAAGAACCCGCAGAGGTTCAAGAAGATAGCGCAATCCTTCAAGCCACCAAAGGGATTGATGAAAAAAAACGTCAAGCTTTGGAGGTCACTGAGGAAGCCCGCGAAACCGAGTACACGTTGCCCAGCTTTTCCGGACAGCTCTTTGTTGGGAA
This sequence comes from Parachlamydiales bacterium, assembly GCA_020054065.1. GTDB lineage: Bacteria > Chlamydiota > Chlamydiia > Chlamydiales > JAEYWL01 > JAGVLX01. The sequence goes on along the minus strand of JAGVLX010000092.1, from coordinate 25,566 downwards.
CTTTAAACCCGAGCTTGTTTTTCCGTTCCCAGTGCAAGATTCTGAGGATAAAAAGATTGGCGATGAGTATATCGCTAAGCTTGAGAAATTTCTGCTCGAGAATCTCGACCCAGAAAACGTCGATGCAACTCGGGAAATCCCTGAACAAGTGATTGAAGGACTCGCTAAATTGGGGGCTTTTGCTATCAAAATCCCCAAAGAGTATGGCGGACTGGGCTTTTCCCAGACTAACTACAACCGCATTTGCATGAAAGTCGCGTCTTATTGTGGAGCGACTGCTGTCTTACTCTCCGCCCATCAATCGATCGGCGTTCCTCAACCCCTGAAAATGTTTGGCACGGAAGCACAGAAACGGAAATGGTTTCCCAAGTTCAGAGAAGGATTAATTTCAGCATTTGCTTTAACGGAACCTGATGTCGGATCGGACCCTGCCCAAATGAAAACAGAAGCAAAGTTGTCGGATGATGGACAGTACTACATTTTGAATGGCGAGAAGTTGTGGTGCACGAACGGAACGATCGCGGATGTCATTGTCGTCATGGCGAAGACAGCTCCGAAAATTGTGCATGGGAAAGAGAGAAAGCAAATTTCGGCTTTCATCCTCGAAATGGATACCCCCGGAGTCGAAGTGACGCACCGTTGCGACTTCATGGGTCTAAAAGGGATTTATAACGGGATGCTGAAATTTACCAACGTAAAAATCCCGAAAGAAAATCTGTTAGCTGCAGAAGGCCGCGGATTAGCTATGGCGCTGGCAACCATTAACGTCGGACGTTTGACTCTACCAGCTGCTTGTACGGGTGCGGCTAAGCAGGCGTTAAAAATCTGTCGCGACTGGGGAAAAGAGCGCGTCCAGTGGGGGATGCCCGTTGGCGAACATGAAGCCGGCCGCGAAAAAATCGCCTATATTGCCTCGACGACGTTCGCAATGGAAGCGATGACGTGGCTGACGAGTGCCTGGCAAGATCAAGCTAAAGTCGATATCCGCATCGAAGCCGCTATGGCCAAAATGTTTTGCACCGAAGAGCTATGGAAAATCACCGATATGACCATGCAACTTAGGGGCGGAAGAGGGTACGAAACAGCACGCTCCTTAAAACAGAGAGGGGAGAAAGGGTATCCCGTCGAACGGATGATGCGCGATTGCCGGATCAATATGATCTTGGAAGGCTCGACCGAAATCATGAAACTATTTTTAGCCCGTGAAGCGATGGATCCGCACTTAAAACGCATGGGTGAACTGCTCTCTTCCCGTGTTTCCTTCTGGGGAAAAATTAAGTCAGCCTTTAGATCGCTTGGCCACTATCTTGTGTGGTATCCAGCCCAATTTTTTAAGGGATGGTTTGCACCCGGGTATTCAGAACTGGGGCCGCTAGCGCGTCATTTTAGATACGTCGATGTCAATTCCCACAAGCTATCGCGTTACATCTTTTATTACATGGGACGGTATCAGCAAGCACTGGAGAAACGGCAGTTGATTTTGGGACGTTTAATGGAGATCGGAACGCAGCTTTTTGCCATGTCAGCCGCTTGCGCCTATGCTAACTACTTAACACGGGTCAATCCGGATGACAAGATGCCGATCGAATTAGCTGACTATTTCTGCAAGCAAGCGGAGTTGAAAATCGGCAAGTTGTATGACGAGTTGACCATCAATAACGATCGATTGACCAATACCGTTGCGAAAGATGTCTTGGCTGACAAAGCTCTTTGGCTTGAAGATGGCGTCATGCCCTTATAATACCTAACAGGATGGGCAAGAGATAAAATAACAAAGATGACCAGGATAACCAGGATAGAGAAATAGAATAAACTAATCGCTGTAAGTGTTATTGAATTGATGTACATCTCATAAATATCTTTTCTTTCATCCTAGTTATCCTGGTCATCTTTGTTATTTTTATCCTGTTAATGTTTGAATTGACTATGCCGAATGCAATTGAAGTGATCCATCTCACCCATTCCTATGGCACCCATGTGGCTGTGGATGCCATTTCGTTTGAAGTGAAGCCGGGAATGACATTCGGCTTACTGGGACCCAATGGAGCCGGCAAAAGCACCACGATCAAAATGCTCACCACGCTGCTGCCTATCACGGCCGGCAACGCCTACATCGAAGGATTCGATGTCATTCATCAACCGTCTCAAGTCCGTCAAGTCATCGGGTACGTGCCGCAGCTGATTTCCGCTGATGGCGAGCTGACCGGCTATGAAAATCTCATGCTATCCGCTAAGCTCTATGGCATTCCCTACGAGCAGCGAGAAAAGCGCATCCGCGACGTCTCGGAACTCATGGGACTAAAAGAGGTTGCTGGTCAACTGGTCAACCAATATTCGGGCGGGATGATTCGACGTCTAGAGATCGCTCAAGCCTTTTTACATCAACCGCGCGTTTTGTTCCTGGATGAACCAACTGTAGGCCTTGATCCTGCAGCCAGAAAAAACCTGTGGCAGCACATCCAAGAATTACGCAAACAATTTAACACGACTTTATTGCTTACCACGCACGATATGGACGAAGCCGATCACTTATGCGATATTGTGGCGTTTATGCACTTTGGAAAAATCGTGATGATGGATACTCCACATAACTTAAAAATGGCTGTCGGACCAAAAGCCACCCTGGACGATGTGTTCATCCTCCATACAGGCAGTTCGATTAAAGAAACGGGAGATTTCAATCATGCAAAGCAAGTCCGCACAACCATTTCAAATCTATAATTATCTCGTTCAAAAAACCGAACAAGTGATTGCGATTGTCGAAGCAGACGTACGCAAGTTACGGCATGATCCTTCTGAATTGATCACCCGCATGATCCAACCTTCCATTTGGCTGCTGATTTTTGGCCAGGCCATGGCGAATGCGAAAGCGATTCCCACCGGCGAGGTCTCGTATCTCGACTTCATCGCCCCGGGCATCCTTGCTCAAAGCATTTTGTTTATCTCCATTTTCTACGGCATCGCCCTCATTTGGGAACGGGATATGGGTGTTTTACACAAAATATTAGTGACGCCCGCCCCGCGGTCTATCTTGGTGATCGGACGCGCCATCGCAGCTGGAATCCGCGGGATTTCGCAAATCTTTATCATTTATATCTTATCATTTTTCTTAGGGATTGACTTGCGTCTGGAGTTGCTGCCGTTTTTAGGCGTCCTAGTTGCAGTGATGCTAGGAGGAGCAGTCTTTTCGACCCTATCGCTTATCGTCGCTTCCCTCGTGAAAAAACGGGAGCGGTTTATGGGAATCGGACAAGTGCTGACCATGCCGCTGTTTTTCGCGAGTAATGCCCTTTACCCGCTAGAATTAATGCCCGCCTGGATTAAGGCTATTTCTATCGTCAATCCATTGACCTATCAAGTGGATGCCCTGCGCAGCTTGATGATCAAAGGCGAGGTGGCGTCATTTGGTCTGGCAACCGATTTTGCAGTAGGCATGATCGCATTCATCATTTTAGTCAGCATCGCAACACGCATCTATCCTAAAATTCTATATTGAAAGGGATATACATCTTTGGTAGAAAGAATGCGTAAAGAAAATTTTAATCACTATCTTAAGAGATCGCAACTCCAATGATACAAACCGCCTTCCACTATTAAAAGCAAGGATATGTCCATGTCTTTTGACCTCCAGCCGCAGGAAAAACTTTCCCCTTTATGGCGAATAGCGACCTTCGTTGTCATGATTGTTGGTTTCAGTATTTTAGGATTAGTCACGCGCATCGCCTATGACAACACTCCTCCAATTCCCAAACAGGTCGTTAGTCCAACCGGAAAAGTTCTCTTTACGGAGGAGCAAATTATTGCTGGACAGGGCGTATTTTTGAAAAACAATTTAATGGAGCATGGAACTCTTTGGGGGCACGGGGCTTATCTTGGTCCCGATTATAGTGCATCCCATCTGCATGAGCAGGCATTGACACTGCAGGAACTTCTAGCACATAAAATTTATGGAAAGTCATTTGAACAGCTTAATCAATATGAGCAGGGATCCATTTTACATGAAGTGCCTCAAATTCTAAAACAAAATCGATATGATTCAAGCACCGGGACTTTGACTTTTACAGAGGAAGAAAGCCAGGCCTATGCACATAGCCTTAATTACTGGAAAGATTATTTTACTTTGGGCCTCGCACCCGGATTGCCTAAAAATTATATAGCGAATCCCCAGGATCAACATACATTAACCGCTTTTTTTGCCTGGGCGGCTTGGGCCGCCGTAACGAATCGTCCAAATGAAGAATTTACCTATACAAATAACTTTCCCTACGATCCTCTAGCGGGTAATCATCCAAGCGCCGACGCCTACTTATGGAGCGCGATAAGTTTAATTTTTATCTTAGGGGTAACGGGCCTAGTTCTTTTTATTGTTAGTAAATTCGGTTTAGGGTGGGGAGGAAGTATAAAAAATAGACATGTTTGCGAAACCCGTTTGACATTACCTGCGCTGACCCCCAGTCAAAAAACATTAGGGAAATATTTTGTTATTGTCGCCCTTTTATTTCTCTTTCAAAGCTTAGCCGGCGGGGCCCTGGCTCATTATCGGGTGGAATCAAGTTTTTACGGTCTGCCGCTCCTCGATTATTTACCCTATAATCTTCTTAGAACATGGCATCTTCAATTATCGATCTTTTGGATTGCTACCGCATGGATTGCAGGCGGTCTATTTATCGCTCCTCTGCTAAGCGGAAGTGAGCCGCGGTATCAAAAATTTGGAGTTAACCTGCTTTTTGGGGCGCTCTTAATCGTCATCATAGGCAGTCTCATTGGAGAATATTTAAGCAGTATAAACTATTTTCAAGGAGACTGGTGGTTTTGGGTTGGAAATCAAGGATCTTAATACTTAGATCTAGGTCGTTTTTGGCAATATCTGCTTATTGGGGGATTCTCTGGCTGGCTTTTTCTTCTTTACCAAGCATTGAAGCCGACGTTCCATATGCCGCGTAGGCGGGAACTTTGCATTCTCTTTTTTTTGACAGCTTCCACGATTCCCATCTTCTATATTCCTGCCGTTTTCTACCATCATGACACGCACTTTACGCTGATTGATAACTGGCGATTTTGGATTATCCATCTTTGGGTAGAAGGATTCTTCGAAGTGTTTTCGACTGTTCTCGTCGCCATTATGACGGTGCAGATGGGAATTATTAGGGCGATTACAGCTCTACGTATTATTTATTTAGATGCCATTCTCTATTTGTTAGGCGGAGTTGTGGGTACAGGACATCATTGGTATTTTACAGGCCAAACCAATGTCAATATGGCTTTAGCCGCTTGCTTTTCTGCCATGGAAGTTGTCCCTTTAACCTTGTTAACAATGGAAGCACGCGATTTTATTCGTGTCTCGCAAACTAAATGTTCCAAATGTCAGCACTATTTAGCAGAGAAGCAACAATGGACAATTTATTTCCTTATCGCAGTCGGCGTATGGAATTTTGTTGGAGCTGGGATATTTGGATTTTTGATTAATCTACCTGTTATCTCCTACTTTGAAGTGGGAACGAATCTTACTGCTAATCATGCGCACGCTGCTATGTTTGGGGTATTTGGAATGCTTGCTCTTGCAACAGTCTTGTTTTGCATGCGCGCCATGCAAGATGAGACTCTATGGAATCGTGTCAAAACGCTAGTCAAAGTCAGTTTTTTTGGATTGAATATTGGCATGAGTCTCATGGTTATCGTAGATCTTTTCCCAGCAGGAGTTCTTCAGCTCTGGGATGCGATAGAAAATGGATATTGGCATGCACGGCAGTTAAACTACCTCATGTCCGGAACATACCATTTATTAGAGCAAATTCGGATAGTCGGTGATGTCGTATTTATCGTATTTGGAGTGATTCCCATCGTTGCTGCGATTTTAATCACATTTTGCTCACGAGGTTTTGCCTCCAATGAACTCATTGGGCAAAAAAGCAGTTTGTGAGCTTCCACTAATTCGGAGTTGACACGAGTGAAAGAGTACCAGTCAGAGCAAGTGACCGCCCCTGCGGTGCTCTGGAATCTGCAAGAAACTCGCTATTCATGAGGACCGAAGGTCCGGCAGTTATAGCCCAGTCCAAACGAGCAAAGCGAGTGCAGGGCTGGGATGCAGATCAAAAATTTGGTCGAGGGCTGCAAGCTCGGCACAAGTAGTCTTAGCTTGATGCGTATGCGCTAATCCGTTCGTTCAATTGAGGTCACTTCATAACCCGCACGGGTCACAATTTTATTGATTTGGGCATCTGACAGATTTGCATTGGATTTCGTATCAATCGTAACCATCTTACCATATAAGTCGACTTGCACGGACGCGACTTCAGGTTGCTTTTTTAACGCGCGTTCGATGCCCTCGCAACAAAACGCACAAACCATGCCGTTCACGCCAATCCGGATTGTTTCAGCGTGCAATCCGCCTAATGCCAGCATACATAATGCAAAAAAAACCTTTTTCATCAGAACCTCACAATCCAGTTAAACATCAGTTTTTTATTACTGCTATAACCGATTTCTACCATTTTATTCCCCTTGAAAAATCTCACCATCGGCGTCCACACCCAAGTGGAGGAGAGTGAGGGATGGTAATCTACCTGGATCATTAGCCACGTATGCAAATCGCAGAAATCCCCGACATAAGGAGCAAATCCCAAGCGGGCTCGTTGAAAAATCGCTTTTTCGATGGTATCGGCATACAGCAACCGGTTCTCGTACGCCATGTAAATGCGCTGCGTCTCATAATCGAGTTCAATCCCGCCCCAGACAGCACCGCGGGTTTTATTCGATTGATGGGCCAGTCCAGCCGCTGTCAGCAGATAGAAATTCGCTTGCGCTTCGGGCATATTCCACCGCTTTAGCAAACGGTTGTATTCAACTGTATATAAGTTTCCTTTCCCTTCTCGCATGAAATCGATTCTCGGCCCTATCGAGTAATCGGCCTCTGGGGAGTAATGCACATAGATTGTATTCTCAATCTCGTCGTTTAATTGAATCAATGTCCAGCTCTCTGCATAAGAAACCGGTCTCGCAGAGAGGGGAGTCGCAAGCATTAATAAGATTAAGGTCAGAAATATTTTCATGACGAAAAACTTAATCAGTTTGCGAATAAATGAAAAGCATTAAGTTTAAAAAAAGTTTTTTGGAGTTGACTAGAATATAAATTTGTTTTAACATTACCCTACGCGCAATCCGGAGGTACCCATGTTAAAATATCCTTATCTACGTAATCTTCACTACACCCTTTGTTCGTTTTCAACACGCTACCATCGGGTGACAGATACAGCTATCAATTGGGTGGATAGAAAAGTCACCTCAAAAATTCCGGAAGGAATACGCCATACGATCGATAAAACGATCTATATGTTTGAAACGCAGCTGCCGCTCTTTGCCTTGCTGGCAGCCGGGGTAGCGGTCAGCATGGCTGCCGGTGCGACATTGGCTTCTTGTGCTCCCTGGTTGATTCCCGGTGCAATGTACACCATCTACGATATGATCAATGCTTCGGATATTTACCCTTACGATTACTTGGAAAGCCTTAGTGGGAAGACGAAAAGCAAAACCGAACAGGACATATTGATCGACAAAGAGTTTTTGTCTGAGGTTTGCAAAAATTTCCAGAAGAAAGAGTGTAATAATGTCATTCTGACTGGTCCTGCCGGTGCAGGTAAATCCACAACAGCGGAGGCACTAGCGATCTATCTAAAGACAGATCTATGTCCGCCTGCTTTGAAGGGCATGGAAGTGTTTGAACTGCGAATGGATAAATTGTTTGCCATGGGAACCGGAGGGCAAAGTTCTTCTTTGGAGATGCGTTTGCTGGCCGTTTTAGATGCTTTGAAGATGAAACCCGGTAATCGGGTTTTATTCATTGACGAAGTGCAAATGATTTTAGACAAAAACCAAAAAACCTCCTTAGCAAACTATTTAAAAGGACCCTTAACAGGAAGGTTAACTGTTTTGGGAGCAACGACAGAGAAAGAGTATAGGGATGTGTTAGAGAAGGATGACGGAATTAAGCGGCGCTTTGAGCCGATGAAGATGTGCACCGAGTCGAAGGAGCAAACTTTAAAAATTGGTAAGAAAAAATACCCAGATATGGCGGAAGATGTCACTGCATATGCGTTAAGTAAAGCGGATCTTTTGTATGGGACTAGAGCGCGTCCGTTTAGTTTAATTAACCTGGTAGAGCATGCTAATGCGCGCAAAGGAAAGAAACCCACCGTAGATCATGCAGATATTGATCGGTCGTTTGAAGCGATTAAACGGAATCAGATTGCACCGCCGGATCCGGTCGAGTCGCTTGCAAGCAAGGCGGATAGCATGGTTAAGCATTTGAAGGCTATTCATGTTGCCTTGTCGCGAAAAACCACCTATCGCAAGATCCCGCGTTTTTCTTTCAAAACCGTGCGCGCGTTTCGCCATTTTGCCGTAGCATAATAAAACATTCACCACAGCGGCACAGAGACACTAAGAGATCTCTTTGTGTCACTGTGCCTTCGTGCCTTTGTGTTGAATTTTTCTTCTAGTTATTTACCGATAGAGGGCCATAGAGGACCTGCTTCGCTCTGTGGTAAAATTTTCTATCTGTGTGAAGATTTCCTAAGGCGTCAGAACAATTCGACCCCAAACCTCTTTGCCAGCCTCTAACAATTTGTGCGCTTCAGCCGCCTTTGAAAACGGAAGCTCTTTAGCGATTTTTCCTTTCAACACTCCATCTGCCAAGGCTCGATTGACAATATCGGCATACGCTTGCAGCTCTTCGACGGAGGCGTTGTTAATCGAAAATCCATTGATCGAGCCATCCTTACGATAGAGTTTGCCGACTTCGAACGTGCTTTTGAAATTGCCTCCCGACATCAATACAACGCGTCCACGCGGTCCCAATAAATTAATTCCCAGTTCAAGATTCGGCTGCTTTGTTGTGTCCCAATACACGTGAATGCCATTGGTTGTCGACTTTTCTGCTACTGCCTGTACATTTTCGGTTTTATAGTTGATGACGACATCGGCTCCGATCGAACGGCACCAATTTAATTTTTCTTCCGATCCGGCTGTGGCAATGACAGACGCTCCGCGGGCATGAGCAAGCTGGATGACGGCTGAGCCAACATTCCCGGCGCCGCCGTTAACAAAGATAATTTCGCCGCGCCGCAGTTGAGCAGAGCGTATTAACCCCAGGCACGCCGTCATGCCGGAGTGAATCACGACGATTGCCTCTTTTGGCTCGACATGATCTGGCAGCGGATAGGTCATATTTTCATCCACAATCACATAATCGGAAAATGTTCCCTGAGTGCCGTTCAATCCTTGGTTTGTGCCCCATACCATTTGTTTGGGTTTAAAATCTGTGACCAAACTGCCAACCGATTCAACGACACCAACGAAATCGCGTCCTAAAATGTAAGGCTTGGGTAGTTTGATCGGATAGGCTCCGGAACGGATATACGTATCCACAGGATTGACAACAACTGCCGAGACTTTTATCAACAGCTGATGGTCTTTAATCTCGGGAAGGGGAACTTCGCCATACTTGATCGACTCCGCCGGTCCTGTCTGCTCGATATAGGCTGCTTTCATCGTTTTTGCCATAATTTATCTCCTGTGAGTTCTAAGATGAATTTGCTCATTTGGTCCAAGGGTACAGCTTGGACGGCTGCTCCGTTTAAGATCGCCTCGCGCGGCATCCCGTACATGAGGCATCCTTCTTCGCTTTGGGCGATTGTGTAAGCTCCGCTCTGCTTCATCAGTAATAGATCATCCACCCCATCTCTGCCCATGCCTGTGAGGATAATGCCCACTGCGTTCGGGCCAAAATTCTTGGCGATCGAGCGAAACAGATGTCCTGCTGAGGGCCTAAGCCCGTGGTCGGGGAGATCGTCCGTGAGCTTGATCACATGCCCTTTCAATATCTGCATGTGATGGCTATCCGGAGCAATATAAACCGTACCACGCTTTCCCGTTTCCCCATTTTTGGCGACTTTGACTTCGAGTCGGGTGCAGGATCCTAGCCATTCGGCGAGGCCTTGGACAAATCCCGGAGCGATATGCTGCACGAGATAGATCGGCAAGGGGTAATCTTCGGGAAACGGCAGCAGCAGCTTTTGCAGTGCTTGTGGGCCGCCTAGCGATGCACCGATAGCAACCGCTTCGAATTTACGGCTCAATGTGGGTAAAGGGATATTCGGTGTCGGCGGAGCTGCGGCGGAAACTGTATGCAACCGGGTGATTAAACGGACTTCAGAAACCCTTTTGACCGTTTCCCGTATCGCATTGGCGTTCTCGGTGAATTTAGGGTCGGCAGGGCTGACTGGCTTGGGGAGAATCGCTAAAGCACCGGCTTCGATGGATTTAAAGCTATTGGCCACATCGTCTTTTTTGACGATGCTGCTGACGATGACGATAGGAATCGGCTTGCGCTGCATGATTCTCCGGGTCGCCTCAAACCCGTCCATGCGGGGCATCACAATGTCCATCGTGATGACATCTGGTGGGTTTTGCTGGATTTGCGTTAAAGCGGATTCACCACTTTCTGCATATCCAATCACTTCCAGTTGCGGATCAGCTGTAATGATGAAATGCATGAGTTCACGCGACACCTTAGAATCATCGACGATCAATACTTTAATTTTTCGGTTTGGGTTCATGGCTCTATGTCTTCGTGATTTTTTTGAGGAACGGTGCGATTTCCGTTAAAGGAATAATATGCCTTGCAGCATTGAGGCGTATCGCTTCGCGTGGGAGGTCGAATTTGACAGAGCTCTCCTCATTCTGTGCGATCGTTAACGAGCCGGCTTCTTTCATTTTTAATAGCTCTTTAGGTCCATCCTTGCCCATGCCGGATAAAATGATTCCGACAGCTTTAGGACCGTAATTCTTGGCGATGGAATCAAAGAGACTTCCGATTGTCGGCGGAAAATGCTCCGATTCCTTTGGCTTGTTTAACTTAATTGTGTTGTGTGGCCACACTTCCATATTAAATTGATCGGGAGCGATGTAAACGGTGCCCGGTTCTCCCAGCATTCCCGTTTTAGCGAGTGTCACTTTAAGTTTGACCGATTCTTTCAGCCATTCTGCAAATCCGGCAACAAACCCGGCAGAGATATGTTGTACCACATAGATAGGAACGGGAAAATTAGTGGGAAGTTCGGAGAGTAGCTGGCACAAAGCTTGCGGCCCGCCAATGGAAGCTCCGATCGCAATCGCTTCGATTTTTTGTGGCACTGGGGGAGCGGTGTCTATATTAATTCTTGTCGTGTAGGTGGATTGATCCCCAGGTTTATAGACATTTTTGCCGATTTTTAATTTCACGTCGGACAGACTTCGTATGGTTTCGATCACAAAACGCGCCGTATCTTTGTACTGGGCATCGCCAATCCCTTTCGGTTTTTCGAGAAGGGCAAGTGCGCCGGCTTCAATGGCTTTGAAGCAGGAAGCCATTTCATTTTTATTGTATATTCCGCTGACGACGATGATCGGGATGGGTTTTGTGCTCATGATCTGACGCGTTAATTCAAAGCCATCCATTTTGGGCATGACAATATCCATCATGATCACATCGGGAGTGGTCTTTTGAAGCAGTTTTAAAGCTTCTACTCCATTTTCAGCCATTCCTACAACGGTCATTTGCGGATCGGACTGGACGATATATTGCATGAGCTCGCGCGAGACATTCGAATCATCGACGATCAGGACTTTAATTTTTTTGTCGGTCATGTTCAAATCTCCTATAGCAAATTTTTAACGATTTCCAGTAGGTTGCTCTGCGCAAAGCTACTTTTATTAATATAGGCGTTCGCTCCCACTTCAATGCCATGCTCACGGTCTTCTTTTGAACCGCGCGAGGTGCATAAAACGATGGGTAAATGTTTCAGCTTATCATTGGTCCTGATTTTCGTGCATAGCTCAAATCCGTTCAAACGCGGCATTTCGACGTCAGATACAAGCAGATCAAAGGTTTCGGTGGCAAGCAGCGCATAAGCTTCCGCTCCGTCGACAGCCGTCCGTACTCGATATCCGGCAGATTCCAAGATATTCTTAATTAACATCCGCGCGGTGACCGAATCTTCAACAACAAGGAGGGATTTAACGGCTGCAGCGTCTGATTTGGCAGGAGCTGCATTCATGCGGTGGGGAATTTGGAAATCAAGCGCGGTTTTGACGAGATCATAGGGATCCAGGATGGGGATGATTTTGCCGCCTTCCATAATCGTTGCCGCCGAAATATTGCGGACCCTTACCAGGTTGGCTCCCAATCCTTTAATGAACACCTCTTGTTCGCTAAAAATCTTGTCTACACCCAAGGCAAGATACTGCTCAGAAGCTTTAAGAATCACAAAGGTCCGTTTATTGGGTTCTTGCATTTTATTGGAATCTTCATGCGCCATTCCGAGCAAATCATCTAAGGGAGCATAGGGGATTGTCGTGTGTTCCCACGTGATGACGGCTTTATTTTCGATAGTTTTGATTGCATCGGTGGGCAGGCGCAAAACGCGGATGACTTGGCTTGTGGGCAGGATAAATTCATGTTGGCCGCATCCGACATGGATGCCTCTAAAAGTGGCCAAGGTCAGAGGAAGAATGATTTCAAATTTTATCCCTTTGCCCGGCACTGAATGAATTTTGATTGTCCCCCCTAGTTTTTCCACCTTTTCAGCGACAATCCCCATCCCTAATCCGCGACCTGAAAGCTCAGACACAATCGGGCTGGTCGACATGCCGGAACGGTAGATCAGCTTATAGAGTTCTTCGTCGTTCATCAAGTCGAGTTCATGTTGTGTGTACAGCCCTTTCTTAATGGCAGTTTCTTTTAGCTTGCCGACGTTGATTCCTCTACCATCATCTGCAACGCTAATACTGACTTTGTTTCCGCTGGTTTGGTTTACCGCTATTGTCAAGGATCCTGTGGCTTGTTTGCCGACTTTGACCCGTTCATCAGTTGACTCGATCCCGTGGTCGATGCTATTACGGATCAAATGGATGAGCGGATCTTTCATTTCTTCTAAGATGCGTTTATCTACTTCGATCTCGCCGCCCTGCATCTCTAGCTTGACATCCTTTTCCAACGAATGGGCAAGCTCCCTGACCATCATGGGAAATTGATCCAATAGCGAGTGAAAAGGCTGCATTAAGACGGCTTTGGACTGCTCAAGCAGATTATCGACCAAGGCAGAAACAACACGATGATCTTGCGTTGATTCCTTCATGATTGCATGAATTTGAGTCTCCAACTCTTCATAGTAGCGTTCTTTTTCTTCGGGGGTAAACTGGTTCCATCTTTTTTTTCCTTGAATGCAGGTTTCCCGAATCGCGTGGATTTCTTTTACTCGTTGTGCGGACATCAACTTAACAATTAATAATTCTTCGGCTTGTTGCAACAAGCGGTCCAGCTTTGAAATGGATACGCGGATGGTCGTGGCTTTAAGGGGTTCTGAATGAGGAGAGAGTTCATCAGATTTAGCTTTTGCTTGATCGATTGCTTTTTGCAAAACCGGTTGTACCTGTTCGAGAGGAATCGGTTTTTGATCCCCTAGGTCCTGCAGCCGTTTCAAAATCTCTTCATGTTGAAGGGGAGGCAGGGAATCCGGCTCTTGAATGATCTTGCGGACGCATGTTAATGCTTCATAAATTGTGTCAAAACTAGGGCGAGTAGGGGATACTTTTCCATCTTTCCATGCAGATAAGAACGTTTCGAGTTCCTGGCAAAGGTCTTGGATTTGTGTGATATTAACGGCTCGTGCAGCACCTTTGAGGTTATGCGCTTCGCGGTAAATTGTTTCTAAAATCTCCTTCGTTGTTTCAGAAGGAGGATGATTTTCAAGCTGCAGCAATCCTTCGGAGATCGCTTTTAAATGCTCTTCTCCTTCAAGATTGAACGACTCGCGCAATTTAGCAATAAATGCTGCTTCTTGAGGTGTCACTTTTTACCCTATAGTTTATATTCTGATACGAGTTTTTGAAGGCTTTCTCCCACGTGGTTCAATCCTTCAATCCCTTGCTCGATTTGCTTAAGTTGCAACACATGCTGTTCGCTGGCATCCTTGATATTTCCCATGGCAACCGTGACTTGTTTGACTCCGACAAATTGCTGTTCGCTTGAAAGAGCGATTTGCGAAGCAGCTTGCACCATTTTTCGAATATGTTCGGCAATCGAATGGATCGCCTCGTTCGTTTCTTTTGAGTGCTGCATTCCATTCGTAACCGCTTTAGAGCCTTGCTCGGTCGCCATCACTGCTGAAGAGGTGGCGTTTTGAATGTCATTCAAAATGCCGCGAATTTTGACGGTTGCCTGTTTGGATTGTTCTGCTAGGCTTCTGACCTCCTGGGCTACGACGGCAAATCCCTTGCCTTGCTCTCCGGCTTTTGCCGCTTCGATCGCTGCATTGACAGCCAAGAGATTCGATTGTTCAGCCAGATCGTTGACGCTGTCGATAATCTGTCCAATTGCATGGCTGAAGGCGCTTAATTTAATAATGCTGTCAGAGATGGTCGCCATTTCATTGTGGATTTTTTGCATTCCCTGAATGTTAGTTTCAACCGCTGTTTCACTATTTTGCAAAAGGTTTAACGCTTGTGAAGATACCTCAGAAACATTTTTGGCTTTATCGGCAGATAACTGCGCTGTTTGCTTCAGTTCTTCAATGGTGGTGGTGGTCTCATTGACTGCTGTGGCGGTTTCGGCGGTGCCGCTTGAAGCGATGTTCACGCAGGAGCGCATTTCAGCACCAGCAGATGCCAACAGATTCATTTCGTCTTGCAGTTTGGATGTCAGAGCACGCAGGGTATAGAATACAAACAGGATGGTTAAGAGCAGCATGGAAAAAAGGGTGACTAGAGTGATAAGCAAGTTCCTTGTTTCTTGTGCGATAATGTGTTCTCCACGTTGGTTAACAGTTTTTAAAATTTGTTCCTCTGCCTCATTCAAAATTTTAAATTTTTCTTCTTCAACACGAAGCCATGCTTCTGGAGTAATACTGGCATCTTTTTGCTCTAATTTCGCTTTGACAAGTTGCGCGTAGTAAGTGTCGCCTTCTGTAAAAGCACGGCTTGCCAATACTTTATTTAGAATGCTGTCCATATCTTCAGCACCAGTCTGATAGTACGCTTCTTGGTAAGCTTTGACCATCATATGCGCTTCGATCAGTTCTTGCAGGGAAGGAGTGATATTCGGCTTATTCACTAAGATTAGATAACCGATCGTCCCTTCCTTGCTTAAGTAAGCCGATGTATGCAGGAAGTAACTATAGGCTAAAAGGGGATTGGATAGAGAAGAAATGTCATCTTTTAAGGTAATGTATTTTATCAACGCCAATAAGTCATCACGTACGGTGGAAGTCTGCTTTCTCACTTCATCTGGTAAAATGGAACGGCTATCAATCTGTTTGCGCATATTTTGGTAGCTTGTATATGCGCTTTCGAATTCATTGATTTTACGTTTTAATTCAGGATCTTGTTCAGAATAGGTATAAAACGTGCGTTTAGCATGGAATTCATCGAGTGCTAGATCGGTGCTCTTCCGTGCTGCTGCTAGCTCACTTCCAGAGGCCTTTGGGTCGACGAGATAAACGATCGCCGCATTCTTTTCTTCTGTTAACAAGAAGACCAAATTCCCTATCGACTCTAACGAACTATTTAATGCTTGCAATTCTTTTGTTCGTTGCAAATCTGCGTATTCTTTGTAGATGTAATGACTGACCACTAACAAAAAGATTAGGGTTGGCAGCAGAGTCACCAGCAACAACTTGTACTTCATTTTCAAATTGGGAAAAATATTCATAAGCGACAAAGTCCTTTTGTTATTCACTATCGACAATAAAATGTTTGTCGGTCAAAATCGCGTGGCCATCCAGCACGATCGTTTGATCAAGAGTGATCCCTTTTAAAACGTTCTGCCGAATCCCATGCAAGCTAGGCAATGCCGGCTGCAAACTGTGTTTAAAGATGGTCAACATGCCTACTAAACGGTCAATTCCAATGGCAACCTGCTGCTCTTTCTGTGCCAAAACAATGATTTTTGACTCGGCGGTTGTTGAAGGAATTTCTAAAATCTTTTTTAAATCGATCAACGGAACAATTTTGCGTCTAATGTTAACAATTCCCATCACGAAAGACGGCGTTCCTGGAAGGGGAGTCACTTGTTTAAGGGGATAGACTTCTTGAATGAATTCGGGTTCGATCGCATACAATTCATTGCCTAGGGTAAAACCAACAACTTTTAATTCATTACGTGCATGATCTTCGTTCGGCAATGGAGCTGTCAATCGGGTTGCCCGCTCTCTGAGAATGTCGGCGGTTTCAGTCGGCATATGTGTTTATTCCTTGGTGAATCGCTTTGATGATTTCACTTAAACGTCCGGCTGTCATGCCATCTGCCCCGGGAAGCAATTCTTCTTCGGACATTTTTTTTAATAGATTCAACGTGTTGCGATAACACTTTTGTGATTCGTCGCGAGCGCCTGCCAATTGCAGCAAGTGCGCTAATTGAAAATGAGCCATCGCTAAATTTTGATCGAGAAAGAGCGATTTCCGGACCGCTTGGACAGCTTCTTCCTTTAGAGAGAGTTCTTCTAAAATCGATGCATGTAAAAGATGCAACAGCGGATCCAATTTGTTGGCCGCGATCGCGTGTTCGCACCAGAAGCGTGCTTGCTGTAACTGTCCTTGGTTGGCGTATGCTTTCGTAAGCAAGATCGCTTCATCAATCAATTCAGCATTTTTTTCCAGATGCTTTGCAAACGGTTCAAGCTGCTTCTCCAACTCTACGACCAGCCGCTGATACTCCCCATTTTCAAAAGCGCGTTTGAGCGTATCAAGGCGGGATCTTTTTGGGGCATGGGCCGGTTGTTTTGCCGGCTCTTTAGGAGGAGATTGTTTGACAATCGGTTTGCTCTGATCGGCTGGAGTGGGACTCTTTTGAAAGAGATGGGCATCATCAAAAAACCGTGTCGTCAGACGACTGTCGTGTATCAAAGGGACTTCTACAGCACTCACAAATAGCCACCCGTTCTCGACGAGAGAGCTAGCAAGCTGCTTAATCACTTGCGTAATCGTTGCTTCAGAAAAATAGATCAACACATTGTTGCAGAAAATAAGATCCATTCCATTCGTTTCATTCGTTAGGGAGGGATAGGTATCTTCAATCAAATTTAATGTTTTAAACGTTACTAGCTCTTGAATCTTGGGATCGATGCGGTATTTATGTTGCCCCTGATCCGTAAAATATTTCGCACGCAGCTTAACAGGCATCGAACGGAATGACCATTCACCGTACACGCCAACTTCAGCTTTTTCTAAAAAGGCGGGATTAATATCTGTTGCTAAGATGGAAACCCTCCATTCGGAAAGATTTGGAATCAGCTTATGTAGCAAAATGGCGATCGAATAGGGTTCTTCACCGGTGCAACAAGCCGCAGACCAAATGCGGAGCTGCTGATCCCTGCCGCTCTTCGCAGCGATCAATTTAGGTAAGATCCGATCCTCCAAAATCCCAAACAGATTTTTATCACGAAAAAAGTAGGTTTCACCAATGGTCAAATACTGCGCCAACGTTTTAATTTGATCTTTGGATAAGGGGGCCTTTTTAAGCAGAGCCAGGCATTCTGTCGGAGTCCGGCATCCAAATGCTTGCGAAATGGGAAGAAGTTTTGCTTCTAAATCTTTTTTCTGATGATCCGTTTCATAATTCAGCCCTAAATGATCTTTGATCAGCAAGGTAAATTCCAGAAGAGTAGGGTCTGATATGGCTCCTCTATGATCCATGCGCCATGACCCTCTCTTGGTTCACGATCTTGTTCCAATCCATAATCCAGATAAGACCTTCATTCGATTTGATGATTCCTTCCAACGCTTCAGCTGACTCAACTTGGTTAGGGTTGGCGATCTCCTGCGAGGCAATTTCTTTAACGCCCTGAATCTCATCAACCCATAGAGCATAAGCTTGATGCGCTAAGTCTAGGACGATGAACTTATCTTGGGGCTCCATGATTTTTATCGTTGCGCCCAGTGCTTTGCGCGTGTCGATGACGGGAATGAGCTCCTGGTGCAGATTTAAAATTCCGATCGTGAAAGGTGTGGACTCAACCAATGGAGTGGTTTCAGCAGCAGCGATCGCACAACGCACATGCTCAACCGGAACCGCAAAACGCCTTCCCGAACTGGTCGCAAGAACAAACAAAGTCATAAAAATCACTGGTTGTAAATACCATATATAAATATTTTTATTTTAAAAGGGTAGGAGATGTCGCACCTCTACTTGATCCTCATTTTAATCCCGATCGTGCTGCTGGCCTTGCGCGCACTATGGAATCATTATCGCCAAGCCTTTGTGCTTAGGATATTAGGATTGCCCAATCCGAAATACCCCCTGTTCATCGAGAAAAATATCTTTGTCGAAATGCAAGATGGAATTCGCTTAGCCACAGATATTTATAGGCCTAAAATCGATGAAGCTCTTCCTGTAATCATGTTGCGTACCCCTTATGATAAAGATAGCCCCCTTTACCGCTATGATGTGATGGCGCAGTTTTTTGCTTCTCTTGGATATGTTGTTCTTGTCCAAGACGTTAGAGGAAAGTATTTGTCAGAAGGTAAGTTTCAGCCACTGATTAATGAAGAGGATGATGGGTACGACACCATCAAGTGGGCGGCCGGTCAGCCTTGGTCAAATGGGAAGTGCGGCATTTTGGGATATTCGTATCTAGGATCGTGCGCGTGGCTGCCATTAAAGAAAGCGCCTAGCGCGTTGCAAACCATCATTCCGATGTTCATCAATCAAAATAGTTACTCAGCTTGGATCGATAAAGGAGTCCCTTATTTAAAAGACATGTTGGTGTGGCTCTATAAACATCATGAGAAAGAAGCGCGGGAGTATTCAACGAAAGAGCTCGATGACATCATCCGCCAACTGCCGGTGATTAAGTTGGATTCCCGATTAGCCAAAGAAATGAAAACCTATCAGGATTGGATCCGGCATGTCGGCGGGGATGAAGAATTTTGGGGAAGAACGACCCTGAAGCCTAGTGAAGAGCGTGTGGAGCTGCCCGTGTTATATGTCGGAGGATGGTTTGATAAATTTGTTGACGATACGATTCGTGATTTTAGCTTAACTTTAGCGCGTGCAGAACCGGGGTCTTTGGCCAGCAAATGCCGGTTGATTGTCGGAGCGTGGGGGCATGATCCTTCCCAAACCTTTCGCGAGTTAAAATTTCCTAAAAACGCCGACTTCAAAAACCAATACGTCGTGTTTTTGAAATGGTTTGAAATTTTCTTAAAAGATCGCCCATACGATTTTGATGAGGCGAATCCCATCGAGTACTATTTGATGGGAAAAAATGTCTGGCGTCAAACCAGCCAGTGGCCGCCCCCTGAAACGCAGAAACAACAGTGGTATTTAAACAGCAAAGGCAATGCGAATACTAAAAGGGGTGATGGAGAATTAACGGAATCGCTCCCTGAAACAAATATGTCGGATAGCTATATCTATGATCCGGATAACCCTGTTCCTTCGATAGGCTCAAAAATGCTCTATGGAGACGGATGGGAGGGCCCGCGTGAGCAAAGTATGGTGGTCAGCCGCCATGATGTACTTGTGTATCAATCTCCAAAACTAGAAGCAGATTTGACCGTGACGGGAGATAACTCCGTGACCTTGTGTGTCTCCACGACTGCTCCGGATACCGATTTTTTTGTGAAAGTGTGTGACGTCTATCCGAATGGAAAAGCGTATTTTATCCAGTCGGGATATATCCGGATGCGTTATTTGGAAAGTTTGACGAAACCTTTGAGGATCGAATCGGGAAAAGTGTACAAGCTAAACATTCCTATGGGATCGATTGCGCATACTTTTTTAAAAGGTCACCGATTACAGCTGCAAGTGACATCATCCGACTTTCCCAACCATGGACGCAATTTGAATACCGGTTGGGATAATGAATTTGATACGCAAGCGAAGAAAGCGTTGCAAACCGTCTATCATGGACCAGAACACCCATCGCTGTTAGAACTCACCGTCTTCCAAGATTAAACGACCAAAAAAATAGACATTTTGGTCATTTATGTCCTTTTGGTCCTTTGGGTCGTTTTGTCGTTTGTCGTTTTACCCTTTGACGACGAGCTCAGGCTTTAAACGCGCCACCATCTTGGCCAGCCCGGCATCTTGCACTGCCTGTACCACTTCGTCGACATTTTTATAAGCGTCTGGCATCTCTTCAGCGATGGTTTGGGTGGAATGCGCCATGACAGTGATCCCTTCCTCTTTCATGTGAAGCAAGGGATTACGTCCGCGCCAATATTTCAAACACTGAACCCGGCTTTTGGCTCGGCCGGCCCCGTGACAGGCGCTGCACCAGCTTAGGGGATTTCCCAATCCAACCATCAAGTGGCTTGCGCGTCCCATGTCGCCCGGTACGATCACGGGCTGTCCTGTGGTACGGTAAAGAGGAACAAGTTCATTCGATCCAGCGCCAAAAGCCCGCGTGGCGCCTTTGCGGTGCACGCATAGTTTTTTCATGACACCATTCACTGCATGTGTTTCGAATTTAGCGATATTATGGCACACATCATAGATAAGGCGAATTTCTTCCTCGGGCACTTTAAGGATCTGTTTAAACGCCTGCCTCACTTCATGCAAGATTTGCTGCCGGTTGTTGAACGCGTAGTTGGCAGCTGACGCCATCGCCCGAAAGTAGGTGCGTCCAGGATCGCTTTGAATGGGAGCAGCCACTAATTGCTTATCGGGAAGCCCCTGCGCAAATCCAAGCTTAACAAAATGATTGAGGGTGTCTTGGCAAATTTGATGTCCAAAACCACGCGATCCAGAATGGATCAGCACGTAGGTCATCCCTTCATTCACGCCCCATGCTTGCGCGATTTCTGGCAGATAGATGGTTTGAACCGCGCCGATTTCGACAAAATGGTTACCTGATCCGATCGATCCTAGCTGCTTTGCGCCCCGTTTTCGCGCTTCAAGGGAAACGGCTTGGAGGTCTGCGCCCTCGATGACTCCGCGGCTTTCACAGTGGTCTAAGTCCACTTCGAGTCCGTAACCTTGCTCAATCGACCATTGGGCTCCAAGATGAATGAGTGATTTGTAATCCGAATCGCTAAGCTGCTTATCTTTTGATCCCTGGCCTACTCCAGAAGGCACATTTCGAAAGATCGCTTTAAGCAGCTCCATTTTCTTGGCCGGATTCAACTCAGCGAATGGGAGCTTTACCACCGCTAATCTTACCCCACAGTTGATATCATAGCCCACGCCCCCGGGACTAATCACCCCCGTTTCGGCATCCATTGCCGCAACCCCGCCGATCGGAAATCCATACCCCCAATGGATATCCGGCATGGCGATGCTATGCCCTTGGATCCCTTTTAGAAACGCGACGTTGCGGACCTGCTTCAGCGGCTCCTCGAAGGAGGGATCATTGATAATCTCTTCGTTTCCAAACACGAGTCCCGGAACTAGCATTCCGGCTTCCTGGGGCATCAGATACGTGCTGGGTTTAATTTTTTTAAGGTTAAACATCGACGATCATCTCCCAGGTATAAATTCCATTTTGATCTTGAATCAACTCCCCATGATAGCTGACTGCTTTAAAAGAGCATCCCGATTCCTCATCGGACAGGGCTACCACTTCATTTAGCTTGATGATCACGTCATCCAATGTCTCTACTGGTCCTTCCAAAGCCAGATATTTTACTAGTGGTGGATGCTTGAACGCTAATGCTGTCAGAGCATGCTGATAGATTTCATTGACGTTTCTGCCGCGAATAGCGAAGGCAATATCGGCAGTATGGGGGATTTCTTCGAATGAAGGCAGTAGCTCTTGCGACCAAAGAGTGGGATACTTGAGTTCTCCAATACTTTCATAAAGGTTAAAGCGGGTAAAGATGACAGGCAGGGGAGTAAACTGCTTTTTCCAGTGATGCGGATCGAAGGGGGAGCGGCAAAGGGTGACGTGCGGCAGCCAGGGGCGGTCTTCCCGTTCCGGCAGAAGCTGTGCGCTTTTGAGTGCAGCGGTGAATTGTTCATAGAATGCATTCAAGGTTTGAACTGTCTGTTCCGCGAACCGAACATGCCACGCAACCGCATGGGGATGGCGGGGTGGAAGCAGCAGGCATTCATCAAAATAACCCGCAAAGCCAAGCGTAAAATCTGGTTTAGGAAGGCTGTCAAAGATTTGTTCAAGATCAGGATAGTGAATATTCCCAAGGAATGCCACGGTCATGTGGCGATGCAGGGGATCGAGCAGGCGACCTACCGGAAACTTTTCCGGCCAGGGCGCTTGCGCTTCAAATCCAAAAAATACCCGTTTTTGATCCTTCATAATTTTTATATTAATTAACCACAGAGACACAGAGAAATGCAAAAACAAAGATAGCACTGTGTTATTTAGGTTTTGGCATCTCTCTGTGCCTCTGTGTCTCTGTGGTTAAAATTGTACAGTACATTCTAAGTCAATGTGGATTGACTTCTTTTTTTAACTCGCGGCTGGCTTGAAACTGTTCGATCACTGTGGGAGCATCCCCGCGCGGCGCATCAAATATTTTACAGTACGCATACGGCAGAAATGCGACTTTGATTTTAAGGTCGCTTGCTTCTTTTAAGATGTACTGAAGGACTTTTTGCTCCCAGAGCATAGGATTTTTAAAACACCCCTCAATCCATCGATCCACTAACGCCATCACCCGCGGATTGTTCGCTAAATACAACGTTCCCGACAGAAGCTCTGCTTGATCAAACAAGACAGCTCCAAAATCACCCGAAAAATGCTCGAATAAATCAGGATACGATTGGACTACCGCATCTGCATCAATGTACACAATATCCTTGGGAAAATGTTTGATCAGCATCTGTTTAATGACATAAGGCTTATATTGCGTGTTCGCCTGCCATGACCCTTGATGGCGGATCGGAACAATTTCATAGGGGAGTTTGAATTTCTGCAGACTCGCTTCCAGATTGATCACTTTCTCGGCATAACCTGTCCCTATCGTATAGTACGCGATCACAATATAATTGCTATCCATGCCGATTCCACCATGCATGAAACACGAGAAAGCACATAAAAATAAAATAGATCAACACGCCAATCCAAGGCAGCCGCCGGGCAAACATGTGGGTTAACTCCACATGCCGCTTCCGTCTTTCCAATTCCGAGTCCTTTAACTGCTTATTTCCATTCGGCTTTTTTTTCGTATACATATACCTTGGTGCGATACAGGTCGTTTAATTGAATTGTACGGATCGGTACCCATCCTGGCAAAGCAAATGTATGGGTGATAATCCTGCAGCCCGCCGGTAATTCTGTATGAAACTTATTAGCCAGCTTTTGCATCGCGCCTGGATAAAGATAGCAAACCACCCAGACAGCTTGACTGAGGTCCGCTTCAAAAAAATCTTTCCTTTCGACCTGCGCTTGCACACCGCTCAGCTTCACCCATAGCTGCGATACCCAGTAAGGAATCGGAGAGATTTCAAATCCAACAATCTTTGCTTGTGGGCAGTGCTTTGCTAAAGCGACGAGAAGATGTCCCCATCCGCTCCCAAGCTCATAGATAGGGCCTGCCGTATAGGGCGGGATTTGTTCGACAACCCCTTTCAACGACTGTCCAAGGGTCGGCATCGGGGAGATCCCATAAGCCCATGTATAATAGCCGATGCTGCCGATGACAAAGATAATCAAAATGAAAAGGGCTATTTCCATTTCCTACTCTTCATCCGGAACATCACGCCGGAGATGCTGGATATGCTTGATCCCATTTTTATCAATAATCAAGCGGAACTTTTTCAATTCGATCATGAGCTTTCCCTTACCATCATAAAACGTATTTTTCATGATGATATTCAAATGATACACCTTCGGCAGGCGAACATCGACTAAACTGCGGCTGGCGCTGTCAAATGTCAAATAGGTGTGATACGGATCGCTGGCTTTATAAAGAAACCGTTCGATGTTAAAACGCAAAATAATGTTATAGCCGGAGAGCCGCGGATCTTGCTGCGTTTGCGGCGCCCGGAATTGGATGGCTTTGCGATAGTAGATCACCTGCTCGGGACGCTTAATCTCCTCCAAGACCTCATGAAATTCACGGTTGCGCATAATAGAAATATCTTTTGGAACCTCCTTTTCATCCAAAAACGTAAACGATTCCTGCAGCTTGCCGAATTCCTGCTTACTATCCAAGGAGCGAATCTTCGTCGTAAAATCAGGAAACCATTTGAACATACGCGACAGCGATACTGTCTTTAACCCTTCCTTGACACGGTCCTTTAAAATATAAAGAATCACCGTAAAAAGGATGAAGGGCACCGAATTGAAGGCAAACGACTCCCAATTCCAGACCAATAACAACATGTAAAGCAGCATCGCCACGCCAGCGGCTGTGGCGGCAATTAAATTTCTAAAACGCTGATCGACTGACGAGATGCTGGAGTTCAATTGCAGAGCATCCAAAATAAATTTATTTAAAAGTCCTCGGCGATACACGATATATTCATTCTCAAAGACATTATCAGAGAACGAGGGTTGCGAGAAGTGTTCACGCGCATACTTGGTTTCTGAAACTAATAAGTCAGCCACTGCTGTGTCGTTGAGTTCGGGAAATTCCGTTTTTCGTTCCCGGATTTTTTCTAATAGCGCGGTTAAATAGTAGTTCACACAGTTATTAAGGAATTCATCCACATAATAAAACGTTTTATGCAGTTTGATCTCGCGCTGCTTACCGGCGTATTTCGATTCGATTTTGTTGAATGTCGCCCGAACGTCTGAGACTTCTTTGCAAAATGAGAGGAAGGCTTGATTCAAAGAATGCACATCTTTCAAATGCTCATTTAATAAAGCGATAAAACGTCCTACTTTATTGCGTAAGGAGGTTCTAAAAATATTGCCAAATAGTTTTAACTCATACTCAATCTTTTCGATTTCTTGTGGATTTAAGCTTTTATTTTGCAAATCGATCAAGCGGGTTAACGGGGAACGTTCGTTGTTGCTGTCATTCAATTGCAAAAGATCATATTCAGGTGTTTTAAACCGGATGAACTTGGTCTGATCCTGATAAAAATTGTTCTTGCTGTATGAATTATTGTTGATTTGCAGCGAATTGGGAATAAAGAGATAGAACTCTTGCTGATAAATATTCTTAGAGACATCGGGCGCTGGAACAAAGTCAGACTTTAGCTCAAATTGCCAGCGATCCCTAAAATGGATCTCCCCGATGTCAAGTTCCTGAGTAAGTTTATCCATTGACCATGATTATCTACCGATGAGAATAAAAATGCCTGCTAGCAAGGCTAAGATGGCAAATACGACCGGTGGAAGTCCAAAGCCAGGAATTAAACCAGTTAAACCAATAAGAATCAAATAGATAGATAATAAAATAAAACCGATGTTAGTAATGATCATTGTATCCTCCTTAGGGTAACTTTATTACCTTAGCGAAACAGCCCCAACGATGTAAAGAAAAATTTGATTTCGTTATACTGCCGTTATGCACAAGGAAGCGCTCACCATTGATCATTTTCAAACCCTCAGGGCAAAGTTCGCCGGTTTGCAGACGCAGCTGTCTGAATATAGCTTTGCGAATGCCTACCTTTTCCGACAGGTT
>JAGVLX010000051.1 GCA_020054065.1 Parachlamydiales bacterium | reverse complement strand
TAAGATCGCAATGAACTTATTGACTTCCGCATCCCGCGGCGGAACATGGTCCGTATTAAACAAGCGGAAATAGCCTAAGTGATGAGCGGCTACAACTTCAGGTTCGTCCGCTACCTGATCGACGACATAGAGCTGTTCTGATTTTTTTGCGATTCCCCCATCCAAGGTCCGCGACAACAATTTAGTCACAATAACCGTCTTCATTTCACTGAGCTGTTTTAAGCGTGCCGTCTGATCCGCAAGCGATTCGGCATCCGTTTTTCCTTTATTATTCCAATCCCGGTGGCTGAACCAACTGATCGCCGCGCCGTTTAAAAAACCGTGCGACTCTTGACGCAGATCAACAACAATCATTTTTTTCGGCCATTGCAATTTCTCTAAAACCGTCTTCAATCCCTCTTCAGAAAACTGCGAGCTGCCGACAATATTCAATTTTTCAAGCCCTTTGCGGGTAGGGGCTTCTCCAGTTTTGATTAGGTAAGGATCTCCAGTATAACGGTATGTCCTGGGTAACTTATTGGGGGTGTTGGCCATATTGAGGATTAAAATCGGCTCCGCTTCCGTCGCATAAACGGAACTCCCCACTAGCAAGAAACTAAACATGAGAAGAAATAAAATCTTCATAATTTAAATTTATAAGTTTATATTATTATAACAATATTTATTTAAAAAAGCAAGGATAACACATGTCACAAGTCTATGATATCGAAAAACTAGCAAAACGCGCAATGAGAGATCACGGATTGGAACCCGATTTCCCCGTAGAAGTACTACGAGAAGTCGATCGGATTGACCGTCCAGCATCTCCCTTAAGCCATGCGTCAGACCTCAGGCATTTCAAATGGTGTTCGATCGATAATGATGACAGCCGCGACCTAGACCAGCTTACCTATGCCGAAATCGATCAGAAGGGAAATCGGGTTTTATGGGTCGCAATTGCGGATGTGGATGGCTTGGTTCCTAAACTTTCCCCTACCGACCAACATGCAGAGGTCAATACCACAAGCGTCTATATCCCTGGTAAAATGTTTCCGATGCTGCCAGAAAAATTATCCACAAACCTCACCTCGCTCAATCCGCAAGTCGAGCGGTCAGCAATTGTGGTTCAGATGACTCTGGATAACCAATCGCAGCAGCTGTCTAGCTCTATTTTTCCAGCAATTGTCTATAACCATGCCCAGTTGACCTATAACGACATCGGGGAATGGCTGGCCGAAGGTAACGGCCAATATGCCCCTCCATCGGAGTTGATCCCCTCCCTCCAAATCCAACATCAGGCAGCCCAACTGATGAAAGCCAAGCGGTTTGAAATGGGAGCCCTCACATTGGAAACCAATGAACCCCTCCCCTTGCTGCATAATGACCGGGTAGTTGGCCTAGAGCCAGCGCAACATAATCTGGCGCATGAATTGATTGAGAACTTCATGATTGCCGCCAATAGTACCATCGCGCGCTTTATGGAATC
The DNA here is from genome assembly GCA_020054065.1 of Parachlamydiales bacterium. Classification (GTDB taxonomy): domain Bacteria; phylum Chlamydiota; class Chlamydiia; order Chlamydiales; family JAEYWL01; genus JAGVLX01. Next base: position 1,211 of record JAGVLX010000051.1, on the reverse strand, counting down.
GAAGCGGATTCCCAGCTTGCGCCGTGTCGTCAAAACTCCGCGCAACTGGCCGCGGATCGTTGAAGTTGCGGCGCTACATGGAGAAAAACTCCCCGTCACGCCTGATTCCAAAGCGTTGAACGCTTTTTTAATCCGCATGAAAGAATCCTCACCGGAAACATTCTGCGATCTTTCCCTTGTGATCATTAAATTGCTTGGATCGGGAGAGTATGTCGTCAGCCGCCCAGGACATAAACCAGAAGGGCATTTTGGTTTGTCCATTATGGAATATACGCACGCGACAGCCCCCAACCGGCGCTATCCCGATATCATCACCCAGCGTCAGCTCAAAGCGGAACTCACTGGTAAAAAGAATCCCTATGCGACTGGCGAGCTGGAGCAATTAGCGTCTCACTGTACGATGCAGGAGGATGCGGCCTCAAAAGTGGAGCGGCAGATGCGCAAGACCGTTTCTGCCATGGTGTTGCAGGATCGTATCGGAGATCTGTTTGAAGGAATTGTAACGGGTGTAAGCGATCGCGGCACATGGGCGCGCATCAGCGATCCATTGGTGGAAGGGATGATTGTCGACCAATTTTTCGGCCTGCAGGTAGGCGATCGTGTGACGTTAAAGCTTGTCAGTCTCGATATTCCTAGGGGGTTTATTGACTTCGCTGTGGTAAAGCGGCATTAGATTGAACGGCATTGACCGCATAGCGGAAGGGCACCAACAAACAGATATCCATTAGCAGTTTGATGCTGAAATCTCCCAACGCCCAAGTCAGGATGGGAACTGATTTGTCACCCCAAAAAGCGATAGTCCAGAAAATAGCTGTATCAATCATCGACCCGCACACCGAGGCCCATAAGGGTGCGACCCACCATTTAGATTGCCTAAGCTGGTTGAATACACTGATATCAAGAAGCTGCGCCACAAGAAAAGCGGAAAGGGATGCCACAGCGATCAAAGGCGTCGCTAATAAAAAGGATAAGAATGCCGCCACAAAAAAGCCGAATCCCACGACACGACGTGCTTCTTGCGGTCCGTAAAATTTGTTTGTCATTTCCGAAATAAAAAAAGAAAACGGATAAGGGAACGCTCCCCAAGTCAACCAATCGTTGATCGGAAATAAGACTAAATAGTTGGATAAAAGAATGATTCCAACCATCGAAAAATAAGAAAGAAAAATTTTAAACATATAAATATTATAAAAGATTTAGTATAAATAATC
>JAGVLX010000140.1 GCA_020054065.1 Parachlamydiales bacterium | reverse complement strand
TTGTCTTATCGCACAAGCTTTGCTTGCTTGCACATTATCTATCTCTCACTGTCAAAACAACTTATGTGAACATCTCAGTGGATGTCCTGTTACTTAGCGCTTCGTCGTTTCTTCGACGTCGTTTGCGTTAAGTGACAATGAACATACAGAAAAACGTCATTTATTCGCAAGCGGCATTTGAAAAAAAATTCCAAATCGCCTCTTGGCTTAACCGTGGACTGACATTTTTATGGAGGGGCCGATTTAAAGAGTGAGCTTAAGTCACTTAAATCGGGGTTATTTTGGTTAAGAAAAATTGGTCAGGCAGTCAAGATTGGGGTTGCCTTACTCCTTTCTGTAACTTGACTGCGGGTTAGGCTACAAATCTCATTATACTAAAAATTTTATTTTTATCAAATATTTTTTTTGAAGAAAAAATTTCTTTAAAAAAGGCATAACCCCAAGGTTTTACGAAATAGGATGACTAATGTGGATATGGGATGCGGAAACGGTTTGGGGCAAGGGCATGGGCACGGGCACGGGCAGGGGCAAGGGTAAGAGTAGAGTGTGAAGGCTAAATCTCTCTTAACTCTTTGGCCAGAAGGGAATGAAGCGTCGGGAACTCCTCGACAGTGACCAGTTCAAGGACGGCTTGATAAAAATGGCTGCTGTGTTGCTCCAGCTGCTGTTTGAGCTCTGGATTTTCGGTGAGCGCGATGAACCGACCGACCTCATTAATGAGTTTATCCCGCAAAGCAGGGTCCAAACCGGGGAGGGAGTAAAAGGCCAGCTGCTGGGGATCAAAGGGTTTTTGTTTCGATGACAGGCGTTCGAGGCAATTGACGTCATGAAAAATGCATTGAAGATCGCTGGTGAATCGATCATCAGGGGAATCTTTATTTTGGAGGGCTTCAATCCATTGATTCATTCCTTGAAAATCGAGATGGCGCGAAACGAGATAACTCTTAAAAAATTGTACACTATCGGCATCCCAGTGGTTACGGCCCTCGTCTTGGCGGGCAATATCGAGTGTGGCCGCTGCAACGCTTAAGTGGAATCGGTCTTTAATGGGTGGGCGGTGATGACGCTCTAATAAATTTGCTAACAGTTGCGACCAAATTGCAGCCCGGGAAGCGTGCATGGGTCCATAGCTTGTTCTTGGAAGCAACGTTCCACTAGCCACCTGTTCCCTATAGGTTTTATAATCTGGAGTGCCAGGTGCATAAAGAGGATTTGCAATTTCGACTTTATTTCCATTTGCGTCCCGATAAGCGGGTTTTTCCGGAAAAGGAGTGGCATATTGAGGCAAGATATCCCGTTGAAGCACGGCCGATAGGCGATACTGAGTCGAAAATTCTTTCTGACTCAATCCTAAATCTTCGGACCCTTTGATCATATTGACCGTTTCCAAGTAAAAGGCCATATCGATATCAAACACTTCGACGCCCAAAGGTCCGAGCAATTTTTGAACTTCAGCGACTTTGTCGGCTGACGTGAACACAACCTGAATATCTTTGCCTAAGAGCAGCTTGCCCTCCGCTAAATATTCTGGGACCCTATCTCTGTTCTTAGAATAGACGGGTTCTGGCGCGATCGAGGTGGAGGCGAAGATCAGCGGGTACGATGTTTCCCCAAAAATAATGTTAAGATCTTCGGGAGAGTATGTATATTTTAAAGTCATCTTGAAGGCACCCTCAAGCTCCTTGAGAAAATCGCTATCCGCTGTTTTGCGCAATTTCACGATTTCTTCATAAAGCGGTTTCAATTTTATTTCCGCTTCCGGATCGGTGATGCGCAGCCTCAAGATATCGATCCGCATGGGCACAGAGTGTTCCAGTCTTTGCCCCTCAAGGAGTTTATGCAGATTTTCAATGGACGCCCGTTTCAAAGCTGCCTGCGGATCAAAGCGCAGCCCCTGAGCTTTGTATCCATCTTCTTTGGTTCCATAAAGGAAATTAACGAGCAACCGGGTATTCGCATCGAAATACATCTCTTTCGCATCCTCCCAGTTAACTGTCAGCTTTTCACCCGAAAGTTTGTTACGGTTGATTGACTTATCTGTTCCGGTCACTTCACCGGTGATCGGCACCATCCCCTCTTCTAACAACATTCCCGAGGGAATGAGCGCTCCAGTTTTCAACAGGGCAGGGCGGAGTTTGCTTGTTGAGGCATGCAGCCAGGTGATTGAACGATGCATTAAAGTGGGAGAGCTACTCGTTCGTTGAGCTGCAGCAACAGCGCGGGTATACATTCCCTGAAAATAGAGCTTTCGGTGATCGCCGAAGATTCGGTTTACGCGAATGGCAGCGTTGGCCTTTCCATAGGATCCATCGGCACCCCAAAGGCTATAAAATTTTAACAATCCTTCACTCGCTTCTCGATATTGAACGGGTATCTTACTTTTAGAACGGATTTCTTGACTGAACGTCCGCAATTCGGTCAGGAATAAATGATTCTCAACGAAGGTGTCATACACATTAGAAAAAGCTTTATAGAGAGCTTCCAGGGCAACCGTTTCGGGAGCGCCTGGAGTCATCGCTGCGAGTTGCTGCTTCGCCTCTTTTTTAAGCAGGCGCAAGGCGGCGACTTGATTGAGATCCACCAAGTGGGGATTCAGATGATAAAGGGTTAAATGGGTTTGCAAAAACCTTAATCCATCAGACAAGTGATCCTCCAAAGCACGTTTTGGAGCTTGGCTGGAACTCATTTCAGCCTCGCTCACCATTCCGCGCTGCAGTAAAAGGTCTTTAAATCGTGGATTGCCGTTCGCCTGAATCTCTAATTTCATTTGCTGAGCAATCCGAGGCGTGATCGTTGCCCCATGATCAAACAAGATTAAGGCTAATTCTTGAGTTAACCGAGGCGAATAGCCGTGATCTAAAAATAATTTTTCGGCAATTGTCAGCGAAATTTCCCCGACAACTCCTGTATTCACTTTTCGGTTTACATCGATCCCGTGTTTGATTAAATGAATAGCTAGCTTTTGCGCTTCCAGATAGTCATTGTGTTCGGTTAAATAGTTATATTTTCTGGTGAGCAAGTCGACAATTTCTAGAATTGGATTGAAAATCGTGTGGACATTTGGTTTTACAATTCGGTCGACGGCAAAACCGTGCTCAACCAATACATGAGCCGTTTGCCAATCTTTATTTAGGATAGCTTGATAAAGCGGGTCACGGGGTTGTGCGGCATCGCCTATTTTTCCTTGATTAAATAACGTCACAACGCTGGGATTTTCTAACAGGATCTTGTTAACCTGATCAGGAATGTTGCACCCTATCGCGAGGTCAAGGGCAATCGGGACAAAGGCAGGGTCATCATATTTGCATTGGGCGAGTGCAAGAGGAATGATTTCTTTAAATTCCTCACGTGCCACATGAATTGTCTGTAACCAGGTTTGGATCCATTCCGGTCGTAGAAGTTTTGCTTCGAGCAAGGCTTTGATAAGGTTTGGCTGATGACGAATTTGAGCAATCCAGTCTTGGATATCAGTCTCCGGCTTAGGAGCCCACGTCAACAGTTGTTCGTGGGTCAGATAAGGTGCCAGATGAGCAGGGAAATCTTTGCGCCCTAATTTGTCCGGATCAAATGCAGCTCTGAATAACCGTATCGGAATTTGACTGATGTGTTGATCTAATGCACCGTATTGCTGTTGCAAAAACCTAATCAGATTCTCTGGCAGGTTGTCTAGGGCAGGTTGATCCAAGCATTCTAAGAGTCCGAGTTGATAAAAGATTGAAGCGGGAAGCCGGGTTAAAAGAAATTGAGCAATCTCTGGGTTTATGCTGATCGCCTGTTTTAAAGATTCCATGTTGCCAGGCTCACTCACAAACTGTTCCATCAACCGATCAAATCGTTTTAGCTGTCCTTTAGCGAGTTGGGTTGTCGAAGCCGCGACGCGGTTCGTGTTTTCCCTTAACTGATCTTCAATCTCATGCGGCGCTTGATCCATCTCTTCGAGTTGTTCTCTTTTCTGGATCTCTATCGTTTGCGAGATGGATTTAATTGTGGAACGGGAGAGGACTAACTCCAACAATTGAAGGGTATCAGGTCCAATACCCGAAAAACTATCCCCTATTGCGGTTATCAACATCATCGATTTATCAAAATAGTTTACTTTTCCTTCTTCGTAGTGAGTAAACCCTTGGATTTCGCTTAGGTTTGATGCAGTCAGGGCATCTGTATAGGCAAGATATGCTTTGAGATAACGATGTACTGCCATCTCTCTTCCGTCGGCGTTATTCATTTGCTGCTGATACTGTTTTTTGGCAGCTTCCAGCTCCGCCTGCTTCTGATCTAAAACAAATTCCTCATAGGATATTGCCGGACTAAGATTCCCCTCTTCAATTTGGCGCATCCACTCTTTTTGAAGAGGGTCTATAAAACTTGTATCTCCTTTAAGAGTCCCCTTGAATGTTTCCACTAGCGCCATAAATTTGTCGTATGGACACCCTGTATGCATGGCGTTAAATATTTCCTGAACGCTCTCAGTTCCATATCTATTTTCCATCACCACAACAAAGGCGATCAACTCGATCGTCATCGGTTCCGCTTGTCGCAAATAAGAAGGAGCAGCCGCCATAAAGCGGCCGATGAGTTCACGTGCATGCTGTTCGATTAAACTAGGATTTCTTAACGCGGGAGGTAAATGATTGGTCTGGCGATAGAATATTTCGCGCGCCATCTGCATTCCATCGTTATCCAAGGAAAAAGCTGAATCATTCAATTCATTAAATTTTTCTTGCTGGAATTGACCGATGGCAGATGGGATCTGCTTCCCTTCCAAATCCGCTTTAAATTCTTTTGAACTGGGCTCAGTTTTAGGAGTTTTTTCTAAGACTTGTTCTGAAAATTGTTCCAGGGAGGGACTTAACTGAGGCTCCCTGGACACGTCGCGGCCAAACGCTTGTTTGGAATCCCCCAGCTCTCCCTCTTTGGGGGCAGCTGGTTGTCGAAACAAAGGATTAGGCGATGACTCGGGTTGAATAGACATAAAAACCCCCGTTTCTTCCTATTTAGCAAGAAAGATGCCAAATATTAAGAAAACAAAAGGAAAGGTTTATAATATCTATTATATTATATTTAAATAATTATAAGCAAAATGATGGCTATTTATTAACATTTAAATTGGCTCAAACGGACGACCACATCGCTTTGACACGCATGCGCGATGAAAGAAAGAGCCTCTTCCTCGCTCCAATTGGGATCGCATTCCGCTGCAATCCCCTTCACTTTTTCTTTTGCAGCGACCGCTAGGGCCTTATAGTTTATCCCGCTCAACTCTTCTAAGAACGTTTTGGATTGATAAAGCTTTTGGGCGAGTTTTTTAAGATAAGGACCCTTAGCGAGTAACTGTTTAATCTGTTGGATTCTCTTATCAACTTCATCCTGAGCGTCCCACCCTTCCAGGTTTAAATCCTTGACCTGTGCATAAACTAAGTAACTGATCGCCGCTTCATGGGAGCGGCCTAAACTTTGCCAAAACACAACATCTAAATTTTTCTGTAGCTCCTGACTGTTTATCAAATCATACCGGTATAACGTTAAATCCAAGTCTACCAAACGCTCGCGAACGGTGTGGATATATTCTTTAAAAAAGTTTAAATCCGGATCTAATTCTAGCTCTGCTAGCAATTTTTCGATCCATTGGAAGGCATCACGATGTTCTGGTTTAATGTTGGAAACCACGAACGCGTGGAAAAAATCATGGTACGGGAGTTTAAACTTGGGGGCCCAGAAGTAATCTGCTGTCTCTGATGGTTCCGCTCCATGCGCTCCTACAGCAATGGGACGTTGATTTAAAAACGTTTTAACACGCATCCCATCTTCTGAAGATAAGTCTATTTCCTCAACTAGCTCCACGGGATGCTTGAATTTTACATTTAAAAATGTTTGCATCATGCCGAGCGAAGGGACCATTCTCCATTTTTTTCCTCCCTCTTCAAATACACCAAAAATGTTGAAGCTGGAGTTCATGTAGAGTTCTTCTGTGATTGTCTTGCGCTCTCCGTCACAAAAATCTTCCTCTTCGGGAATGATAAAAAATTGTTGTTCCGATCTTGGCAGGTCACGCATTTTTTTAAAGAATAGGGTGAGTTGTTCCGGATCTAAGTGCGCTTGCGTTTTATCGGTTAAAATTCCGGCTATATTACTGTCTGTGACCGGTTGCAAGGTTTTCTTGATGTATCGCTCGGCCGAATAGTTGATTTTGCTCTCATCGAAAAGGTCAACTTTGCGCACTCGACCCTTGCTGGCTTGAACGGCTTGGATATAAAAATTAAGGGTTGCATATTGATGCCGCGACAGTTTACCTGCTTTTACCGCCTGCATGGCGTAGGCGAGAGTGAGATCATTTTTTTCATGGACGCGTTGAAATAGAGGGTGATTCCAGTTTTGATCATTCAACGCTTGGTCCAGATTGGCGATGATCGAATCTGAGTCTGAGAAATCGATCGACGCTTCTACTTGCGCACGCGTTTTCTCAATCGGTTGTTTGTGTGTCTGGGCAAGGTTACGGATCCACTCTGCTGTCATTTTTTCGAAATCGATTTCCCCCTGTTTCCGCAACTTAGACGGGTCAAGCTTAGGAGGGGCTTTTGTTTTTAACGGGGGGATAAGACCGCAATAAACGCCTAAAGTTATGCCAATATTCACAATTAAACCTAATATAAAAAATTATTATTGCAATCACAAATTTTATATTTTTAATTAATAAAACTACAGTAAAATAATTATTATTTATAAAAAGGAGAGTAGTTTAAACTTAAAAGAAAAAGATGCGTTTTTTCGGCGGCAAAACCGAGCACACACCAGAAAGGAAAGTAAGGAAGGTGGATCAACCCGTGGATAGAGTACGGTTTTCTATAGATCCATGGGGCTTTGCCCGTCGCTTTTGTAATGAGGTACCCAGCCGCATATTCGATCGCGAAGAAGGCACAGGCATAGAGTGAAACCCGGAGTGGCAGGGGATAATCTTTCTCTCTCAGGTAAAGATGAAGGGGTTCAAATGCGGCGATGGCCCCAGTGGAATAGATGAAGAAATTCCAGAGCGGGATCTTACCCTTGAACTTAGGCCAGCCAGCCTTTACCCCAGTGAAGGCGAGCTCGCACATCATGCCTCCCACCCCATAAGCCACGTATCGCTCGACAGTCCCTAAATACATCGGCCGCTCCTGTTAACCGAATTAATACAGAAACCAGCGGTGCTGTCAAGTCTGAGTTGACAGGGGGATGATTCACCACAGAGACACAGAGGCACAGAGATAAAAAACAAAGATAACCAGGATAGGAACAAATGATATTAGGTGACCTTGTTTCTTTGCACTTGTGCAATAAATTTAATCGCATTTCAAATATTAATTCTATTCTGCCACCGTAGGTGATCCTGGTTATCTTTGTTTTTTATCTCTGTGCCTCTGTGTCTCTGTGGTGCATCATATATTTCGATACAGAAGTTGGTAAGAACGACTGCCAGAATAGCCAGCTTGTTTATCAGGAATCTCTTGCTCGAAGAATTGCCGGGCCATTTTCCGGTTGTTTCCAACTTTGAGCCATTCTTCAAAAGCTTCGCGATAGATCGTCTGATCCAACGCTTTGAGATCGCCATTAAAAAAGAGCGCCTGCACAATCAGGCTTACCGGCGCCGGTGACCCCAACTCTTGCGGCAGATTCGCAGCGACGGTTTTACCGCTAATCGAAGCAGAGTCCAGCTTCCCTTCGCGGTTGACTAACATAAAGTCTGTATTTTGTTTGGATTGCGGATAGGCTCTTGCGATGCGACGGATAAATTCCGCTTCACGCACGGTCACCAGCTCCAAATTCCAATGATCCCCCTCTGCAGCACGTGTCCGTACCATCAAGAAAAATTGGGAACGTTTTGGCGCGGTCAAAAAAGAAGCGTTTTTGTTGGTCAGCATGAATCGTTCCGTCATATACAGCGATTTTGAAAAAAGTTGGGGATAAGCTGGGGTGATGTCCACCGCAATGGGGCAAAGAGAAACCAAACTTTCCATCTCAGAAGGATCAAACTGAGCAAGAGGAGGCTTTTGTGGATTTATTTCTAACGGCAGCTCGCTTTCCGGAAACACAACGCGTTCTTTTCCCCGATTCAACGCTTCCATTTGCGAAAGCCGCTCTGCATGAACATGCGATTGCTGGACGCGGATCTGCGTCCCCTCGCGTCCCACTAACGCCGCTCCTAGCGGATTGGTTTGAGATCCTTGAGACACTTCATGGGTGGGTTTTAAACCAGGCAGTATTTTCTGGATCAACCGTTCCGTTTCGTTGATCATGGCCTGCTTTTGATCATGCGACAGGAATGTAAAGGTGTTCAGAAGGTGATCGCGCAAGCCAATTAAAAAATCGCGCATCGGGATTGTCATGTTTTGCGACGCATAGGCAGCAATGATATCTATCTCTGTCTTCCGCACGAACAATAAACGGACTTGCTCATAGAGCGCGTCTTCCGTGGTTGCGTTTGGCGTTTGATATAAGGCCTTCAAGGCTTGAGCTTGAATGAGGTTAAACAATTTGTGGAGGCCAATCACTAAGTTCTCGTCTTGTTGCTTTTGCACTTCATTCAAATAGGTAAAAGCGACTAACTCTTTAACCGGAATAGCAGCTTTTCCGATCTCCGTAGACCACGAGGCGTTCAACTGCTGATTCATCTTGACGACGGAGCGGTCTGTCATCGCTTCGATCAGATGCTGATGATGATCGAGTAAACGATGACGGCGTCCCCCCTGCCCTATTTCCGTAAACATCGTCTCTTCGGAACTGGTGAGAACTCCATAGGCATCCCAAGGCAATTTAAAATCGTAGCCGGTGATATGAAAGTGATCGTAATAATAAAACAGTTTTGATTCGGGAACTCCCGCTTCCACCTCGATCGTCGCTGCCAACGTGTCCGAAAAGATGCCGGTATTTTTTGGATGATTCACCTCCATCCAACACAGATTTCCTTGATCAAAGTACACCACTTTTTCGATCGGAGAACTCATTTTCTTCAAGCTTCTGCAGATCATTTCAGCAGCTTTGACATTAGGGATGCCGTTAAAATGGTCGCCTGAATCGATGATGGAATGAATTTTATCCCGGTGGGGATGCCTTTCAATCAAATCATCAAACAAGCTTTGAGGATCTGACTTCACCACCCAAACGTCATCATTCTTACGGATCAGCAAATCAATCGTTTGTCCGTTGGTCCCTACATCCGCTTTTAAAGTCATTCCGACGGGGACCACGTTGGGATTAGGGACGGAACCAGAATAAGCAATCGATCCTTTAGCCATCGATACCGTATTATCGCTATTGGTGCTGACTTGGTATTCAAAGAATTTCACCTTGGCAATTTCTCTCGTAATCGCATAGTCGAATAGCGCAGCGATTGATTCCGGCTGCCCCGAATGGAGACGCCCTTTCAAGCTATCCATCTCGGTGCGATTCTCTACGTTAACAAGATCGAGCGCCATGCCGGTGAGGTTTTTAAATTCAACATACGCCGGTGTCGATTGAAAGGTCATCAAGCGTCTATCCAGCTGCGCGTGCTGCAACTGACCCAACGCTTTATCGCGATAAAATGCGATGAAATCTTTTAATTGCGCATCTGTCAACCCTAGTGCCGCATATCCGATAAAGGTATTGATCAACATCACGATCTGATCGCTAAACTCGGCATTTTCGGCCGGCGTCATATTAGCGAGATAGGGAATCGAGATGCGAATGGCTTGTTGATCCAGTGGAAAACCGTGTTTTTCATTGAGTTTTTTAGCCAGTTGGTCTAGAAGCCAACGCTCCTTCAACAGCATCCTAGCAATCACGATCAGGTCGATAGCAGAGGGTTTGCCTTGAGCCACATCCATCGCTTTTTGGGCGCTTAAGGCTTCTGGTAAGACAACGTCTGCTCCCCGGATGTAGGCGAGGGCAGCCTGAGCATGCTGAGGGATATCGTGTGTCAACATATCGACGAAGGTTCGGTTCTGCAATAAGCGTTCGACCAGTTGATTGCGGCTCGTTTCAAATTGTTCAGGAGAAATTTTTACACTCTTCGTCAGGGTGATCAATTCATGCAGAATTTGGGCAATCACTTTCGAACGCCCTGTGTCTACCGAACGGAGGGCTCCGGTTGGCATATTCAATTCTTCATAAGGATTAAAGGCTAAATGCGCCTCATCAAACGTAAACAATCCCCGCTCCACAAACAGTTTTAAAATGTCTTTTAAAATGGCATTGCTGGCTTCCAAAGATGGAATTTTTGGACTTTCCGGCTCATTTAGCTTTAACGTTCGCAGCTCTTCACGGGTTTTAAGATACTTGCTGCGCATAGCCCGCAAGCTTTCTTTGGTGACCGTCACATATTCACGATTCAGGATGGCCATATGCAAGGTGTTGCGCAAATTGTTTAAGTAATCGGGAGTAAACCGGAACGGTTCATCATCAAAAGTAAACGACCGTTCGCGCTGTCCAAATAGCTTTCCCGATAGATGGGACATATCTTTGACGACTGAACCGAATTGCGAGGTTGCCGGGATATGAACCGAAAGATGATATCCGTCGGCCTTAAGCAGGGCAAGAATGTGTCCAAAGACGAATGATTTGCCGCCGCCTTGGATCAACTGGAGCAGCAGATTTTGCAATTTTCCTTCCACAACTGCTTCTCGTAGCAGCTGCACTTGTTCCGTTCTTAAATAAACGCCCGCAGCCTCTTCAAACACGAGTAATGCCGGATGGTCGGTTTCAGGGTTAACGGCTTGTTGAGTATTCAACCCTTCTGCTAAGGATTGGAAAACTTTTTCTTTTTCATTCGATTCCGCAACCCGATATTCGTCGACCATTTTTAATAACCGATTTTGATGGGCGACCTGGTTAGACAGGAGCAAGTATTGACCGATCAGGTTATGAAGCGTTTGAATCTCTTTAAGCTCTTTTAGCGGGGTAATTTTTTTATATTGGCTCTCATCGGCCATCAGAAATAAGGCGCGGCAATCATCAATCGTCAGGGGCCGTGCTTGGCCTGCGGCCAATTTAGCTGTTTGCAATAAAGCTTCCATTTGATCGCTCGGCAGGGCATTGACGCGGCTGAGAATTATCCGTTGAAGGGTTTCTAATTTTAGCGCATCGCGCACATTTAATTGACTTAGTTCATCTTCGACCGCATTCACGACTTGATCCTGATTGATGGAGAGCGCAGGCCGGTGTTCGACACGAGAGATATTTTTTTGACATCCAGCCACATAATCGGTTTGTAATTCTTTAAAACGTTCTTGAACATAGGGATCTGAGCTAGGAGCATGAAATTTTTCGATCAAAACGGGTTCCGATTTTAATCCGGCTTTAAAATGACGACTGTAAATCGATCGGGTTGGATTGAATCCAGCGTCAATAACTGTGAGCGATAAGAGTCGGCCGGCGGGAATGGTGCGTGGCAAGGGAGGTAAGGTGGCTTCCTGCACCGAGAAAGCCGGCTCAGGAACCTTAATCTTCATGCCATAGAGAGAATTTCTAAATTCCTCAAGCGGCGCGGTTAAAGTATTAAATACCGTCTGCACTTGAGACAAGGTTGCGCCTTGAGCCGTTATTTCGCCAATTTTCTGCAATGTTTCTATGATTTGGATAACGGGCTTGTCTTTTGGAAAATTGGAAAACATTAAGAATATAGCCTGTAAGATGAGCCGGTATTTGAAATTATTTGGATCGGGGTCATACCGCATTGTATTAATGATCTGCATGATGTGTAGTTTTTTTGCAGGAGATCCCTGAAATAATTCGGAAATCAGCATGAAGAACTGGTTAGCAAATAGTTTGGGTTCTATTCTCAGCTGAGCTGTGAACTCAGTTTTTTTGTTTGAGAACATCTCTTCATGAAGAGTCGGCATATACGTAATGGGCTCATGCTCCCATTTTGCACTTGGCATCATGACTGCCGTTACCGGTTTCCCCGGCATGATTTTGCCAATCAGGATGGGATTCCACTCCAGCAATGCATCTTGACTGAGCACATTTTCTAAACGCATCGCAGCCGGCAAATTGTTCCGCTTGCCCAAATAATCCAAGCTCAATTCGTCAAGTTCTCGCGCTAGAGGCGTTGTTAAAAAACGTTTGAGATCGGAAGGCTTATCCTTTGCTTTAAACCAGTAGGTTTGCCATTCAAGCGGGTCGGACATGAAATCAGGATGCTTTTTCTTGTTTTTTTTCCATTCCCCTTCAACGGTTGTTAATTCTGGATATCCATTCCGTCGTACATTATCGTGCACCAGCCATGCTGCATAAAGGCGGATCGCATCGGCAAAGACAGACGTATCCTTATTGGTGCTGATTGAGGTGAAGATCCACCCCAAAATCCGGTAATCTTCGGGTGAAAACTGTTCAAACTTATATCCTTTTTGTAGATAGCTCAGTGCGGCTGCGTAGTTTTCGGGACGGGTGGCATGCATCAAGGCTTCATAGGCTAGAAAGATGTTTTGGCTAGGATCGCGCGGTCTTAATGTCTCGTTTTGAATCGGAATGGATAGGACTTGTATATGTTTGTGCGTGGCCGTTTCTTCAACGGAAGCTAGCTCTTCTGATGTTTCCGCTGCGGGTTTGTTGAGCGATGCAGTATCGCTATAGGGAATCAAGGCGGCTTTCTGTCCGTTCTGATGTTCCAAAATGATATAATGCCTAAATCCTGACACAAAACTTAACGCTTGATCACTGGCGACTTTCCAATCCGGCTGCGACATTGCGTACCAATCCATTCTATTGGAAGCAAGGTTTAACTCCCCTTTAAAACGCACCGGACGCTTTTGCACATCTTCATAACCCGGAAATTCAAGAATCATTTCGGTCGGTTTCATCCGATTTCTTAACAAAATCGAATGCGAACTGAACGTTGTGATAAATGAATCGTCCGGCAAACCGAGCGTATCCATCCACTCATATTGGACTTCAGGATGATCTTTAAAATGGATATACCCTTCATGATCGATCCAGCGTTCGATAGCACCATCCTTCGGATTCAGATAAACAACCGTATTCAAGTTAGGTTGATCCGGATGGTTCACCCACCACGCTTGAAGCGGATCAAAATTTGGAATCGTCTGGGTTAAGGGGTTGCTTGCCCCTACATACATGGCCCATTCTTTATTAGCGGAAAAGGGTGTCTTGAGTTGCCTGAAAATTTGATGCTCCAAGTTACCCCCTGAGACATACTCAATGGCAATCGGACTGATTTCATCTTCTGCTTCAAAATGGTTTGTGTTCCCAAAGCCATGCAGCACCTTGTTTCCAAAGACGGCCATGTAGTTTGGATCTTTTTTGAAATCGTTTGAATTGAGGCTGCCAGCCAAATTTACCAAGAGTGCACCCGTTAAAAAATCGAACTGATAATCAGTTTGATTCACTGTTGCTGCAAATACAGGACCTCGAAGAGACCACTGAGCCTGGATGGGAAGAGTGATTTGATAGATAGCGCCGATATCTTGAAAGAATTTTGTACGAACCGTCGGATCGTTGTTAAGCGTTTTATAAATCTCTGGAAGAAGTGGGGTCATGACTGTCCCCACGCAAATTTGAAGTTGCGGACTTAAGGCAGAGTTCTCAGGCAAGGTAGAGTGCAGATGACGGAATGCTGCGGCATGCAACGCTGCTTGAAGAGGATCGCGCACTTTCCCACCTTCATTCTTGAAGCGATACGTGGAGAGCATGAGCGCTTGAATCAGCTGAGTCAGCTGGGGTTTTCGTTTGATGGCCGGCAGATCGAGCATGGCGCGTAGTTTTAGATAGATCGCATCGGCCATTGCGGAAGCGTTGACCTGCGCGTTTTTTTCTAGGATGTCTAAAATGTTCATTTGGTTTTCGATTAAGAATAGGAATGCATGCCATTCTGAATCCTCATCAGAATTGACGGCCGTTGTCCCTTCATAATGCACAATCGCTTCAGCAAACAATCTTTGCAGATCTTGAAGTAAACTCGGCTGACTTTTGAAGGCCCGAATCACTTCTTCCGGATCGGTATATAATGACCTAAAAAAATAAGCGCGGTTTTCAGGCTGCTTAAATAGGGAAAAATCGCGAAAGTTTTGGATTAAAATCTGTAAGGGAATCGACCGACCACGTTCTGCGGTGACTAAACCGCCTAACATGCGTGCCATTGACGGAGTAGTGAGCAGCACCAGTTCGTTCTCTTTTAAATCGATGCCTCGTATATAAAAAGGATGGTCGATGAGGACTGGATTTGAAATGGGGCTGTTTTGTCTTAGACGAATGAGTTGTTCTTTAAATTTTTGAGGAATCCCATCAATAAACTTCCCATGATCACCAGGAAGATAGTTGGGAGCTACTTCTTGATCAAAAGAAGGGCGAAGCAGCTGTTTAAACACTCCATCAAATTTCCCAACTGAATTCATGGAAAAATTGACTTCCTTTACACCTTTTTCATTACCTTCGGTGATAAAGGGACCATACACATGTGAGAAAAGTTCATTTTCTTCGTCCAACCCACTACCTGGCAAATCTATCCCTGGGTGTTCAATCCGCGCCATCACAGCAATCCTAAATAGGTAGAAAAATTGAATAGGCAGTTGGTCATTCGCTAACATCCAGACCATTTTCCATTGATCTTGGTTAAAATTACCAGCCGTGCGCCTTTGAACGGCTGATAGTTCTCTATCCATACGGATCCGCATCTGCTCCGGCATTTTAGATGCCCATCGATCAGCATAGACGATTTCCGGGCCGCCGGCAGGGAAACACAAAGACGGTTGTTTTTTGGCTTCAAACACTCCATATTTTTTCCATTCGAACAATTTTGCGTTCGTTGCCACTCCTGCTTTAAGCTTTGCGCGTAAGAGTTGCATATCCTGCAATACCTGTCCCGATGCAATGGGATAATTTTGAAAGGCTGTTTTTAAATCCGTACTATCAATCGGGAGTGTACTCATCCGCAGGTCAAAGGGGACATTGGTGTTTTGTTCATAGGCGGCGATTACATCTCTGGACAATGCTAAAGCCGAATAATGAGCTATCTTAGTTGCGGGATTGGCGGTGAGATTGATCGCTCTAAAGGTATAGATTTCTTTACACATCTCATTGAACGCCAAGCACAAATCATTCATATGCTTTTGATTCACCGATGCAAGCATCAAATTCCAAGGCGATTGAGGATTCTGCGTCTGATGGAGCAACTGCTGCAAACTATCCACAACCGCTTCATTATTCATTTGATTCGTCGAGGCGTAACTCAGTGTATCATTCAGGTACTTAATCCAATCCTCCGGCCTAGTGCTGACAGGAATTATTGGCCATTCATTCGTATTGAAGATGGTATGGACAAGATTAGTCTTACCGGTCGTGATTGGATTCAGACGATTTTTACTTTCCAATATTTTTTGGCGCTGACTTGAAAGATCAGGCAAGGTTGTTCGATTCACCGTTAATTCAGCTGGCCCCGCTGCACGTTCAAATTTCACTTGCAATTGCTGGATTTGTTCTAATAGCTCTGCAGTCGCAGCCTCCCGTTGCTTGACGAGTCGGCGGTAAGCATTGGGGACCACTTGCGAAAGGATCGAACGCAACGCTTTTTGAAACTGAAGTAGCGATCCGTTTTCCTCAACTAAGATGCGTGCGCCTTCTCGCTTAATAAAGGGCTTAAATTGGCGATAAAGATCAGGGCCTACAATCGCACGGATATAGGCCAGCAGCACACGGATGGTGCAGGTGCCTGACAGCTGGGCCTTCATCCAGTTTTCCAGGAGCGCATAATGCATATGTCCGACAAGCAACCGATCTTGTTCTTCTTTAGTTACCGCATAGGGAAGCAATACGTTTTGAATATCATTGATATTATAGTTATATTTACCCCCTTGCCGGTTGAGTTTTCCGCCTTTAATCATCGGCTCTACCAACAGCTTAAAGTGCTCCCCTTTTTTCATCTCAGCCAACGGAAGTTGATACACTTTGAAGGTGCTGGCCATTAATTTTTCTTCACGCTGAATGCCCTGAAAGGTGACTCCATCCCCTGTATTGAATGTGGTCAGCAACACTTGTTTGTTTGGCAGAAGGCGCGCCTCAACCAACATGGCGTGCCCTCCAGCTGCATCATTCCAACCGAAAGGCATGAGAAAGGTTTCTCCGGGTTTTAATTGCTCCACATGGTCTTGGAAAAATTTGGCAGCTCCCTCAAGGTCGTCATGATCTTTGAAAAGTTCCAGCATTTGAGCGGTTTTGGCTGCTTTTTTAAGCTCTTCCAATGCCCTTTGAAAGCTTTCTAAATTGGCTTTAGATAGCGGACGGTCGTTTTTTTCGATAAAATACTCAAGCGCTGCATTGATAAAGAGCAGCCCATCGACTTTTTGCATTCCTTCTAGTTTCTTGCCGCTGTCATCAACCTTCTCTCTTAATAGAGCATCGCCGGCAAAATTTCCAAAGGTACGGATGTGCAATAGCTCGCGAAACTGCTTTTCTGCGCCGACTGCCTGCCTCAGTTGGAATGCATACAGTTCCAATCCTTGGATGACCCGTTCGTCTTTAATCTGAGGGCAATTCCGCGGGTCAGCTCCCAAATGAACCAACAGGGCGGCTAAGTGCATGTCTTTACTGTTGATCGCTTCTGAAAGCCGGTTTTGGAGATCGATTTTAAAGACTTTTGTGAGCTTTGGGAGAAGAGTCAGAAAGGTATTGTAAGTGGTATGTTGCTGCAATCTCGCTATCACTTCATCAGGTACTTTTTCTTGGCATGTCGCGCGAATGGCAATTAAACTATCAAGGTATTGTTCTAGATAGATCGGGTTTCTTCCCCCGTTGGTCAAAAATGCGATTTTTTGTTTATCGGTCAGCCGGCTCAAAGGGTTCGGGTCTTTAAATAATTCGGTCAAGATAGGAAGGTTGGTAGAAATCGTATGGGGATGGTAGGCATAAAATTGAACCAGCTCTTCCCTAGCCTCACGCGGATCCGGTTTAAAATCTTGCCCAAAATAGGAAATAAAGGTGTCAACTGTTTCTAAGAATTCTAAATTTCGCTCTGGAGAATCCTTTTCGCCCATTTCGTGGCGCAGCGGAGCAAACACCGCCGTCATATCCGATACCTCCGGCAATAACATCATGACCGCCGCAGCTAAGGCGACAAACTCAAGCGGTCGTTCTAAGTCAAATTGATCGCGATGTGTATCCAGATAGCGACTTTTTAATAACTCCGCAGTCGCCATCAATGTTGTTTTAAATTCGGTGTTATCCAGATTTAAGCTTTTGAACATGGCGCTAAATAACCAGGGGTCGATGGGCTGAAACTGAATATTGCTGTCCTGAAGGGTGACGTCTACTCTCTCAAGGGATTGTTTAATCTGCGCAGAGACAGCCTTTTCCCGATGAAGCGATTCAACTCTGGAGCGCAGCAAATCGTCAAAATGGTCCTTCCGCAGGTTTTCGTGGATGGTTTCTTTGGAAAAATGGGATGTTTTGATCAGCTTGTCGACAGATACAAAATAGGCATCCCCTTTATCAGCCCCTTTCTGCACCACATATTCATGACTGGAAGGAGCTGCCTCTACTTCAATCCCAAGTTCATCCAGATAGGTTTTCGCAGTCGCGGTCACGCGAATATATTTTTGAAG
>JAGVLX010000127.1 GCA_020054065.1 Parachlamydiales bacterium | reverse complement strand
GTTGCAACCCCGCAAAACCGTTCTGCCACCTCTTTTTGAACCATGACGGTCAGGGTTTCAAATAAGGTGAAATGGGGGACAAGCTGCATCAAGATCGGAGTGGTGATATGATAAGGAAGGTTGGCAGCAACCTTCGCTTTCTGGTTGGGAGCTAGCTTGTCTGATAAATGCGTAAGATCAAAATGTAAAATGTCTTCATTGTAGACATGCAGTCGGTTATCGGCTGTTTGCAAACGTGCGAGCGCATTCGCTAACACTTGATCTTTTTCAACTGCCATCACAATCGCTCCGGCATTTAGAAGCGCTTCTGTTAACACGCCGGGACCTGATCCAATCTCGAGGACCACATCTCCCGGCTGGATGGCGGCCGATTGGATCATTTTTGCGATGATATTGCCATCGATGAGAAAGTTTTGCGACAGTCCTTTGCTGGGAGCATATCCCAAGGTTTGCAAGAAAGCTTGAAGTTCGCTCGGACGGTAGAGCGACATACTATTTTTTCAACACATACGGTTGAAAGTCAGCCGGAATATTTTTCATAATGGCGTCGAGGTCAACCGCAAAGCGTTCATGTAGCTTATCCAAATAGACGACTGTCTCTTTGTCCACAGCATCCATGATGAGTTTCTCTTTCAACTTATTAGCCACTTCGGTGAACGGCAGTGGCTCATGCGCTTCTTTTTGCTTCAGGTAAAAAATCCGATAGACAGTGGATTTGTCGCGGCTTTTTTGAGCCGAAGGCTGACTGAAGGTGCCATCTTGCAGTTTCTCTAGGATCTCCTTATAGGCCGGAGAAAGCTCTTTATCTTTGTGGCGCAGATCTTTGGACAAGTTAACCGTTGTCGTGGGCTCTAAAATCCCCTGTTCTTTCGCGACTTCGACGATCTTATCGACCGGATACGCTTGCTGGGACAGCAATCCATAAATATTGGCCGCGGCAGCCTTAGCTGTTTTTCCATCGGGATCTCTGACCGAAATCAACTGGTAAACCCACTCGTTGGTCCGTTCGAACTTATTCACATAATCTTCATAAGCTGCCTTAACATCTTTTGGGTAGACATTCCGTGACGCTTTCTGGTTGACCCTTGCCATCATCATGCGGCGGATGATGATATCTGATTTGACGATCTCCCACGCTTCATCCAGTGTCATTCCAATCTTGTCCAAATTCGCAATGATGTTCGGTCCAAATAGATGTTCAATCTCCTGCCGGATGTCGCCGTTAGAGAGCTCCATCTTGTTCTCTTCGGCATCCGCTAAGATAAGTTCTTTGTCGATGCAATCTTGCAACACCTGCTTCCAGTTCACCGTATAAAATTGGTGGCGCGCCATTTTGGAATTCGCATACTCGGGAAATCCTTTATAGAAGACGACATCCATCTTTTTCATCACATCAACGACCGTGATGGCCTTATTATTGACTTTGGCCAACACCCGGTTATTCACGACGATGTGTACATTTTTTTCATCTTGGAAGAGATCGAGAGCACCCAACGAACCGCTATAGAGGAGAAACAAGACCAAAATAATTTTTTTGGCAAAAAACAGAAAGATGTAGTTCTTATACTTACTAAAGAATTTTTTCATAGGCAGCTCTTGGAAAAGGCATTTAATAGAAACAGTATATGCGAATGGGCGTTTAACGGCTACTTTCTCCTAAATGCCACGCCATAAAAGCCATCCATTCCGCCTTGAGCAGGCAGGCTGATAAACGGTTCCCCGGCGATCTGCAATGCATATGTTTTTAGGAAATGTTCCGTTTGGGCCTGATTCTCTTCATTTAAGAGGCTGCAGGTTGCGTAAACTATTGTTCCTGAAGGCTTTATATAACTCAACCCTGCTTCAAAAATCTGCCGCTGCTCGCCAACCAAATGTTCAACCATTTCAGGCGTAAATTTCCACTTCATATCGGGATTGCGACGCAAAGTCCCCGTTCCGGAACATGGGGCATCCACCAACACCCAATCCATCTTTTTTTTTAGTTTTTTAAGTTTTTCATCATCGGCGGGGGCAATTTGAGCATTTTGAATTCCCGCTCGACGCAAGCGCTTCTTGCATTCCAGCAACGCACCTTTGCGGATATCGTGCAGATAGATCTGCCCTTTGTTTTGCATCTGAGGAGCAAACGCCAGTGTTTTTCCGCCCGCCCCAGAACAATAGTCCATCACCAGATCCCCCAGCTTAGGCTGAACCATGGCGGCTAATAGCTGGCTCCCCTCATCCTGCACTTCAAACAGTCCTTCTTTAAATTCAGGCGTCGAAAAGAAATGAATTTTTTTGAGAAAGGTGATCCCGGTTGAAGAGTGTTTGCAGGGAATGACGTCGTAACCTTGTTGGAGAAAGCGTTTAAGCAGTTGGTCGCGCGAAATTTTTAATGTGTTCGTGCGAATCGTCGTAGGGGCTTGGGTATTGCTGACCAGACAGAGTTCTTTAGCTTGAGATAGGCCGTGGCTTTTGACGATCATTTCGAATAAAGGTTGAGGAAAGCTTAAGCGTATGTGTGGGGGCAGATTTTGAAATTGAGAGCGATCGAAAGGATCGAGTGTTAACGAAAGGTTGTATAATCCTTCCCATGACGGTTCTTTGGCAAGGGTTTCGAAAAGCCCTTTCCAGCGGACGAGAAAGTAGGCCGTTTCCGCTACAAACGCGCGGTCTTTCGAGCCCAAAGCGGGATGATCCCGAAAATAGTGGCTGATATAGACATCCAGCGGCAGTTGCTGCTGGTCATACCCTTTTAAAAGTTGAAGCAAATGGTGTTCGCGGAATGGTCTTTGCATGCTGGCAAGAATAGCATGACTTTAATAAAAATAACAGGACATACACGACTTACACGACATACAGGACCGATTTATTTTATGGGTGGGGGACGGAATTTTGGGGGGGCTGAAGAAGTAGTACGTTCCTGTGTAGAAGGCCCGCGGATCCCGCCAATGCGACGGTTTGATGGAGCTTCCATTCTTCTTCTTTGGGTTGGGGGAGGCTCCAATTTTCTCGTTCGTGCACGCGTCGTTTGCGTTTTTTCGCGGGGAGCTGGTTCCAATCTGAGTTCTTGTCGTTTCCCTTTAGGTTTTTCAAGTTCGGCCATCATTCGGTCGACACGCTCTAGTCCTGCTTCAACACTTAACCGTTTATCAGGGTAGGGGTGAACCAAACGATAGGCTAGCGACTCAAGTCCCCTTACCGGAGCTGGAAACGCATGGGGATTCTCTTTTGCACTCATGGCCTCATCAGCGCGATCCTCTTCCCAAGGCATGTGTTCTCTACCTATCAAACGATAAATATTACACCCTAAAGCCCAGTTATCTTCGTTCGCATGTAAGGATTCCTTTCTATCTCTTTCCGGCGATCCAAAAAGAGGAGTCGTATCGCCTATTAAATTGCCTGGTCTTGATAAGGTCCCAAAATCACTCATATGGGCGCGATATTCAATTTTTCCATTCCGATGAGTGATTTTTTCTAATAAAAAGTTTTCCAATTTTAAATCGGCGTGCACATATCCTTTTTTCTGCAGCGTTTGTACAGCCACTAACATATCTCGAACAATTTGCAGTTGCTGCTGCTTGGTCATCTTTGCAAATTTAACTCCGTCTAAATGTCCCTCATAGAGCTTAACGATCTTACCTAATTTGATGTCGCCGCCTTTGTTAAACAAATATACTTTGCGTGTTTCTTCCATTGACTCTTGACCCCCGAACTCCCTAAATGCAGTCATTTCCCCTTTCGTTTCAATTTTAAACTGGCCAGAAGAACTTTTAAGAGTTGTCACCAAATTCACAGCCAGTGCTTTAGTGGTATAATCAATAGAAAGAGTCGCCCGCTTTGCACCACCTTCCCCTAATTGGTTAACCCCTTTCCGCTTGAGGTGGATAAAAATCGATCCATCGCTATGGATTTGAATGGTTCTTGGCAACCCTGTTTCTTCTTTACGCAAGTAGATCATCTCTTGATTGTTTTGGCGTAACAATTGGATATATTTTCCTTTGTTGGCTTCTAAAAAGGCAGCGAGCTGCCGCTGTTGATTTTCGTCTAACCCTGTATTTCCCAATCCCTTCATTTGTTCGACATGTTGGGCAATAGCCTCTCCCAGCCTGGAATCATTCGGAGCACTTAATTCAAAAGTGCCGGATCGAATCGCACTTTCCAACATGAGAATTTTCTGAATCTGATCGGGATGTTTCAAATCATATTCAAAGGTCCGGTAATTCCCCAACTCTTGTTTGAATTTTTGAATGTCTGCCAAAATTTCTTCTTTAGAGCCATTAGAAGAGACTTTTTGAACAATGTTCTGAACTTGTTTGTTCATGTCATTCATCATTTTCTGAGCATCGGGTTCAGAATCATTCCACCGCGCTAGAGAACGAGCCAAGCCCATCGTAAAAATATAATAAAGAGAGTTATATTTAGGTGCATCATTTGGAGTAAGTGAGGTAATTTCAGGCAATGTGTAGGAGTTATTTGAGAATAGAATGGATTGAAAATCAGGGATATTGTTTCTTACAAAATCGACAAAAGCTTGCGCCTTTAGATCATAGTTGTGTTGGTTCTCAAGGGAACCATTTGCTTTTAACGCATTTAAAGCTTGTTTGACTTCTCCTAATAAAGCTCGTGCTTGAACAATCTCTGCTCTAAGCAGAAGCAAGTGAGCGGGTATGCGCATTTCATTTTTATCGTAAGTCGCTGCCAGTTCCGGCGGCAGAAACTCTGCGTAAGAGGCATTTTCAAATTCCCCCTGCAGGCGATTATAAGCTTCAAAATGCCTGAGATTCGCTGGGTTGAGATGGGGATTTTCACTTTTTGCACTCTTTATTTCCTCGGTTAAAGCCTGCTTTGCCTCAAGCAAAGCTTGGTAACGGTTGCCAACTTGTTGTTTAAGTTCAACAAAAGTCGCATGAATTTGACCATTCCTCGCACTCAGTTCGCTTACGTGTTGTTCTTTTCCTGGAATTCCTCTTAAAAACTGACTCAATATCTCTAGCTGTTCATGGGCAAAGAGGAGCACACGACATTTATAGGTTAACCCTTCCGCGTTATTAGGCGTACGATCCAAGGACCGTATCATTTGTTCACGCTTATCGATTTCAAATTTAGCAAAACGATCCACAACGGTCAGAAAGTTGTGTTTCATCCGTTGGACATCTTCTAACGAGACCGTCTGTTTATTGATTTGAACTGTTCCTGAGTCAGGAATCGTTCTTTCAAGTTTGTTTAGCATCGTTTGGGTATTTCTCAATTCAAGCGATGTTAATGTCTTTAAATTGGCTTTGCTCGGATCCATAAGCATAGGAAGGCTATCTCTAAACTGAGAAACCATTGAGTATTCTTCGCCATTTCGAAGGGTATTGATGCGTGCCTCAAAACCTTTTAGTGCATCTTGAGACATTTCGCGACCGTCAATAATGATGGCTGTAGGCCAGTTTGCGATACTTGCCTTTAACTGAACGCAACGCTGCATGGATTTGGTGATATCTTCCGGATCCCCATTGAGGCCCTCTTTTTCGAATTTTTCAACCAAAGCGTACATTTCCCGAGTAGGTTGCTGAATCTCCTTGATAAATGCGCCGATGTCTTGCCGGTAATTTGCAACCATGCCGCGGATTTCCTCATGCGATATTTTAGGCAGAGCTTCGCGCGCGCTAGAGCTGATCCTTTGATTGACTTGAGAATAGACATGATGCTTGACCCGGTTCCGTAAGTCTTTTTTTTCAGAAGCTGTAAGGTTAGGGAGTGCAGAGTTAAGGACATCATCCACGACCGATTTGATGGCGGCTTTTAGCTCGGCGCGTTCGCCGGAAGGCAAACCCTGCAGGGATCGGTTGGTCAGCTTCCCTAGGAGATCCCGTCCTAGCGCTTTAGCACTCACTAAGATGTTACTAGAAGACTCAGCTTCCTTAGGCACGGACTGGGAAGGCTGGTGGAGCGGCTCTGGATTTCTATCAATTCGTTCCATAATTATCCTTACTGTTTAAATATAATTATATCATTAAAATTTAAATTTTAACTACATTATTAAGATATATAAATTTATAAATCAAAATTCATAAGTATTTATAAATTAATGACATTAATATTTACTAAACATATCCTATTAAAAGTCATTAAAAATATTTTTAATAATTTTAGATGTTATTCATCATTTTTAATTAACTTAACAATATAATTATAAATAAGAGGGAGGTGGGAACACCTTTAGTAGTCTTGAGTACAACAATACTAACAAAAATCTAAGTTGTACTGTCATACTATTTTAAAAAAATGAATAGTAATGTTTTTCTATAAAAAAGAGAATTCTTTTTTATTAATTATTCCTGAATTCATTTTTTGAGGTGAATTATGGCTACACTTAATGGAACATCGGGACCCGATGTCATTAACGGCACTTCCTCAGCAGATACAATCAACGGAAAAGGGGGTGACGACACCCTCAGCGGAGGTGGTGGGAATGACACCCTCAACGGCGGCGGAGGAAACGATACCCTTACCGGCGGAGCAGGCAACGACGCTTTGAATGGCGGCGGTGGAGACGACACTTTGAATGGCGGCAACGGAGATGATATCCTTCATGGTGATAATGGAGGAGATACCCTGCAAGGGGGTGCGGGAAATGACCAACTGTGGGGTGATGGCGGGAATGATCTGCTCATCGGAGGAGCCGGTAATGACTTTATTAACGGCGGAAATGGGACAGATACCGTTTCCTATGCCGATTCTAACGTCGGGTACACCATCATCATACAAGATCCTAGCTCGGGTCTTGAAGGATCAGCTGTTGGTTTGAATGGCGAAACAGACCGGCTGCTTTCCGTTGAAAATATTATCGGTTCTGCGGGCGCCGATAACATCACTGGTAATAACCAGGCGAACGTGATCTCCGGCGGCGCAGGGCAAGACGTCATCCATGGAGGAGACGGAGCTGACGTCCTTAACGGAGGAAATGGGGCTGACAGCTTGTTTGGAGATAATCAAGCCGATACGCTTATAGCCTCGCTTGGCAATGATTCTTATGATGGGGGTGCTGGTGCGGATACGGTCGACTTTACACCCTTGTCGACCAATAGTAATATCAATTTGGCTGCGGGCACTTGGAGCAGCGGTGCCAACCATGGTACGATTGTCAATGTGGAACACGTTTATGCAAGTGGGTTAACTTCCGACACCATTATAGGCAGCTCTGCAGCCAATGTCATTGATGGCAGCCATTCAGGCGTGCTCGTCAACGACGACTTTCCGTTTTATGCGGGAGCCACCCAGGGTGACTCCATCAATGCCGGCGGAGGAAATGATACTGTCTATGCCCACTGGGCAGATTTTGCAGCAGGGGACCTTAATGGCGGTGCGGGTGCCAATGACCGTATCGTGATGACAAATCCGAACCCGGACGGGGGGATCATTTCCTATGAATTTTTGGGAAGCAATTTCCATACAGAAGTTTTTTATCAAACTTTCGATGCCTTTACCTTTAATTCGGGACATAATCCCCTGTTGAATTTCGATGTCATGTCGTTGCAAGAGAATGTCAATTTTGCCGCCGATGCCGATTTTTTCAACAATTCCGGATCTCTCGTGTTTGACTCATTATATGAAGGGGGCGTCACTGTGCGCAGCTTTACGATCGAAGGCGGTGAGACTAACCACGTGACTTTAGAAACCCCCATAAATAACTGGGTTCGGGCTGATGATGGCCTACATCCCGGTTATCAAATGTGGTATGAGGTAACTTCAACGGGAACCCCGGTTCGCTTACTCATAAGCGATCACGTTGATGTACAAGCGATATAAAAACTTCTCATTAATCATCGCTGGGTTGCCTCGACCCAGCGATGATTTCATACAGTTAATAATGAACCGTTTTGGTATCCTGAAAGGGTTGATTATTAATAGATTGCCTTTTTCCCTTTAAATGATTAAGTTGATATGAAAAAAATTCCTTTTCCGGTGGTGTTCCTCATGCATCAAGGCCAGGCATTTACTTCCGCGGAGCTTAAACTTCCCCTCTATCTTCAAGTGCTGCTGTTTCTACTCTCCCTCTTCATTGTCGGGTTTGGGCAGCCTGCCCTGGTCAGTTGGAGCGGTCTGATCGCCGCCTGCTTAGGCTTTGCTCTATTTTTTAGGATGTTGCTCGGAGTCGAACGACCCCTCTACCGTTTCTATCTAGGAACTGCCTGGTTTGGACTTGTGCAACTCATCCAGCTGAGCTGGCTGATCTCCCATCCCTACCTCTATATCTATTTTTTATATGGACTCTTAGTCGTGGGCATGGGGGCGCAATTTGGATTGATCAGCATCCTCATCACCCCCTTCCAGCTGCAGCGTTTTTCCCGCTTACTCGTGATTGCAGCGTGCTGGACGCTGTTGGAATGGAGCCGGCTCTATCTTTTGTCAGGTTTTTCATGGAATCCCATCGGGTTAGCGTTGACCGGCAACCTCTATGCCCTGCAATTCGCGTCCATCGGGGGCGTCTATAGCTTATCGTTCTGGGTCATCTTGGTGAATCTATTAGGATTGCGGGCGTGGATCTACCCCTATCAAGGCACGTGGCACACGTCGCGCATCATCGGGTTTACCCTATGGGCTGCAGCCGCATTGATGCCGTATGCGTATGGCTATTGGCAGATTCAAGCGCATCAACAAGCGTTTGCCGCCAGATCTGAAAAACAGCGCGTGACTGCTTTACTCGTCCAGACAGCGTTCCCGGTTGAAGAGTCGATGGACTTTAAGACACCGCAAGACATGGTCAATTTTGTGTATCAGGAGTGGAGCCAAGTGCTCCATTTACTCAGTAAGCACAAAGGGAAGCCGGTCGATATGATCATCATGCCGGAGTATATTGTTCCGTTTGGAACCTATTTTCCCGTTTTCCGCCATGATGCTGTGGTCAAGATTTTTAAAGAGATCCTCGGTGAGGACACTGTGGAGAAGCTGCCGCCGCTCAATCATCATTTCTCCTATACCGTCAATTCCGATAAAGGCGCCACCGTCATGGTCAATAATGCATTCTGGGTGCAAGGGATCACCGATATTTTTGATGCGGATGTGATCGTCGGGCTCGAAGATAGCGAAAAGCTTAATGGTAAAGAAACGGTCAGCTACAGCTCCGCATTTCACTTTATCCCGAATTCCGAATCGGTTGAACGGTATGAAAAACGGGTGTTGGTGCCAATGGGAGAATACATTCCGTTTGCTTTCTGCCGCAATTTGGCCGCACAGTATGGGATACAAGGATCGTTTACATGCGGATGCGATGCCAAAGTGATGGCGTGCCGCAAATTACCGATTGGGGCATCCATTTGTTACGAAGAAACCTACGGGCATTTGATGCGAGAAAACCGTTTGCAAGGCGCTGAGTTGCTGGTCAACTTAACCAATGATGGTTGGTTCCCTCACTCGACTCTAAGCAGCCAGCATCTAGAACACGCACGACTTCGCACGGTCGAGATGGGAATTCCTTTAGTGCGGGCGTGCAATACCGGAACCACCTGCGTCATTGATGCGTTTGGACGAACGGTCTCTGTGTTGGGCGACGAGCATGGCGAAAATGACGACCTTGCGGAAGCAATGCTGGTCACTATTCCAACCTACACTTATGAAACCCTATATACGCATTATGGGGATTTTTTAATCCTGTGCTTGAGCGTCAGCATTCTCTTTTTGTTTGCGGTTGCAAAATTCGCTGCAAAAATCATGTAACGGATTTCACAACGAATTCATAAAATTCAACGCAGAGACGCAGAGAAAATTTTTAATAAACATCTTTGTATCAGTCATTTCCTTGCCCGTGCCCGTGCCCCTGCCCTTGCCCAAAAAGATCTTT
>JAGVLX010000101.1 GCA_020054065.1 Parachlamydiales bacterium | reverse complement strand
TGGTGACAAATTTTGAATCGCGGACAGAGTTTGGTACACGATTTAAAAATTTAGCAGAAAATCCTTACGCTGAGACCTTGATGCAATACCGAGAATCTTGGAAACAGATGATGCAAAAGGGACAGCCGGCGTCAGATGTTGCAACATTGCTTCAAGAGGTGATTGAATCTCCAAATCCGCCTGTATGGGTTCAGACAAGTCAAGAAGTAACCAACAAGGTTGCTGAACATTTTAAGGATCCTAGCGGTAAGATTCGTGTTCCTAAATCGGAACAACCGTTTCCCGTTGCGAAGTTGTGATTTTTTCAGATAGAGCCGCTTGACTATATTTTTTCACACAGAGCGAAGAAGTCTCATTAATCTGAGTGATTAAACCTTGATTCAACGCAGAGTCGGGGAGACGCTAAGACGTAGAGAGGTTTTTAGAGTGAGACCTTGAGTACTTCATTATTGATTCTTAATGAAGCTCCTGATTTTATGTAAAATCTCTGCGTCTTAGCGTCTCCCCGACTCTGCGTTTATTTCTTTAAAAGCGGCTATATTGAATTTTCTGCTAGTTATTTACCGATAGGGCACGGAGGACTCTGCGTTAATCATTGGTGTAGCAAACGGTATAATCATTCAAAAATGAGCGGGTCTTGTTCACTTGTCGTTATGAGACCAGGAGGTGTAATAACCATTGCATATCTTCGACCTCTCGTAAAAGACGTGTCCTTAAATGTTGTCTCGTTTTCTAAAATCGCATGACTCCATTGATAACGGGCTGCTCCTGCGATTGAATACATCGATCTTGGAGCAATATAAATTTTATGATTTTCCACCTCCGATTTTTCTTCGGCATAAAAATTGACCACGACCGGTGTGTTGAAACTCAAAATAACCACTGTGTGTCCTGCCAATAAACTTGAATCGATATGCCGTAAGATATATCCATTTGAATCATATCCCAAGAGCGTACAGGTTAGTTTAAGAGGTTTTGGATCGTCTTCGAAATAGTTTAAATTTTTTAAATGAGAAAAGAGTTCTGCTATGAGGGGCTTGAATGCTGAATTGAACTTGGATTCATTGGGAAAAAAATATGCTTCATACAAACCCTTATTTTTTTCACCAACACCTTCATTCATGACTTCAATAAAACGACGATGCAGATCTTCAGAAATAAAATTGTTAAAATACCTCAATCCTGAAATTGGCATGGCGATTTCATCGCTAAGGATTTGACATGCTTTTTTATGTTTTGGCCAGTCTTGTAACTGACATTCTTTTTGGCAATAAAATACTTTTTTGCATTTTGCGCATCTTTTAGTGGCATCCAAATGAGTTTGACATACCTGATTATTACATTTTTTAGTTGCGGGTGTGCTGACTATTGTTCCAATTGCTTGCATAATGACTTACTTTCAATTTTGTATGTTTGAATTTGCAGCTTAATAAGCGAGGGTTTAGTTTATCGGGATTAGCCTAAAACAACAAACAGAAAGAGGAAAGAGCAATAAAAAAGCTAACCCTCTTCAAGCTATCCATAAATAAATTAAAAATAGAGCGGCGAGTGACATCACGACTAGAGCTATAAACCCTAGAATATTGTAGAAAAGAGAATTTGTATGGGATCCCATGATTTTTTTATTGTTACTGATATGGAGAATTAATCCTAAGATAAAGGGAGTCATTAATCCATACACAACGGCGGTAAAAATGAGCGCTTCGATAGGATCAATACCTATAAAATTGATTCCTACTGCAATCAAGAGAGAAGCTGTTATAACTGCATAAAACGCTTTGGCTTGGTGCCACACTTTTTCAAGGCCCTTTGACCAGTGCAAGAGCTCGGCAAGCATATAACCAATGCATCCTGCCAAAACAGGAATTGCAAGAAAACCCACGCCCAAAACCCCCAAAGCAAAAAACAGAAAGGCAAATTCACCCGCTAACGGCTCTAAAGCCTTTGCCGCATCCTGGACCGTTTCGATATGGATTCCGTGAGGGAATAGAACGCTGGCAGCGGTCAGGATGATAAAATACATCCCTAAGTTTGAGGTGAGCATCCCAAAATTGACATCGAGTTTCATCCGACGAACTTCGGTTGCATTTGAATTATGACCTTGCATTTTATGCTCATGCGATAACGAAGATTGCCAAAAAAATAAATAAGGGGAAAGGGTCGTGCCTAAAATCGCGACAAAATAGTACATGTATTCCTTGTTCCATTCGAAATGAGGAATAAATGTGAAATAGAAAACCTCCCACCAGTTTTCTTGCACTAAGAAGGGGATGATGAAATAACAAAGCAGAGCTAATGCGAATAATTTAAAAATGGTGGAAACAGTGCGATATCTACAGAAAAAGAGATAGCCAACTGTAATCAGGACGATAAGAACTCCAAAAACATTTTTAGGGATGCCTGGAAATAGTAAATTTAATACAGCGCTCATTCCCGCCAGGTTGGCTGCAATGTTAAGAACGATGGCGGGGGCCACAATAAGAAAAGTACACCAGGCAATTTTGGGAGAATAATTTTTTTTGACAATTCCTATTAAACCAGTTTGAGAGACAATCCCAATTTTGGCGCACATGGTTTGAATGACATACATCAAGGGATAGGTAAATAAAGCTGTCCATAAAAACTTGAGTCCAAAAAGTGCGCCCACTTGGGAATAAGAGGCAATCCCCGATGGATCATCATCGCTGACTCCGGTAATAAAACCAGGACCAATAGCTTTCCAAAGTCCTTTTAATTTAGATCTAAGTTTTTTACTAAGCATAGTCATTATATGAACTAAATTGAATGCAAGGTCAATGATTTAAGGGATGGTGAGTGATTTCATAGCTTGCGGGAAAATATAATACCATCAAACAAAGTAAGGTTTAAATAATTTCATTCCACTTCTATAGTGTGAGTAAGAATGCACCAAATCTTGACGGAGGCACGGGGTAAGTGGTAATAATTATTTTTAGAATCTAAACAGAGACCATTTTTTGGTGTTAACGGTTACGATATGATGAAAATGATTTTTGCAAATAAGTTCAGAACCCCATTTTTGAATGTCTTTCTTTCAGCGTCATTACTTCCGCTCTTTCATTCCGCTGATGTGGCAGCAGATTCGTTTCCAGAAAGAAAGGTTCCGGCAAGAAATATTCCTGTGCCAACGGATGTCAGTGCACAACTGCAACAGAACATCGCGCTTCCTTTAGATCCTCTCATGTTTGTTCAGCCTAAAACGATGGAACAATGGAATGAGATCGTTGCAAAAGGAAAAGGCGTTGTCACAGAATCGTTAATGAATACAGCCAATAGACTATTCACCGTCGATGTTAAGCCTGAAGTGATCGGAGGGGTGAAGACCCATATTGTCACACCAAAAACCATCCCCGAGAAAAATCGCAACCGCGTTTTAGTGTATGTTCACGGTGGGGGATACCTTCTAAATGGGGGCGAGGGTAGTGTACCTGAAGCGATGGCGCTGGCCCATTACGGACAAATAAAAGTGATTTCTGTGGATTATCGAATGTTGCCAGATCATCCCTTTCCTGCAGGTTTAGACGATGTGATAGCGGTCTATAAAGAAATTCTTAAAACCTATAAGCCAGAAAATATAGGAATGTTTGGGACCTCTGCAGGCGGTGGATTAACAGCAGCCGCCATGTTCAAACTGAAAGAACTCAATCTCCCACAACCTGCTGTCATCGGATTGGGAACTCCATTTATTGATATTACAAAAACCGGAGACTCTTATTTTACTAATCAAGATATTGACAATTTCTTGGTTACCTATGATGGTCTTTTGCAGAGCATAGCTAAATTGTATGCCGGAACTCATGATATGAAAGATTCTTTGATCTCTCCTGTCTATGGGGATTTTTCAAAAGGATTTCCTCCGACTATTCTGACTTCTGGTACGCGCGATCTCTTTTTAAGCAACACCGTTCGTATGCATCAAAAGCTGCGTGCAGCGGGTATAGAAGCTTATTTGCAGGTCTATGAGGGATGCTCCCACGCTTTTTACCTCCAAGTTCTTGATTCACCTGAATCGAAACAAGCGTATCAAGAAATGGTTATCTTTTTTGATAAGCACCTTGGAAAATCTTGAAGCACGAACATTTAGATCTTCATGACAAGACAAAAAATTAGGGGAAGACTGATTAAACAATTCAACCAACTTCCAGCAGCACTTGTGTTTCTATTATTAAACACGATGACTTCATCTTTGACAGGACAGGAGTATTGCGATTTTCCGTGTTAAAATTTTCAATGTAACCGATTTTATATCGGAGGGTTTGGCGGAGTAGCCTTCTCTGATTCCACTAAAATCATTGAGATGGGAACTGCGTTTTTCACCGAAGCTTCAGGTGGCCCTTTGGCGATAGATGCCCGAGGACGCGCGCTGCATGTAGGAGGGGGTATTGGTGCGGCAAATATTTATATTCGAAAGGCGAGCTCTGTACAAATCGATCCGCTTGAACCTGGACTCAATCATTGATTGGCCACGGATTAGGTCGCAATAGTGGGTTTTCCGGCATAGGCTAATTGTAAATCGAATAGAATAATAACTGATCTTTAACTATATGCATTTTGCACTAGCTCTCAATTGAGAAATATTTTCGGTTGAAGCTAATTAAAAATATGTACCTCTGCTTTGAAATTGTTTTCAGGTATCAGATTAATTATACATCCTTTTTTGGATTCAAGGGAGTAACCTAATGCATTTAGGTTTGAAATAGTATCCTTGTGAATTTGAATTCGTTCCGATATTTTTCTGTTATTTTCGCAGGTAATTACTAATACTGGATGCAAGTTGCCATTTTCAAACCAACCTAAATTAGCAAAATGAATTAACTCAGAATCGACCATATCATCCCATGTTCTTAGTAGACTGGATTTCGATGTATTGGGATCAAGAATTAAATTCCAAAAATCTTGAATCGAGTGAAAAAGGCCAAAACCACTAAAATTATATTTTTTATCTTGCCTATACGAGATGTAGGTTTTTGCAAGTTTATGATAAACATGTGAGTAGAAATTTGCTGCAATTGAACTCATTTCTTTGCTTATGTTTCGGATTGAAACATAAGGATATCGTAAGAGAGTATCTCCTACTAAATCCCAGATTAGGAAATTATAATAATCATGATTCTCTAGGTTATTTCTGAACATTTTTATTTCTGTTTTAATTGAAACGGCAAGATGATGGTATGGAAATTTTTGGACTGATTTAATAGCCGTATGGCTTAAAAAACGTGCAGACAATTTATCACGGTAGAATTTCTCAACTTGCAATCTCACCGCATTAATCATAGAGTGGGCAGCTAGTTCATAATCGTAGTTATGTTCATTTAAGAAATCCAAATACGATTTTTTAATTGTTAAGTTAGCTTTATTTTGTTCTCTGAACTGGCCCAAACCAATATGTTCAAGAAGCCACAGTGAGGTAACGCATGTCTTATACGGTGTTGTTTCAAAGTCCGGGAGCACTTTGCTGATTGATTCTAACGCTAGATTCCATTCTTTTTCTTTACCAGCTTTACAGGTATTGGAGGTAAAACTTGTGTCTACTACCCTATAGTGAAATTTTTGATTTATCATGCATTTCTTAGTTCGAAGATCGTGAAAGAGTGAGATAAAATTCGCACCTGCCAGGACTCGAACCTGAAACCTTTGGCTCCGGAGGCCAACGCTCTATCCATTGAGCTACAGGTGCATGAAAAATTACGCAGCGTTCCTTTTTACAATTTCTCCCACCAAGGTTTGATGGCTATAACTGTGAATACGCACTTGCTGTAGGGTGCCGACTAACGAATCCTCTCCCGGAAAGATCACTTTATGGAAATTACGGGCACGCCCTTTCATCATTTGACTATCTTTGTAATTTTGACGTTCAACTAACACTTCCAATTCAGTTCCTAACAACTCCTGCTGCTGCTTTGCATTGATTCTCTCTTGCAAATGCATCAGCCGCTGCAGCCGGTCTTGCTTCACCTCTTCCAGCACATCATCTTTCCAGCGCAGGGCTGGCGTTCCTTTACGCGCACTGTAGGCAAAAATGAAACCCACGGTATATTCGATCTGCTCGAGGATGTTGTAGGTCTGCTGAAACTCTTCTTCCGTTTCCGTCGGAAATCCAACAATAATATCCGTGCCCAATGTGACGCCAGGGACAATCTCACGCAACATCTGCACTTTTTCCAGATACTCTTCAACGGTATACATCCGGTGCATCTTCTTAAGAATGCGGTTCGAACCGGCTTGCACAGGGAAATGCACAAATTCACATAACGATTTCAAATCCCGGATCGCTTCCATCAGCTCGCGCGTGATATCGACCGGATGGCTGGTCATGAAACGCACACGCTCCATCCCCGGAATCTTATCAATCCGATATAGCAAATCATGGAAATGGCAATTCCAGTCTGGCTGGTCATTCCCATAACTATTGACGTTTTGGCCAAGCAACGTAATTTCTTTGTATCCACTATCGACGAGTTGCTTGCACTCTTCAATAATGCTGTCTGGATGGCGGGACACTTCTTCTCCGCGTGTGTAAGGGACAACGCAATACGTGCAATACTTGCTGCAGCCGCGGATGATCGAAACAAACGCCTTGATCTTGCTTTCCCGCTTAGCGGCTAAATAATCGAGCTCAAATGTGAACTGGTCGTCCGTCCGGATCGACTGCTTGCCGCTCACCAGCACTTCGTCAAGCACTTCATTTAAATGATGGATATTGTTCGTTCCTAAAACAAAATCTATATGAGGGAGCTTCCGGAACAGGCTCTCTTTTTTGGCATTCGCCATGCAACCGGTCACTCCAATAATTTTTTGACGCGCCCCAGCCTCGCGGCTCATCCGGCCCAGCTTCCCCATCACCTTCCGTTCGGCTAAGTCCCGGATCGAACAGGTATTAAACAATAGAAGGTCAGCAACATTCTCATCGTTAACCCGTTGCAAGCCCCGTTTTTCGAGCAGGCCGACCATGATCTCGCTATCAAGCTCGTTCATCTGGCAGCCGTAAGTTCTTACGTAAAATGTCTTAGGTTGGCGCATATGGCTGCCGATTTTAGCCAAATCCAGAGCGAATTTCAAGTACTATTGTGATTCGGGTTTTAGATGGGATGGAAGTGATTATCTTCTTGGCAAAAATAGCAAATAAAGAGTATCATAACTGGAAAAACAAGCATATAAGGCTCCAAAACATGAATCACAAGAACAAGACTTTTCTCCTTAAGAATCAGAACGTTAATCGTCAATGGATCATCCTCGATGCGACCGGTAAAACACTTGGCCGTTTTGCGTCTGAAATTGCGAAAATCCTCCGCGGCAAACACAAGACAGATTTTACACCACATGTGGATTGCGGCGATGGCGTTATTGTCATCAATGCAGACAAAATCGAAGTAACCGGAGCCAAAGAAGCCCAAAAAATCTATCGCTACTACACCGGCGGCATGGGCGGAATGAGAGAAATCAACTACAAAACCATGAAAGCGCGCAAACCCGAATACATCATCGAGCACGCCGTCAAAGGCATGCTGCCCAAAACCAGACTCGCCTCACACCAAATCAAAAGATTAAGAGTCTTTGCCGGCACAGAACACAACCTGGCCGCCCAAAAACCCGTACAAGCTAACGTTTAAGAAAAAGGTTATCTGAACCAACTCAAAAACTCATACAAGCTAACGTTTAAGAAAAAGGTCATCAATGAGCAATATCGAAGAAACAGTAACAACCGGAAGACGCAAAACATCGGTCGCCTCCGTTAGAATGCGCCCAGGCTCCGGACAAGTCAACGTCAACGGCCGTCCATTTGAAGTCTACTTCCCCCTCGAACTCCAACGCAAAGGGATCCTACTTCCCCTCGCAAAAACCGAGCGCGAAGGCAAATACGACTTGATTATCCGCGTTAAAGGCGGCGGCATCGAAGGTCAAGCCATCGCTACCCGCCTGGCCATTGCCCGCGCACTCGTCGAACAAGACGCCGAACTGCGCCATGAACTCAAAGTGGATGGTTTCTTAACCCGCGATCCTCGTAAGAGAGAACGTAAAAAATACGGCCGCGCCGGCGCCCGTAAACGGTTCCAGTTCTCTAAGCGTTAATTTTCCGATCTTGTTGGTTATTAGTTTTCTATAACATTATTCCAACGACCTAAAGGACCAAAACGACCCAAAGAACGTAAAATGCAAATTTTATGTCTTTTAGGTCATTTTGGTCCTTTTCGTCGTTTGAGTCGTTTCTGTCGTTTGTCCTTTGTTTCTAACCCTTCAATTTCTGTGTTTTATAAAAAAAATTGTTTATGGTAGTGTGAAATTAAGATCACTCTATAGGAAGGAAGAACATGGTATCATTAAACAAAGTGTTAATCGCAGGCCGTTTGACCCGAAAACCCGAGCTTAGGCAGACCCCTTCAGGGGTATTTGTGACAGACCTGCTGGTGGCATTGAATCGAGATTTTGTGAATTTGAATGGTGAGCGTCAACAAGAGGTTTGTTTTGTCGACGTTGTGGTTTGGGGCAAACAGGCGGAAATCTGCGCTCAAACACTGGATTGTTCTTCGCTGGTCATGATAGAGGGACGTCTGCAGTTAGACGTCTGGCATTCTAAGGAAGGGGAAAAGCGCTCCAAGCTGCGCGTTGCGGCCGACAAAGTCCAATTTGTTGATAAGCGTCCTTCCCATGTATCTGAAAAGGCTAGTGAGTCTTTACAGGCTCATGCAGTGGCGGCGCATAACCATGAATAATTCTCGAGAGGCATATATGTTGGAAAATGATGTTGAAATTAAGGAAGAGAAGAAAGGGGATATCCTCGTTCTACAGATTAAAGGGCGTTTGGATGCGATTTCGTCACCTGCTGCAGAGAAGAAAATCTTTGATTTAATCACCAACGGAAAGAACAAACTTTTGATGAACTTCTCCGAAGTGGACTACCTAAGCAGCGCTGGCATGCGGTTATTATTGCGTACGACGAAAAAATTAAAATCGCTATCGGGCAAATTGGTCATCTGTGATGTCTCTGCGAATGTGATGGATGTTCTGAAGATGTCTGGATTCGATCATTTTATCGAACTCTCGCGAACCCAAGAAGAAGCTCTGAAGCAGTTTTAAATAAATTTTCACCACAGAGGCACAGAGATAAAATTACGGTTTGTGTGAATCGAATCATGCAAACTTCGATTTTATCTTTTTTTAAATCTTGGTTATCCTGGTCATCTTTGTTATTTTATCTCTGTGTCTCTGTGGTGAAGATTTTTAAATTGCGTGAGTTGCAGTGCCTTGTAGTATCATTTATAAAGAAGATCAGATCGAACAAATCTTCCTAAGTACCATTCGGGAACAGGAACAAAAAATTCCCCCTGAAGTCAACCTGCGTCGAAAAAGAGCGATCATCCTGGCTGGTCCAACCGGCACGGGAAAATCGGCGATGGCTATGATGATGGCGCAAGCGATGGGGGGAGAGATCATTTCGGCTGACTCCATGCAAGTGTACCGTGGAATGGATATCGGGACCGCCAAGCCTAGCAAAGCGGAGCAAGAGTTGATTCCGCATCATTTGATCGATATCCGGAATGTGACGGAAAGCTTTAATGTTGTCGATTTTTACTACCAGGCCAAGCATATCTGTCAGCAGATTCACGCGCGCGATAATGTGCCCATCTTTGTGGGAGGATCTGGTTTTTACGTCCATTCGTTGATTTATGGACCGCCGAGTGGTCCGCCTTCGGTTCCTGATCTGCGTAAAGATCTGGAAGAGAGCATGGACAAACTCGGGCCGGACTTTATGTATGAAAAGTTAAAAAAGATGGATCCTCAATATGCGGCAACGATTACCAAGCACGACCGGCATAAGATCGTGCGGGCGTTAGAGATCATTTCCCTGACGGGGAAACGGGTGAGCAAGTATACGTGGAAGAACCGTAAACATTCGCCAAATATCGATTTTCGGTGTTGGTTTCTGCACCGCCCGCGGGCGAACTTGTATCATCGGATTGAGAAGCGTTGTGACAAAATGATCGAAGCGGGGCTGATTGATGAAGTCCGGCGGCTGGATCAAGAGGGGATTCGGAAGAATTCCACGGCTTCGCAAGCGATCGGGTATAGGCAAACTCTGCAATATTTAGATTCCCCCCAAACGAAAGATGATTATAGATATTACGTTGATGAATTTAAAAAGGCTACACGCCATTACGCCAAACGTCAATTCACCTGGTTCCGCCGTGAACCGCTATTCCGTTGGATCGATTTAGACCTCCACGACCCAGAAACGGCCATGGAGATTATCATGCAAGATTACGAGACGTACAATTGGGAATAGGTTTTAGAGCCTATGCAAAAAAAATAAGAGAGAATGGCATGGATGCACTCCAGGGATCTCGCTGCGCTCGATCATAAACTTCAACTTTCGATTAAAACAAAGATTGCGTATTGCTGCTTTAACTAAACTTACGTATGATTGCTGCGCAACAAAACTCTTTTTTAGGTGGTAATATGGATGCTTGTAGAAATGGACTCGATTTGCAAAAAGCTCTGAAAGAAACATGCAGTGCAAGTGACGCGGCATTGGATCACAAGCTTGCAGAACTGAACTCTCGGCCCAGAGTGACGAATCCGAACGCAGAAGGTATCTCCCAATTGGCCCAAATGACGCTTAAAAACGATGCTGATACCGCAGCGGTTAATCAGGTTTCCGCTGATTGGACAAAAAAAATCCAAGCTCAAAATGGCGCAATGGTCTTGATGCTGCTAGCGCTTGCCGTGGAAAAGCAAACCGGCAAAATGTTCTATAACTATGACATTGATTGTCAACGTCATGAAAATCCAGTCATGACTAACTGGCTTAGTAAAGTCTGTCCCATCAAAGCGTACCAATTGATGGATGTAGCTCAGGAGCTTTCGGAAGGAAGCAAAACAATAGAAGAGGTTCACGCCTTTGCTGTTTTGAGTCTTGCTCAATTGCCTGGAACCACATTAGCTGAAATTAAGGAAACAGCAAAATCGTTCAAAGTGATTCCAACATGGTTTACTTTGGATCAACTATTAGGTGATGTAGATTTACTTCGTCTAATCTCTCATTCCACGACCCCTGAAGGCATGAAAAATTTATATATGGACGCTAAGGATAAAGAGCGATTAGCCTCTCTGGCAATGCAGCGTACTGACCATGATCACCGCATGTTGAATGTGGTAAAGGATTGGATTAGTTTATTTGTTTCTCAAGATGTTGCCCTCTCACAGCAGTTTGTAGAGGATATGAAGAGAAGAGTTGGCTTGTCAACGACACAATACAACTATGTTGTTCACACACATCTTCAGCCAGCGAGTGTTAAATAGATCGACTTTAAGGTAAATACCAGAACCCGAACAAGAATTCATCCTTGCGCGGGTTCTTATTCATCAGCTGCGGTGAAGGCATCCACCCTTCGGGCAGCAACATCCCATAATCGAAAATGGGAGCTCCCATGGTCTCATGAATCGTAAATTCGTTCTGTCCGACGTTCATACGCGGATGGGACATCCAACGGCGCCAGATTGGCACTTTAGCATTAAGGGGATTCATAAAGTTCTCAAAGCTGCCATCTGGTTTTTTGGTTTTCCAAATGACACTGGTAATGTTACTGGGCATGCCTTCGGTGATCCCATAAATGGTAATTCCAGGGACTGGGTCCATGATCCCATCTTTCCAGCTCACTTCGTGTTGAATTTCGATAGGATACACATAGCCCAATCCGGTTGTCCAAGACATGCCCATGGGGTTTGCCCCCAGCATGAAATCTAAATTGTTAATGGCGGTGTCACGGTATTTCTGGTCTTTCGTCAGATAATACGCGATGAGCAACACACGGGCTTGATTTTGGAGGACCGTATTCCCCCAAGCCATCCAGAAGTCTTGTTTTGACGGCCAGCTGGCCCGATAGGGGTTTTCTTGGGAATCCTTGACGTACCCGTCCGCTTTTTTAATGTATAAACTACGCAAAGCATTGAGGGTAGGAGCAGGGATCAGTTTAGCTAATTCAGGCGTCAGCATCGAAAAGTAGAGCCAGGCTGAGAAATCTTTTTGATTGAAGGGGTGTTCGAACGGTTTGCGAACGCGGGCAAACAGCTCCGGCACATTTTTTAGGTACTCTTTATCTTGGGTGAGGATATAAAGCCGTAGCTTAGCGCCCAATAAGAATGGTTCAACTTGAGCCGGATTTTCATTGAATGTCAGCGTATACGCATCGCCCTGACCCCGCTTATGCTTGGCGTGAATGACCAGATCTTTCAGGACGTTTGTTGGGTTTGTTCCAAATAGATACGCCCGCTGCGCTGAATCCCCATACTCTTTCGCTAATTGTGGGTTAAACGGCGCGACATTATAGGCATATTGCGCCGCCGCAGTCGCATACATTAAGGAGGACCAGGTGGTGCGGCGCGAGAAAGCGTATTTAGCGTTTTTGTCATCCATAGGAGCGTGGGTCCAGGTTTCGACGGCTCCGGCGACGCCCCCATCCGGAGTTTGGCTTTTTTTCCAGATGCGCAACCCAAACTCTGCTTCATCCAAAATATCGGGGATTTTATTGGTTGATTCGGGAATATGCAGCTGTCCATCAAAGTACCGATTGGGATTAAGCTCATATGCATTCAGCAAATCGAAGATATCGGTGTAGTGGGTGATGTTGCGGTCCCAGTCCGCTGCATCGTGCCAGCCGCCAAAGGCGTTCTCGGTTTTACGCGTGTAATTGATGCTGCCGCCGATTACATCAAACGTGTTGTAGTCTTTCGGCGAGGAGATCGGCTGCACAAGCGGAATATGCTCGCTTTCATAGACGATATCAATATGGCACTTGGGTTTAGTCCAGGCAGAAAATTCTTTGGTTGTGCCGAGTCCGCACCGTTGATGGAATAATCCGCGGACGGCATTGTAAAAAGCTTCTCCATACGCATCAGCAGCATGACGGAAGGTCCAAGAACGTCCGACTCCGGGCACTGAGATAAAAAATTCTCCCTCCTCTTTCAAAGGAGTAAAATCCATTTCGTAGATGTCTTCTCCGCTAAACCAATTTTGTTTATTTGGATCGTTTTCAGCACCTTTGGGAATGATTTTAAAATTTTTCGAGCGTAGTTTAACGTCACCGGTAAACGCGACGTTGCCCGTGTTGGCATTTACCACATAAAACTTTTTAGCGGACGAGAAATCGAGGGGACCGAATTCTTGGAGATAGCCAGATAAATAGGCAAATTTCTGCTTGCTATCGGGCAAATACCCCACTTGATTGACTTTAATGGCGCGCGAAACAGTTGTCATTTCGTCAAACGTGAAGGTGACGCTTTTCTTGTTAGCTAAAGTGATTGTATAAGAGCTTCCATTCACCATTGGAAAGGGGAATTCGAGGTAGGAATATTGGGCGTAATGGACCTCAATGCCGCCGAGGACCGCTCCTTCTCCCAGCGACACGATGAATCGGGTGACCCGTTTGGGTTGTTGCGGTTCTTTATAATTAGGATCGTTCGGACTGGTGATTTGGTAGAAGGAGGTGTTATCCATCTGTTTTTCACCAGCCAGTTCCCGGGCTTGAGCGAGATATTTATCGCGTAATTGATCGGCCTCTTTCTTTTTAGGCCAGTCAGACCCGCCTTGTTTCCGTTTATTTTCATGAGCGAGTAGATTAGTCAGATATTTTCCTTCGCTCAGCAGATCGATCATCTTCACAACCTCATCGATATTAGT
Organism: Parachlamydiales bacterium; assembly: GCA_020054065.1. Taxonomy (GTDB): domain Bacteria; phylum Chlamydiota; class Chlamydiia; order Chlamydiales; family JAEYWL01; genus JAGVLX01. The sequence continues at coordinate 29,850 of JAGVLX010000101.1, read as the reverse complement.
GGTCGCCACAATGACCCATTTGTTTGATAAGACAAGCAGCTGTTCGACTCCATCGTATTTGGGGATCATGATCGGGAATTTACCTTGCTTTTCTTGGGGCAAGGGATCGTATTTAATGGTTTTGTTGGTGCTATCGATGCCGGTGATGGCTTTTAGATTGAACGAAATAAACAGAGTGATCAAAACGACGGTGACGGCTAATGCCGGCAGAAGGCGGTTCTTCATAAGACCTCTATTTAGCGGTTATAAGGACTTATAACATAATTAAAATTAATTTTTGATAAATCATAACATCATCAGGCCATTAAACCACAGAGACACAGAGGCACAGAGATAGATCCAAAAAAAACAATGGATGACCAGGATAATCAAGATAGGAAAGGATAGTAGGGGAGATGATTATAGAGCTCAGAATCCTGTCTCTTAATCCTGGTTATCTTTGTTTTTTGCGTTTTTCTCTGTGTCTCTGTGTTTAATCATTATTGAATAAAAATGGAGTTTATATTATTATGTAATGAACCAATCAAAAGTAACCATTATGGAACCTGTTCTCCCAGAAATCTATTAGCTACGAAGCATTCAACACAACTGGTGTTTGAATCTCCATTGATGGTCTCATTTTTACATTTTTTCCCTCATAGACATTCACGCCAGATCGTACGCGCACACGCGCAGTGATTTAACATTTTATTTTTTTAAGGTTTTTTTATGGATAAACAGGAATTCCATGAGGGGAATATTCGTGAGCTTTGGCGAACAGCGTACCCGCTGATCTTTTCGATGCTTTCAATCGTTTTGATGACGTTTGTGGACCGGCTGTATTTGGCAAGGTATTCTCTACAAGCACTAAACAGTACAGTGACGGCTAGCCTAATGGCCTGGGCATTCACTGTGGGGATACAACTTTTATGCGAAATGGTTCAGGTTTTTGTCTCCCAATACAACGGAGCCAAGCAATTCAAGCAGCTTGGAAGATGCACCTGGCAAATGATTTGGCTGTCGGCTGCCTCATTGGCGGTTTACATTCCCTTAGGGATTTACGGCAAAGAATGGATTTTTCCAGATAGTTACGATGGCATGCTGCAAAAGCAATATTTTTTAACGTTTGTGGTCTGCGGGCCGCTATTCGGGATCTATGGCGCATGTGTGGCGTTCTTTACTGGCCAGGGCAAAACGAAAATTGTGACCTATGGTTCTCTTGCGGGCAACTTAGTCAATGCCGTTTTGGCGCCTTTGTTTATTTTTGGATTCGAAGGCTACTTCCCATCGCTAGGAGTGACTGGCGCTGCCCTAGCTGCGTGCGCGGGAATGGGCGTACAAGCTGTGCTGCTCTTCATCTTGTTCCTGTCGCATGATAACCGTCGCGAATTTGGAACGAGCTTATGGAAATGGGATCCAAGCCTGCAATGGAAATGCATCAAAGTCGGTTTACCGACATCGATCTTCTTGGTGCTAGAGCTTAGCAGCTGGGGCGTATTCTATAGCTTAATGGCGCATGCGAGCACCTCACATATCATTGTCGCAGGGATTTGTCAGAGCGTTTTAATGCTATTCATCTTTTTTGGGGTGGGGCTGCAGAAAGCGGTCTCTGCGATTGGCGGTAATCTGATCGGAGCAAATAAGCGACATCAATTAAAGAAACTGATGCGTTCAGCTTTGATTCTCGTGACTGGTTTTTCCGTGCTGTCATCGCTACCGTTGGTCTTTTTTTCTGATATCTTGATCAACTGGTTTTTACAGAACCCCCATTTGCTTGAAGGAGGGCAGGAACTCCTCCCAAGCCACCTCATGGAAGGAGTGCATGCTCAGGTTAAAATCGGACTGGTGATCACGTGTGTATATCTTCTGTTTGAGAACGCCCGCTGGGCTCTTTCAGGATTGTTGCAAGCGGCTGGAGATACCCTATTCCTCATGATCTCAGGACTGGCTATCTTATGGCTGTTTATGCTGATTCCTGCCTATGTGGGGATCATGGTGTTACACACCGGAGTGGTGCTTTCCATGTCCGTTTGGATTTTCTATAGTGTCATGGCTTTGGGGGTGATTGGAAGCCGATACTATAGAGAAAAATGGCTAGAAAAAACCCTTATCCGCACCGAGATGGCTGAAGCATGACGCAATTAACAGGATAGGCAGGATCCGCCTGCGGCGGATAGGATAAGCAGGATATAATCAAGATCAACAATGAACAGTGTAACGATAAAAACGATAGAATAAGGTATTAAGGATGTTTTGACCCCCTTAAATTCAATTTTATCAACCTTGTTTTTTTATCCTGGTTATCGTGGTCATCTTTGTTATTTTTCAATATCCTGTCTATCCTGCCGCGCAGCGTCCTGCCTATCCTGTTATTTGTTTTACTGCAGGACGTTGAGGAGGACGTCGGTGCGATCGGTTTCTTTGACACGTTGATCTTCAGGGACTTCCACCTCACCTTCGTTTTCATACGTACGGATAATGTTGTAGAACGTATCGCGCTGCAACGGCTCATAACCGGCTTGGCGAATCATCTGCACAACCTGGTTATGGTCCGTCTTAGCAATAAAATTCGTTGCCCGGTGCACGTTCTCTTCAAAAATGATGCCGCCAAAATCATCAGCCCCATACGCAAGCGATTTCATTCCGGTCTCTTTCCCTTCGCTAAACCACGAAGCTTGAATATGATCGAAATTATCTAGGTAAATCCTTGCAATTGCCAAAATACGGAAATACGCGTCTGCTCCCGCCCAATGCTTCACGGTTCGCCGCAATAAGGTTCGGTCGCGCTTATAACTCCAAGGGATAAACGCCGTGAATCCGGGGATCCGATCCTGGGCCTTTCGCAACGTATCTAAATGAATAATAATGTCTTCTGGCTCTTCCACATGCCCATACATCATCGTTGCGGTGGTCCGGAACCCGATCTCATGGGCAGTCTCATGCACCTCCATCCAGGCGCCTGGCTCCATTTTTTTAGGAGAAATTGCTAGCCTAACCCGCTCGGATAAGATTTCGGCCCCTCCGCCGGGAATTGTGCGTTGGCCCGCATCCCAAAGCGCTTGTAGGACTTCGCGGATGGAGACGTTGGAGACCCGGGCGCAGTTCCACAGTTCTGGAGCGGTGAAGAAGTGGGGATGGATATCCGGGTATCGTTCCCGAGCGGCTTTGATGAGCCCGACGTAATACTCTAATTTCAAGTTGTCGTTGAGTCCACCCTGCATCATGACCGTTTTAAGTCCGGCCCTGCGGGCTAACTCCAGATGCTGCATCGCTTCGTCGATGCTTTTTGTATAGGCGTCTTTGGCGCCTTCATGGCGATAAAAGGCGCAGAATGAACAGTCGGCGTTACAGACGTTTGTGTAGTTTGGATTTGAATCCAAAACAAAGGTGACGGCCTGGCGTGGGTTTTTTTCGTATCGAACTTCTTGGGCTAGCTGCTGAAGTTCGGCTAACGGGCCTTCTTTAAGCAGTTTTACCCCTTCATCAAATGCGATTCTTTTGGCCATGGCATCCTCGTTTTTCTGCTAGGCATATTTTTAACAGGTTAAAAAATTAACAGCTAAGAAATTTTTCGCTCTACGGCTTTACGTAAAACTTGGAATCGATTATAGTTTTTAGAATTAAACGGGGTAATTCCCCATAACAGAAGAGCTTCGTGCAATCCGGAGCGATAGGAATCAAATGAACTCCTGTGAAGAACAGTCGTGTACACAAGATCAAAATCATCATAAGACACTAGAAGTCACCCTAGAGGATCAGGCGATGGAGACCGAAAACCAATCCGAAAGTCAGCAAGCAAATGAAACTCACGATCATCACGACCATGCGCATGAGCATCATGATCAACAGGCAAAAAATGCTAAACCGCCAAGCAAAGAGCAGCAAGAGTTCATCGACAATTTTGTGAAACAATTGCTCCAACAGCCCGATGTGGAATCAAAATTGAATTTCGCGATTTCGACTATGGAAAATACCTTGTCGACCGCAAATGGATCTCCAAGCTTCCGCAATTTTTGGGAAGTGCGCAAAACATGCATCGAGCTCTTCAAAGATGAAAGCTTGTCGCCGACCGCGCGCGTCAAATTCTGGAATAAGTATATCGAACTATCCCAAGAAGCGCGCCGCGTGAAAGAGTTGCTCGACGAGCAAAGCGCGTTTGCTGCAGAGCAGATCGACATCGCGATTACCGCGTTAGAAAACGATGTCAAGAACCTAAGCGATCTGTTAGGTCAAGGCGCCCCTTTCGAGTTCGGTGTGAGTTCGGTCACCCTTTCCAACCGCTTCGACTTCTACAGCGGCTTGCAGAAAGAGCTTAATTTTTTAAATGCGTATGCTTCCCGCATCAACGCCCTGCGCAAAGAGCTAATCAAAACGGATATGCGCATCCGTTTGAAAAATAAATTTTTCCAACGGTTGTCTGCAGCCGGCGATCTCGTGTTCCCACGCCGCAAGGAATTAATCCGCGATGTCAGCCAAAATTTCATGGATGATGTGGAAGGATTTATTAAAAGTCATTTAAACGATGGGTCATCGCCGCAATCGTTGTTTGATGTCCGCGAAGAGATTAAATCGCTGCAAGGTATCGCAAAAGTGTTATCTTTGAACACATCGGCATTCACCCATACCCGGATGCGTCTAAGTGAATCTTGGGACAAGATCAAACACATTGAAAAAGAGCGTAAAAAAGAACGCAACCAGCAAAAAACCGAATTCAAGCAACACGCAGAAGAGGTGTTGACGAAGTTGAATACACTTCGGCAAGAATTTACTGAGAATAAACTGACGACATCCGAAAGCCTTGAGAGCTTGGAAGAGATTACCCGTTATATGCGCACCATCTCTTTAGGCCGGGATGAAATCAAGGCGCTACGCGAGGAAGTTTCGGAAATCAAGAAGCTCATTCAAGAAAAGCTGCGTGCAGAAGAGCAAGCGAAGCAAGCCATCGAACAAGAACGTGAACGCGTCAAGCGGGCGAAAATCTCTGAGCTGCGTACAAAAGTGGAGACGCTTTTCAAAGATGTTCCAGGCTTGACTGTGGAAGCTTTAACGACTCAGCGCGATCAAATTACATCCGAGATTAACAGCAGTGCCTTAAGCAAGCACGAAAAGTCGGAAATCGAAAAATTGCTCAAACCGCTAAAAGATATCATCCTTGAGAAAATGACCAGTTCCCTATCCGATGATGACAAGCAAGCGATCCAGCAGCTGAAAGCCCTGCTAAAAGAGCATATCGAACGCCGGAATGAAGTGAGCCAGCAGCTAGAGCAATACCGCAAGGCTAATGGCGCCTCAGGATTGGATTTCCAAAAAGCATTTGAAGTACAGGAACAAATCAAAGAAGAGCGCAATCTTCTTGATAAAATTGAAGAAACCATTTCTGATATCAAACAAAAAATACGGAAACTTGAATCACAAAGTTGATGAGCACAAACAAAGAAAAGCCGCTGGTTGCCTTTGATCTAGACCATACCTTGATGCGGGTCAACAGCAGCTTTTCTTTTGGATGCTTTCTCTATAAGCACCGTTTTATTTCCCTCCTAGATCTTTCCCTCTGCATTTTCTACTACGTCATCCATAAGAACGGCGCACTCTCGATGCAAGCTTTGCATCACCGAGTATTTAACCGCTTTTTTAAGAAAATGTCTTATCGGAAGATAAAGGAGTTCTTAGCTCCTTTTATTGCCCAGTCTGTGCCAAGTTTGATGAATCACCGCGTCTGGAGCCTTTTTAAGGAAGCTAAAGCTCAGGGCAAGAGGGTCGCGATTCTTTCGTCGTCTCCCGATTTTCTGGTGGAAGCGATAGGGGAGCACTTAGGAGCAGATTTCTCGGTTGGAACGCACTATTCAGTTGACAAAGCCGGCCTTTTTTGTGCAATTTCTCAGATATTTGATGGTCAGGCCAAAGCGGAATGGATCCGTTCGCACCCTGGAGACATTACCGCTTATTCCGATAGCCATTTGGATATTCCGTTTCTTGAAGTTGCCGCCAAAGCGATAGCGGTGAATCCGGACCGAAAATTAACGGCAGCCTGCCAAAGACGGGGTTGGGAGATTATCTATACCGAACGGTGTTGCGGCATAAATTACCACCGAGCCACGGAGAACACTGAGAAAATAGGAGAGAATTGAGAGGGATTATATCATTCAAAGCTAAAGATATGACAAGTTTAGGAATGTCAAAAACGTTAGAAAAATGACCTAACCTTCTCCCTATCTCATACCCTCTCAGAGATCTCAGTGGCTCAGTGGTGAATTATACAACAAAGCCTAAACGCACTCTTGATGGGAGAAAAGTGATGATGAATCCGCGCTTTCAATTATATCAACGGGGACAACAACCGACAGTGACCAAGGGGACCTTTACCCAAGCCATTGCTTCCGAAAAATTCGGAGCCCAAGTGTTCAACCGTACCATCATGCAGAAGATGCTGCCGAAGGAAATTTACGTCAACGTGATTAATGCCGTTGAAGGACGCGAAAAAATTAAGCCTGAATATGCCGATACAATTGCTTTAGCGATGAAAGAGTGGGCGATTAATTTGGGAGCGACCCACTATAGCCACTGGTTTCAACCTTTAACGGGAGCCTCCGCTGAAAAACATGATGCCTTCATCGATTGGTCTGCGCCGGATAAAGTGATCGAAAAATTCAGTGGAAAGCAGCTGATTCAAGGGGAACCGGATGCTTCTTCGTTTCCTTCAGGCGGCTTGCGCAGCACCTATGAAGCACGCGGCTATACAGGCTGGGATCCTACGTCGCCCGTTTTCGTATGGAAAGCTGGCGATGGTGTCACGCTATGCATTCCTTCGGTATTTTTTTCTTGGACGGGCGAGGTTTTGGATGCCAAAATTCCGTTGCTGCGTTCCGAAAAAAAGCTTAACGATGCGGTGTTGAGGCTTTTGAAGCTGACCGGCATTGAAGCCCATCAGGTATATACGACATTGGGGTTGGAACAAGAGTATTTTGTGATCGACCGTGCATGGCGTTCTCTGCGCCCTGACCTATTGTTGATTGGACGCACGGTGTTCGGTGCCAACCCGCCCAAGGGGCAGGAGCTGCAAGATCATTACTTTGGATCGGTTAAGGACCGTATCTTAAGCTATATGGCCGATTTTGAACATACCGCCTTTATGTTGGGGATCCCGGTCAAAACACGCCATAATGAGGTGGCGCCCGCCCAGCATGAAGTGGCACCCGTATTTGAAAAATCTTCGGCTGCCATCGACCATAACATCTTGTTAATGGAACTCATGCGCCAAACCGCCGCTAAACATCAGCTAGCGTGCTTGTTGCACGAGAAGCCGTTTAAGGACATTAATGGATCGGGAAAACATAGCAACTGGTCGATCTCCACTGATACCGGCATCAACCTGCTGGATCCTTCGGAAACGCCGGAGAATAACATCCACTTCCTGATTTTAATCACTGCCATTCTGAATGCTGTGTACGAGCATAGCGCATTACTACGCGCCGCGATCGGTTCAGCAGCTAATGATTACCGTTTAGGCGGTCACGAGGCTCCGCCTGCCATCATTTCGGTCTATCTAGGAAATGATTTGGAAGGTGTGCTGGATAATATCGCTGAAAAAGGGTCACACACGCGCACCGGATCGAATTTGAAATACGATCTCGGATTGGTTGTCGTTCCTGAATTGACTAAAGATAATACCGACCGCAACCGCACATCCCCATTTGCCTTTACCGGCAATAAATTTGAATTCCGCGCTGTGGGTTCTTCGTCCAGTCCGGCGCTGCCAATTACGGTCCTGAATGCCATTGTGGCCGATAGCGTGAACCGGATTCTGGATGAAGTGGAAGAAAACTTAAAAAACCACAAAAAGCCATCCAAAGCAGAGCTTGTCGAAGCGGTTCTGCCGGTGATCCGCAAGTATTTGAAGCATTCGAAAGGGGTGCGCTTTCATGGCGACAATTATAGCCAAGCGTGGGTTCAAGAAGCGAAGCGGCGCGGATTGCCCAACATTACCAAATCGGTCCATGCGTTTGAAGCGCTTGTCGACAAGAAAACAGTCGCCGCATTTCAAGGGATTCTACAGAAAAATGAGCTGCAGAGCCGCTATGAAATCTTAACCGACATCTACATCAACAATATCAAAATTGAAGCGAAGTTGATGATCGATATGTTCCGCACACAGATTCTACCCGCGGCTATCCGTTATCAAAGGGATTTGGCCGATAGCTTAGAAGAAATTGGATCGAAAGCGGCGCCGCGGCAAAATAAATTATTGAATGAGCTGACCAAAGGGATTGAAGCCGCCCTTAAAAATCTCGATGCGGTGGAAGATGTGTTAGAGGCTTCTTTAAAAATTGAGTCGCTGGAGAAGCGCGGGGTGGCGTTTGGAGAAAAAGTCTCCGAAAAATGTGATGACTTGCGTGAAAGCGTCGATCATCTGGAAACCCTGGTTGATGATGCGTATTGGCCGCTGCCGAAATACCGTGAACTACTCTTTTTAGTGTGATTGATGCGTGGATTACTCGGCGGCACATTTGATCCCATCCACAATGGCCATCTCAATTTAGCGTTAGCCTTCCAAGAACACTTTCCTGGCAGCAAAGTGTTGATTTGCCCAACCGCAGTCAATCCTTTGAAGGCTGCCAAGCAAACGCAATCGGCGCCTGCTAAAGACCGTCTAAAAATGGTTCAATATGCTGTCGGAAGGTTGCCTGGTTTTTCAATTATCGATTATGAGTTGAAGGGCGACCGCCCGGCCTACACCATCGACACGTTGGAAGCATTAGCCCAAGCTTCGGATGAGCCGCTCTATTTGATCATCGGCTCTGACATTATTCCGGAATTCCATCAATGGCACCGGTATCGCGATATTTTAAAGTTAGCCCGCTTGTTCGTCGGCTTGCGTAAAGGCGCAGCGATTCCCGCGAGTCAAGATCCACTGGTCAATCAGGCGGTATCGGAAGGTGTGTTTCCCGTTAGAGTCCTGGAAATTAGCGCGACCGAGATCCGAGATCGGGTGCAAAAAGGGCTTTATTGCAGGCATTTGGCCCCTGATCCAGTCATCGATTATATCGAAGCCCACAACCTGTATCGCCAAGGAAATTAAGGGTAGACGCCTTAGGCAAAATCAATTATACTTTTAAAGATACAGTTTGAAAAATAAATATTTTAAAATTGCTAATGGCACGCGATCCGCAGTTTGAAATCCTCGATCAAATCGCCCAGTCAATCTTTGACAAGAAGGGCGAAAATATCTTAGTCCTGGACGTTCGGGGCATCTCGTCATTAACCGACTTTTTTGTGATTGCGGAGGGGGGTGCCGAACGCCATGTGCAAGCCCTTGCCAAAACCGTGATCGAAAAGTTGGATGATGTCAAGATGGCGCCTTTGCATCTTGAAGGGGAGCAGGTAGGGGACTGGGTGGTTGTGGACTTTGGTGCAATTGTCGTCCATTTGTTTACAAATGAGATGCGCGAAAAATATGATTTAGAAAACCTTTGGCGTGAAGCGAAGATTGTGGATGTCAAAATCGATATCGGCACACTCGCCAAAGAATAAGAGGAATGCATGAGCAAGAAAAGACGGGTCGTTGTGACGGGCATGGGGATTGTTTCAAATTTGGGAAACGATCCGGATACCTTTCATCAAAATCTTTGTGCGGGAAAAAGCGGGATCAGCACGATCACAGAGTTTCCGACAGAGGAGTTAACCACTAAATTCGGCGGGATCATCCGCAACTTCGAGACTGGCGATTATTTGGACAAAAAGCAAGCGCGCCGCGTAGACCGTTTCATCGCCTACGCCATGGTCGCTGGCAAAAAAGCGTTGCAATCGGCAGCAGTCAATTCTGAATCGGATCAACTGGACAAAACCCGTTGCGGAATTATCGTCGGATCCGGCATGGGCGGCATGAGTGTGTTCGCTCAAGGCGTCACAACACTGAATGAGCAGGGACCGCGGCGGATCACTCCGTTTTTCGTGCCTTATATTATCACAAACATGGCCGGTGGGATGCTGGCGATCGACACCGGTTTTAAAGGCCCTAACTACTCTGTCTCTTCCGCCTGCGCAACCGGCAACCACGCCATCATTAGCGCCCTAAAACACATACGGGATGGTGAAGCCGACCTAATGCTGACTGGCGGCGTCGAGGCTCCCGTTTCGTTGATCGGGATGGCTGGATTTTGCGCGATTCGAGCGCTCTCTCAACGCAATGATGCACCCGAACAAGCCTCTCGCCCGTGGGACAAGAACCGGGATGGGTTTGTGATGGGGGAAGGTGCGGGGATTATCGTGATCGAAAGTTTGGAACACGCGCTCGCCCGCAAAGCAAAAATCTATTGTGAGCTGCTGGGCGGCGGTGCTTCGTGCGATGCATTCCATATGACCGAACCGTGTGAAGATGGATCAGGCGTTGCCTCCTGCATCCGGCAAGCGCTGTTGGATGCCGGAATTACTCCGGCCGATGTCAATTATGTGAATGCGCATGCGACATCGACTCCGGTAGGAGATATGGCCGAGATCCGCGCTGTCAAACAAGTATTGACCAACTCTAAAGATGTTGTCATCAATGCAACCAAATCGATGACTGGGCACGCGTTGGGAGCCGCAGGCGGGCTTGAAGCGATTGCAACCATCAAAGCGATTGAAACGGGTGTGGTGCACCCGACCATCAACCTCGAAAATCCTGAAGAGGGATTGGATTTCATTGTGCCGACTAAGGCGACGAAACATTCGATTAAGGCTGCCATCTCCAATTCATTTGGATTTGGCGGGCATAACGCCGTGCTTGTGTTTGCCCCCTATGCGTAAAGAGTCTTCCTACGGATTCGTGCCACTTAAACGCGAAAAACATCAGTGGCATGTTTTATTGGTTCATCGGTTGGAAGGGTTTTGGGAGTTTCCCAAAGGCCATCCGGATAAGGGAGAAACCCCGTTGGAAGCCGCCAAACGGGAGATGCAGGAAGAAGCGGGGGTTCAGCTAGAACGGCTATTGAGTGAAGAGCCGTTGTCGATTCACTACTGGTTTACCTGGAAAGGGGAAAAGATCGAGAAGAGTGTCCATTATTTCGTGGGGCTTGTGTCTGGAAAAGCGCGTCCGCAGCTGAAAGAAATGCAAAACGTACGGTGGGTGTTGTTAGAGGATGCCCCTGCGTTATTGACCCATGAGAACAATAAAAACATCTGCCGCCAAGTTCAGAAGCTTTTAAAAGAGCAGGACCAGGACGCACAGGACAAGGATAGTTAAAAATGTCCTGGTCTTGGTCGTGTTTGTCTTTAACCGCTCTTTAGGGCTTTTAACACCTGGTCACAGGTTTCGATAAATTCGCTGCATGGGATCTTCATGGTGGCCTCAAATTGTGGAAATCCGTCCTTTAAGCGCTGCATCAATGCGCGGTCTGCAATGCTAGAAAGCCATGCATGAATAAATTCCCGGTACGCGTTGTAATCGTCTGGATTCTCTTTGCCAAATCCACGCATGCACATGGCAGCGCTTTGGAGGGAAAAAACGCATGTGGTGGAGTCTTTTAGTACATGTTTAACCAATAAATTAAGGAACACACGGACTTCTTTTGTGTCGACAATCGAAACCTGAGTGCACGCCAGCAGATTAAATCCTACCTCGACAACCATCGGAAAACCTTTGTGTCCAATCAATTTTTGAGTCACCACGAGACATAAGTTAAAATAGGCAGTGAATGACTGGCGAATCTCATTAAAAATTTTTATTTGTTCGGATGCAATGTATTTGGGGTCAACAATAGAATTAGGACTTTTTTGGATGACAATGGGGCGCCGCGCTTTGTGGAGGCATGCCCGCATCGCCAGGAATGTGGCTTCAAAGATCTCCAGGTAGCTTTCATCGAACCCGTTGTTTTGGTTTCTAGTAAGCCATAAAATGACCTTGTCGATGGCATTGAACGCAGTAGGAATAGATCTTTGAATGAGCCTTAATGGCCCTTTTTCCAAGGCGTGCAGCATGCGAAGGATATAGATCCGTTCGTTCATTTTGCTGACGAGAGCCACAAAGTCCACGATCTGGTCATCGGTCATCTGGCCAAAGACTGTGTTTAAAGACAATTTGTATTCCTCCGCCTGATCAGGCAAGAGCAGGAAATGATGGAAATCTTGCTTCAGTCTGTTGAAATGGTTGCTTACAGGATCCGGTGCCAGCAAGCGATCGATTGCTTTCAGAACCGTTAAACGCAGGGCGCCTTTTACCGGATGCTTTTTGACCTCCTCCAATAAGAGATGAAAAACAATGGCGAATCGCTCTCCTCGGGCATCATCTTTTAACAGAAAATCTTTAATAAATTCGTGCATATGACTAGAGAAGCTGGGTTTCCGTTCCTCGGTCAAAAAGATAGAGATGAGGGCCCTTGTCACTAAGGGCACGACTGCCAAAACCGCTGTCCGATTGAGGGCGGCGAGGTCCTTCAACATCAACTCTGCGGCTTGATTTGCCTCTTGATCTTGTTCTGGAGGTGACGCGATATGCGCTTCAAGTTGGGCTTTCACACAAAATTCGAACATGAGCTCACGCTGTTTAACGGGCATATCTTGTTGAACTGTGGGATGCTTCATCACTTCGCGGGCTCGTCCAAAATCTTTGGCTTGATAGAGCGATTGAATCAATTTTTGAGTGGTCATAGAAAGGTTTGAGCGCGTCCCAGGCTTGTGCTTTGGCAAGACCGAGAGCCACAGCGTGTGCGCTGCTGCGGGGCGGTCTACAATGAAATCCACGATGCAGAGCACTTCGACAGGAGTTAAAATTTTGTGGATTTGTGCGTAACCGCAGATGAGATTAGCCATAGTAAAATCGCATTCCAAGGCCGCGGTGTGTTGTGCGGCGCGTGCTGCTAGAATGCGGCAAATTTCGGGCAAATGACGTTCTTTTTTTACTTTTAAAATCCATTCGACTAATTTGACGCCCTCCATTCGTATGTTTGGACTTTCTGATCCAATCAATAAGCGCGCGAGCGGCCATAAGACGCGATCGCAATGGAGTTGCGGTTTGTGCGGTGATTTTAAAAGATTCCAGAGGTCAAAAAGGCATTCGATAGGTTTGCTGTTGAAAGGTTGCTGACAGGCACGAATTTGTCTTTCCAAAATCATTATTGCATTTTGAAGGTCAAACGATTCAGGGGACAAAGCTAACACCGCTTTTGCTTCTTGTGTTTGCTTTCGTCTGACAAAATTTTCTAAGGCAGCCGCTAGACAGTGTCGGAGTGCAGGTTGATTTGGTACGGAGGTTTGCAGCCTTGTGCCGATGAGTCCATAGACGCTTTTAAAATGGCTTAAATCTTCTTGAGGAGATTTTCCATTCGCGTTGCTTATTTTTTGCAAAACGATCAGCCCGGCTGTCAATACATCATGGTTTTGAAAAACGGCGGGATTCATTTTTTGGAGCACGCGTGCTGCTGATCCCCAGAAGGAGGAAGGTGCTTGAAGTTGCGCTGCACTTTGAATCAAACTGACCATCTGTTCTGGTAGGCGCTGTTTTTCCTCCGGTTTAAGCTCTTCGAGGCTGCACCTCTCAAGCAACGTAAAAAAGGAAAGGCAAAATGAGTGATTCATCCGGCTGAGATCCACTTTGTTCATGCAAATAGATAAGAGTTCAGCCGGTTTGTAATTTAATCGAAGCAACGCTTCCAAAGCGACGCTAATTGCCTTTTCGGTGGGGAATTCATCTCCCAGGTTCAAGTAGGATAGAAGTTGCTTGAAGACAAAGTCGGGATCGTTTGACGTTTTTAATGCTTGAAGCTTGTTTGCCGATAAACCTTTTAATTTAAGTGCATCAAACGCTCTTTCGATTGCTTCGGTAAGCGAAGGCCGGGTATAACGAAGGGAAGGAAGGTGTTGGACAATTTGCAGCCTCGATCGATGTTTCATCGTTTCGAGCTGTTTTAGCAAGTGTTCTAATCCTAAAGCTTCATCTTCATCAAGATCAATGCCGCTCGAATTTTCATCTGCACTTAATGCATCGGATTTAACGGTCTCAGCAAACAGTTTAACCACAAAATTAGCGATTAAAATCACGTTCGCCTGAATGTGCTTATGTTCATGGTATTTGCCATAAAAACCTAGAAGGATTTTACACCGGCTTGCCGGATCAATAGCTTCTTTTCCTTCTTGCGAACCTAGGCAAAACGATTGAAGGAGGGGAAGCGTATTTCCGATAGACCGTGTCAGGCAAAGGTCTAATAATTTGGGGATCTCTGCGATTTGTTCCGTTTTCGTTAATGCGGCACTTATGTCTTTCCAGAGGGTAATCGCCAAGTCGGATAACTGTTTGAAGGGAGCACGCAAAAAATCATAAACACAATGCAGGATAAATTGTGGCAGTTTCGAAAATTTATTTTTGAATCCGGTATTTAGGGTGACAGCCACTTGCCCTTCTGAACTGAATAAAGGACTGCCTGTTTCCCCTAGCAGGAGAAGGTTAGAAAGGACAGTGGTTCCATTCGCATTCTGATACGCATATTCTGGAAGATAACGCAGAACAGGTTCAAGATTGAGCTCTTGCAAACACCCGCCTGCGGCAAAAAGACACGTCATGCCCAACGGTTTCATCTCTGCTTGCATTCCTGTTAAGAGATCGAATCCTATGTGCTTGATGACGATTAATCCTGCTTGCAGATGGTTGAGTTTGTGATCCATGGCAGAAGCGTGTGTTCCTTTGAAGCTTAACCCCTCGATAAAGAATTGAACGATTTCCATGATGACTTGGGGATCGTTAAAACCCTCCCGAAACACCTTTCTGACGCTTTCTAAATGGGTATGCAGTTCAGGCTCAAGTTTTAGGTTTAAGTGATAGGGACGGCCATTTGCTTCGATGCGCACGTTCATTTCAGGCCGGTGCAGATGACCTGACAAGGTCACGTTGAGCGACGAGCGTTGCATCGTTGTTTGGTCAGCTAGCAGACGTAGAAGAGAGGCTAGTTGGAGCAACAGGATGATTTGCGGGAATGTGAGGTCGCTTTCGACGAGATCGAAAAGCCTGCCCAAGAGCGTAGCCTGGCTGTTGCTTAACCCTTTTGCTGCGGCGTAGGTACGAACCCCTTGCCAAATCGAAGGGATGTGCTTATCAGAGTTTTTTGTATTACGTTGCAACGATTCGCATACCTGAAATGTATGTGCAAATACGTTTTCGTAACTGAGGTCTTGAGTTGCTTCGACCGCCCAAATGATTCGCTGCACAATGAATTGGTCGAACGGCAAGGGGGTTAAATTAGAAAAGTTGCTGCCTAGCTGTTTCCAATCGTCAAAGGTGACTTCGGGATGAATGCGCGTCCGTCCAAAGCGCGCCTGAAGGGAGCAAAGAGTAAAAATGGAATAGGAGTCTCGGTTGCTCTTTCGCGGGACAATCGGCCAATTAAACAGACGGCTAAAGAGCGCTTGCCCCACGCTGTTTGAGACGAGTTCGATCACGGGAACTTGCGGATCAAGAAACGTGATGCGAATCGCCAAATCATCGAGAGAAGAGAAACATTCAGAAAGGCGGTGAGCGGACTTTACCCACGTGACGCGCGGCGTCGAGCGTTCCCGAAGCCTTAAAGTAGAGAAAAGATTGCCTTCACTGTCTGTCACATATCTTTGTTCGATATGGCGAGAAAAAATTGACTCCAAAATCGTATTTTTGGACTGATCAGGGGTGATATGTAATTCATTTTCTACGCGTTTAGCTGTTTCCGAACGTGTCTGATACCCAATTTCAGCCAAGGCAGAGATACTCAGGGTGAATGTTTTGATGAGGTCCGCTCGGTTCATTCCTGGTGTCGAATGCCGAATCTCAACTTGTTGCGTTTCCGCACAGCAGGAACTCCATAGCTGATTCCAAAATTCAGGATTAAGCTGTTGTTCGGCAATCAAATGATCCATGGATATGCCGAAAATGGCCTCGAACTGCTTCTTACCTAATTCTGGTCCGATCAGCTCAAATACCTTCGGCCCTGTAATCAAAAAAGATTCTTTTGTCAGCTCACGTCCGGCTTTTTTACACTCTTCTTTAAAACGTCCAGCGATGGAATAACTCAAACAATCCAATGCGTGCGGCGCTTCAATGAATGTTCGTACACGCTCGTGAAATCCGACATCTTTCAGGATGACCTCTCCCTTCCTCGATGCATAAGAGGAAGCGAGTTCCCCAGTCTTGGGATTGATGGCCTTTAAGACATAGATAAACATCTTTAGAAAATGGTCGGGCGGGTGGTAAAGAGATAGGGGACCGGGTTCAATAGCCGGTTCCGATTTTTGCTTCGGAGCAGGAGGTTTTGCAGCAGGAACGGGAGGATTTTTTTGTGCGGCAATTGCGGGAGCATCCATAAACATCTCTAAATAAGTGTTTTATTAATTTTTATTCATAAGGTAACTGAACATTGTATCAACTTGGGTTTTATCTTGCAGTTAGGTAAATTATGTTGCCAATGAAGGAGTGAAATGAGTAAGTCGAAAGTTGCCATCATTATCCAAGCGCGCATGGGGTCTACGCGGCTGCCAGGTAAAGTGCTGAAACAGGTGTTGTCCAAACCTTTATTGGAATATCAACTCGAACGGATTAAGCGTGTAAAGAACGCGGATGAGGTGGTTGTCGCGACCACGCAAGCACAGAACGATGACCCCATTGCCGATCTTTGCAGCCGGCTAAACGTTAACGTGTTTCGCGGCAGCGAGCATGATGTCTTAAAAAGGTACGTGCAAGCGGCGCAGAACGTTCAGGCGGATGTGGTGGTCCGATTAACTGCGGATAATCCATTGATTGATCCAATCATTGTTGAGAAAGCGATCCACTATTTTACATCCAACGGATTTGACTATATTTCAAATTGCATGACACGCACATTCCCGCGCGGCATGGAAGTGGAAGTGTGTTCCCGCACAGCATTAGAGCGTGCGGATAAGCAGGCGCATGACCGGCCCGAACGGGAGCATGTGACCCTCTATCTTTATGAAAAACCAGGGCGATTTAAAATCGGGGAGTTAGTGGCAAACCCTTCCTTAGCGCCCGAACTTAGGTTGACGGTGGATACAGAAGCAGACTTTTTGTTAATCGAAAAGGTTTTAACGGCGCTTTATCCGCAACAGCCGCATTTTACCCTTAAAGAGGTGTTGAAGCTGCTTGATCAGCATCCGGAGTGGAAGGGAATCAACCAGTCTATTCGGCAAAAAGCGGTCCGTGTTCAGCCTAAAATTGTTTTTATCGATTTAGATGGAACGTTAGTGAATAGTTTAAAGCCGTTGTTTAACACCTACCTAAGTTTATGCCGCCGGTTTGGTGTGGAAGGAACGCGCCAAGAGTTTGCCGATCTAAATGGGGTGACGATTGCCGAAGCCGCCGTTTATCTGAAAAATAAGTACAATTTTCCCCTCGAAGCGGATCAACTTTTTGAATTATACATGGAAGAATTAGGGCAGCACTATGTGAACGACTCGACCCTCATGCCAGGTGTGAATGAGTTTATCCATTTTGCCCGTGCTCACAACCTGCGGCTAGCCATTGTCACCGCCGCAGGTGCTAATATGGCGGTAGGGTTGATTGAGCGGTTAAACTTAAGCGCCGATTTTGAAGCAGTGATCACTTCGGACGAAGTTCAAAGTGGAAAGCCAGCTCCGGATTTATATTTACGTGCCTTAGAAGTCACTAAAACTACCCCGGATGAGGCTTTAGCCATTGAAGATTCAGATAACGGAATACGCTCTGCCGAAAGCGCGGGCATCAATACATTAAAATTTGGCGGCTCTGAGTTTCCAAACTGGTTGTCTATTTTAAACTACTTTCAAAATCACCCCTGGAATGCACATGTCTGATCCTGTCTTAATCCCTATCTCTTCCGATTTTGTCATTACGGTGAAAAATTCAGAACCTCTAGTGGTGCCTTCCGATATTCAAAAAGAGATCGAGCAAATCTGGGCCAAGGGAGTGGAAGAGCGTAAAGAGAAATTGTTCAACGGCAAGGTGCTCTGTTTGGATACGTATGATGCGGACCATTTATCGGGAAAATATGTTGACTATAAGCTTGTGTTTGCGCATCACCTATCGAAGAATGTTCGTAAACATTTAGGGTTAAGCACGATAGGATTGTCCGGCCTAACGCGGTGCGGTCATTTATTTTTGATCGGCAAACGGGCTGGATTTGTGACGCAGTTTCCTTCCCACTATGAATTGGCCCCGGCCGGAACGGTCAATACCAATTATGTCTTTGAGAGAGTCGTAGACTTTCGGAAACAACTGATGGATGAGCTCAGTGAGGAGACTGGGATTACCGAAGACGCTGTGATAAGCGTGCGTCCATTTAAATTAAACTATGATCGTCCTGAAGGAATGGTTGATGTGTGCGTCGAGATTCTAGTCGGCCCTGATGCGTTGCATGAGACTGCATCCCATCCAGAATATGATGAAATCCATTGGGTGAGTGCGGACCAGCTAGACGCGTTCATCAAAACCCATCAGCCTTGGGTGCCGCTCTCTTTAGAATTAATTCGGCTGGCTCCGACAGAACTATTATGAAATACACCCATCTGAAAACACTTTTACAAACCGTTTCTGAGAAAGATTTTGCTCCGATTTACCTCTTGATCGCTAAGGATGCGTTTGATCGAAAGCAAGCTGTGGCGAAATTGTTGGAGCGGCTAGGGAAAAATAAAGCAGTTGCGAGTTTCGAGGCCGTCGCCCAGAATATTCCAGACATTTTAAACAGTTTACGCACTCTATCGCTCTTTGGGGATCAACAGATCGTCATTGTCAACCACTTGGAAGAGTTGACGGCCAAGCAGCTTGAACCATTGATGGATTACGTGGAAAACCCCAACAAAGGGGCGATCATGATCGGGACAGCCGAAACGTTAAAAAGTACGCTGAATTTTTATAAAACCGTAGATAAAGCGGGGA
The DNA here is from genome assembly GCA_020054065.1 of Parachlamydiales bacterium. Classification (GTDB taxonomy): domain Bacteria; phylum Chlamydiota; class Chlamydiia; order Chlamydiales; family JAEYWL01; genus JAGVLX01. The sequence goes on along the minus strand of JAGVLX010000101.1, from coordinate 11,012 downwards.
CAATTTTAGAGATTGCCCAGCCGGATAAACCATGGGAAAAAGAAAAAGCAGCGGTCGAGTGGCTGCAAGACCTTGTTGCCGAAGAAGGGAAGCGGATGGATCAGGCAACGGCGCAGTTTATGATTCAGAATTTGGGATCTGAACATGCGATCTTGCATCAAGAAGTGGAGAAGTTGGTGCTCTATGTTGGAGAGCGCAAAGAGATCACCATTAAAGATGTCTCGGCGATCTGCGGGCTCACGAATCAAGAAACTGTTTGGCAGCTGGGCGAAGCCATCTTTAGAGGGGACTCTGCTGCAGCGCTGCGTATCATGAAAGCCCAGCTAGAGGAAGGGCAGCCGTTTTTAGTGCTGATCCGGCAGCTGCGCACTCAATTTATGAATGGACTGCAGATTTGTTCGATCTTAGCGCAAGGCGGAGGCCCCGAAGATGTCGTGCGGGTGTTTCCCTATCTGCGCGGCAATTTATTGCAGAAACAAATTTCCCAATCGCAAGGATACGGTTTAAATCATTTTCGAAAGGGGATTATTCGGTTAGATACTGCCGAGCTGCAAGCAAAAAATAGCAGCCTCTCAGACGGGTATGACACCCTTGCTGATATCCTACTCATCAAACTTTGCAACCCAAAACTCACTCATGACTAAAGTAAAAAAACCTGCACTCTTGCTGCTTCCCAATTTGTTAGGGGAGCATAAGCATCCTGAACTGTTTTTGCCCTCAAGCGTCGGACAGGCAGTCTTGTCCTTAGATGGATTGATTGCAGAGAGCGAATATGGCGGACGCCGCTATCTTAAACGGTTTCATGGGGAAAGCCCCGTGCATCACATTCCGCTAGCGGTGTTCAACCGGGATACTCCCGATGGGGATATCGATTTTATGCTGCAGCCCATTAAGCACGGGGAGCGCTGGGGATATGTTTCGGATGCCGGATTACCCTGCATTGCGGATCCAGGGTCGAAACTCGTTGCGCGGGCGCGGCAGCTGGGAATTGTTGTGCAAGCTTTTGTAGGTCCTTCATCGATTTTGATGGCGTTAATGCTATCAGGGATGCAAGGGCAGAACTTTACGTTTCATGGTTACCTATCGGGAGAGGATAAACAGATTAAACAGATGGAACACCAAGCCGGCAAAGTCACACAAATTTTTATGGAAGCGCCATTCCGCAATGATAAGCTGTTGAAACAGTTATTGCGGGTGTTAGACCAAGAGACGAAATTGTGTGTGGCATGGGATTTGACGCTGCCGACGCAGGGCGTGCTAGCGCAAACGGTAGCAGTGTGGCATAAAAGCCCGTTGCCAAATTTGAATGACAAGCCGGCGATTTTTTTAATTGGAGCATAAAACAAACAGGATAGGCAGGATAATATATAAAAGACAATGATGACCAGGATAACCAGGATAATAATCAAGGATCAAGATAAGAACGATAGAAGAAGGTAATGATTATATCGTTCCTATCGTTGATCTTTTTGTTCTGATCCTGGTTATCCTGGTCATCATTGTTATATTTTTTTGTAATCCTGCCTATCCTGTTAAATTGTTTAAATGAGTTCGGAGGCGACGGTGTCGTAAAACAGAATTCCCTTATCGGTCAGTTTGACTTGATTGGCCTCCTGTTCAAGAAAGCCATCGGCAATCAAGCGTTGGATCGTTTGCAAGGTTTCTGTGTCCAACGCAAATTGGGTTAAATCACACCCTTCTTTTAAACGCATGCGAATGACAAACAGCTCCCGTACTTTCGCGGCCGGATCTAACTCTTCTTCGAAGTCGGCTGGGGATGTTCCGTTCCTTAATGCAGCTAGGTATTTCGATTGGTTGGCCACGTTACGGAACCGTTTTCCTCCATAATCACTAAAGGCCGATGGACCGAAACCCAAAAATTGTCTGCCCGTCCAATATCCGACATTGTGCCTGGAAACATGTCCGTTCTTTGCAAACGCCGATATCTCATAACGGGAAAGTCCCGATTGCTCAAACGTCCTGACTGCATTTTGGTACATCTGCAAGCTAGCTTCTTCATGAGGAACTGCCTTTTTAAGAGCGGCCTTTTTAAAATAAACCGTGTGAGGTTCAAACGTTAGATTATATAAAGATAAATGGGTGATTGGCAACATGACAGCTTTGCTTAAGGTGTCATTCCACTGCTCCAATGTCTGATAGGGCACATCGTACATCAAATCGATCGAAATATTTTTAATCCCTGCTTCCTTACAAGCGTAAACGGCATCGATCGCTTTCTGGGCACCATGCGTGCGCGTCAAAACGGCTAACAACTCATCGTTTAAGGATTGAATTCCCATGCTCACACGATTAACCCCAGCGCGCTTGTAAGCGTCCATTAACGCATAGGTGATGTTTTCAGGGTTGGCTTCCAAGGTGATTTCAGCATGGGAATCCAGGGGAGTCGAATCGATGATGGCAGCGATGCGCTCGGGACCAAAAAGTGCCGGTGTCCCGCCGCCAAAGTAAAGCGATGGGATTGTATGATGAGAAATGACCGAGTTCCATCGTTCCTTTTCAAGTAAAAAACCCTCAAAGAGTTGATCTTTGAGGGATTCTTGATTGGGCAGCACGTAAAAGTGGCAATAATCGCATTTACGGGTGCAAAATGGAATATGATAATAAAGGCTGAGTTCGCGCTTACCAGTCATTGGCGTCGGGATCTACGATGCCACCGCGCCTCCAGCGGTTTTTATCGCTAAAATATGATTCTTCTTCCTCTTCTTCTTCCGCTTCGCCGCTCTCTTCACGAGTTGTTTTCTCGTGGGCGCCTTCTTCCTCATCTTCCTCTTCATCCCGCTCTTCGATGGTGGATGCTGTTTCGGAAACTTCCGTTTCCATATCCAAACCGGCATCAGTAAAGGTTGTTCCGGTTTCTCCGACATCTATATCGGGAATGGAAGGCATTTCCGTATATCCTGCGCGGGCTGCCTGTTTCTTAGGTGTGACATACTCTTCCGCCTCCCCGCTTTCTTTGAGGAATTGGAGACGTTCTTTCTCTTCTTCAATTTTCGCTTGGAGAGCTGCGATTTCTTCTTTGTGTTTTTCGATGTCTTTTTTTGGGACAAGACCAAGTTTGAGCCACTGCTCCAGATCTTGTAACTCAATTTCTAGCTTTCTTAACCGTTCACTTTTGATGGGTCTCATTCAACTTCCTTAAGCTTTTTTTTCGGGCTTATGTAAATTATAAAAAAATAATGAGTAGCTTTCAATTTAAATATTGGAAAATCTAGCTGTGGCAGCTAGGGTGTCGCCTCTATTTTCGAAATGATTAAACCTCAATCGCGTGAATTATACCCTTCGCCCTATAAAAGGCAAAAGCTTGTTTAGAGTTCTGAATTTAAAATATTTAGTAGAGGGTCTTGTGGGGATTTACCGATCTGTGATAGGATCACGCACTTATTTAAAATTTAGGCCTTAGCCTTACAGGAATTTTTTTACTATGCTGGCTATTTTTTTGGATCTAGAATCGACTGGACTTGATGCTTGCAAGCATAAAGTCATCGAGATAGCCTTCAAAATTTATGATGTTTTTTCCGGCCAATTGATTACTGCGTACTCCAGTGTCGTCAAGCATCCTTACACCGTGTGGGAAGAGCGGGATTTATCCAGCATCCTGATTAATGGATTTGAATGGGAGACGATTGATCAGCAAGGGAAAGAGATCCCTCAAGTTCGGGAAGAGATTATCCGTGCCTTTACTGAAGCGGGGGTCGCGCGTGGCAAAGCGGTCTTTGTCTGCCAAAATCCGGCATTTGATCGCAGTTTTTTTGTTCAATTGGTAGATATTTATACCCAGGAAAACTTAAATTGGCCCTACCATTGGCTGGACTTTGCCTCGATGTATTGGGCGTTGATGATGCAAAACCCCCATCTTGAACCGTTCTCGGAAACCAATTTGTCCAAAGATGAAATTGCCAAAAGTTTTGATTTGCCACCCGAAGCCAAGCCGCATCGCGCCATGAATGGAGTTGACCATTTGATTCTATGTTATCAGACTGTAGTTGGATTCGGCGGTCGGAAAGGTGCCAGTTCGGTAAATATCTAGCTAGCTTACTTGCTGGAGTGTGGTTTTCCGACCCAATTGTAAATCTTGTTTGCCAAATCCGGGTATTTTGTCGAAGCGATGGCAAACGGCGAATTCCCTTCTTTGTTGAGTGCATTTTTATATTCCATCTTTTTAGAGCTATCCAGCGGCACCTGTTCAAGAACAATGTCCAACGCTTGATCATGTCCTTTCATGGCTAAGATATGGAGGGGAGTGTTACCTTTATTATCTTTTTTAAGCAAAAGTGCGGGTTTGGCAGCGATTAATTCTTTCAATAAAAGAACGTCGTCTGAATCAAGTTTATCGCGCTGCAGCAGCAGGTGAAGCACATTGTGTTCATCTTTGTCGGTGGCTTCAATATCTGCTTTATCGGCTTTGTTGGCTAACAGCAAATCCGCTTCTCGTTTTAATCCTAGGAATGCGCAGTAATGAAGAGCCGTTTGTTCATTTGCATCTTTGGCGTTAACCGAAATTTTATTTAACTTTAAAAGAAACGCCAGTGTGTCAAACCGGTGTTGATCGTTAGGACACAACAAGGCAGAATGGATGAGGGTGCGCTTTCTGGCATCCATCGTTTTTTTAGCATGTTCTTTGAGGTAAGAGACAAAGCAATCCAGCAAATCTTTGCGTCCATGAGAGCAAAACTTGTGCATTAACGTTTGGCCAGTCAAATCCACGTGGGCAACATCTGTGCCGGCTGCTAAAAGTTGATTAAATATCGCCGCGCTAGCACTCGCCATTCCAATATTGGTTACCTCGCGATTCACCAATTCATTGGCAGGAATTTCGCGTTGATTGTCCGTTTGTCTCACAAGCGTTGACTCTAGCTGCAGAGTTCTTGCGTGGTGAAGTAATGCCTCCACGACTTTTGTATGTAGGTGGTAAACAGCGTGGTTAAGAGCGGACTCTCCATTTTCATCCTGATGGGTGACAATGGGTTTTCGTTTAAGCAGGTTCATGAGGATTCCCAAGTTACCCTGTTGTGCAGTGAGAATCAAAGGCGTTGCACCTGTGCTGTTCGGCGTATCGAATCGGGCACCTTTTCCTAGCAAAAATTGAGCTCCTTCGCTGTATCCATTAATGCAGGTGATATGCAGGGCTGCGTGTCCATAATCATTAGTGGTATCCAAAACGGAGTGATCATGTTCGTAAATCACCTCCATAGCATGATAGCACTCTTTTTTTGCCGCTAAGTGGAAAGGATTATCTCCATGGATATCGCGATCGTGGGGACTCACTCCATTTGACATGAGAAATTTGGCGACGCCGGCATGGCCGCGTGCGGCAGCGTAATGTAAGGGTGTGCGTCCATCTTTATTAGGTGTGGTGCACGAGACTTTTAGCCTAATCAAGCCTTCCAGAAAATCTTGATGTCCTGCATAAGCCGCGTAATGAGCGGGTGTATTGCCGAAAAGGTCAGGGGAATCAAGTGAATAGCCAAGGGAATGGTACAAGATTAGGACCTTAGTGTAGTTATGGCGCGCAGCAAAATGCAAAGGACGTGTGCCATTAGGCGAATCGGCATGGAAGGCAAGGTCCGGACGTTCTCTAATGACTTTTTCTAGAATGTTGACCGCTTCGGCGCGCACCAAAAGCCCCGTCAATGTGAGTTGGTTCCGAATGTGCAAGGTAAACCCTTCATGCAGCTCAATCAGGTTTCTCAGGTCAAATTTACCTAGGAATCCGATGACATCGAATCCAACTGTGTTGGGAATAATCTTTTCAATGGGAAACTGTCCTTGTTTGTTTTTCATCCAGAACAGATCCCTATAATCATTCATCAACAGGGCAGTGATGTTCGGTAGGTTAGAAGGCAAGGCAAGATGCAGACCATTATTGCCAAAGATATCCACAGCTTTTGGATCTGAATGGGAAAGCAGCTGTTTAGCAAGTTCCCTATTGTCTTCCAGCCCAACTTCACGAGCGGGGAGCAATTCCACGCTTTCGGGAGATTTTGCCGTTTGCTTTTTGCATAACATTAAAAATGGAGTTTCCCCATGATCGTTTTTGATTGCCGCATCGGCGCCGGCAGCTAATAAGAGTTTTACCATCGCTGGATCACGCAAAAAAGCAGCAAAATGCAGGGGAGTAAAGCCGCGGAAATCTTGTTTATTTAAATCGACCTTTTTGGCAATTAAAGCCTTTAAGGCTTCCGTATTGCCCGAGTAAACAGCGACATGCGCAGGAGTTAATCCAAGGTAATGGTTGCCATTGAGTTCTTCAGGCGTATGGCACGACTCCAAAAAAGTTTTGAATTCACCAATCTGATCCGGATGGCGTGCTAAGCGAATTAACGAATTCGCGCTGCAATACGGATCAAACACCTGGCAAAAGCTATGCGACGAAGTGGCTTTAGGGATAACTAAAACGACATCCGGCTCTTTTTTGTATTCAATATGCGGCCATTCTGAAAATGGTTTAAAAGCTTCTTGGTACAGTCTTGATTCTTTTAATTTTTTAAGATGGTACTGGCAGAATTCCGGAGAACAGGTGATGTTTTTTCCATCTCTAGAGATCATGCGTAAAATTTTATGACATTCTAAGGGGGTCAGGTTTTGGTTGTCTTTCAGTTGCCTGTCGATCAAATACATCAACGATTTTTCTTTGGTGTTACTTGCTGCCACGGCGATCGGCGTCTGCTTTTGGGTATGCCCTGCGATCCGAGCCTCTGACGCAAGAAATAGTTCGATCAGGTAGGTATTCTCTGCATTGATCACAACATCTAATGCCGTTTGACCGGTTCCTTCACCGTCGACAATGTCCGGATCGGCTTTTGCGTCTAAAAGTTTTTGGGTGATCCGTGCATCTCGGTGATCAACACTCCGTCTTAATGCCGTCATGAGTTGGTTATCTTGGAGATCCAAGTTGGGCTTGCATTTTAGGATGGCAAGAACCACATCATGATGTTGAGCGGTAACGGCGACATGGAGCGCGGACTCGCCATCCATATTTTGGTCGTTGATTCCAGTTCTCGTGTTGGAACTGATAATTTCCACCATGCGTTCGGCTCCTCTACGCGCAGCCACATGAAAAGCCGTATTTCCCCTTGCATCCCGTCCGGAATATTCAGCCGGTAGGTTGGAGATAATCTTAAAAATCTCGGAAGCAATTTCGTATTGTTCGGTTAACGCCCAAAGAGTCGTTAGAGATTGACCTCCCTCATCATCATTTTCTTTTTGATCTTTGATTTGCCCGATACTGCGCAATAGAAATTTCAAGACTGGCATAGAGATAGGGTCTTCGATTCCTTTGCGTATGGTTGCCATTAAATGCGGGTACGAAGCGCTGCTTGCTGGAGAGAGAATCATCTCTGATGTGCTTGTTTTGAGGTCTCCTATATTGCGGGCGCGGGATTTATTGCATGCCATAAGGATGCTAATGACGACTTTAACTGTTGGAGTCATGGCTACATGAGCGCCCGCAATGTTATGAAGCGCTTGCATGGCGCGTGTACGAATGACGGGGAGGTCCATGGAGTGAAGCTGAATCAAAAGCTTAACGCATTCGATCTGCACTGCCTTGGTATGGGATAAAATCACACAATCTTCCAGCGTGCAGATAATGCCATAGATGCCGAATAAGATCTTTGAATCCATTTTGCTAGAATCTTTTGTATCTTTTCCATAGACAAATTGATTCTTGATTGTTTGGATCGATTTGACGATGAGTCTGAATTTTTCAATATCGTTCATCGCAAACCGGCACAGTTTGCGGATCGCAAATAGGCTTTCGAACGATTTGTTGTAATACTCTATGTGAGATATTGCTTCTTTGAAGTATTCGTACGCTTTTTTTAACTGAACATCGGCTTCGCTGTAGTTATCGTAGATGCCGGCGACCGATACGGTTCCCAACACAATGCAAGCTATTCGTCTTAGGGCGCTTTCCCACTCCTCTTCATTGGTTTTCATATGTTGAATGGCTTGACGCGCGTATTCGCCCCAAAATTGGGTTTCCTGGTCGTCTCGATTTAAACTGCTTAGCTCATCGCTGCCGGTCCAAGCTTCTTGTTTTGTTTGTTCGGTAATGGCGTTGACGAGTTTGGCTCCATAGTGAGTGAGGTTGCACTCACAAATGCAGGCGACAAGTTTAAACAGATCTCTTTGGATCGTAATGTCATATTTTTGCGACTCTTTAGCTTTGATATTATCGGTCGTGGCTGTGAGAAGTTCAATTAAATCGTTGGCAGTCTCGCGGCTGACAGGATCTCCCGCAAGCAGTTCATTTAGGTAAGCTAGAGCGGTGCGTCGCACCAGATAATCTTTAAAGGCAAACATCTTCAGTAGATCTTCACGTGTGCTGCAAACCATATGGATTTTGGGACGGGTGGGGAATCCCTCTTTAAACTCCCAAGCAGACCTTTTTAGATACTCTAAGTGTCGCAGGGCTCTAAGAACGTTTTGCTCTTTTTCCGCTGCTCCGCTGCTGTTAGCCGCCTTAATGAATTCTGGAAGATCTTTGATTCGCTCTTCCTCTTTGGCTGGTTCTGCTTTGGGCTCGGGTCCTGGTAAAAAACGGACGCCCCCTTTAAAAATTTCGACCTCTGTCAGCTCTTTAACACGTGCCGAGAACGCCTCTGTGGGAATAAGAGTCCGTTTAAACCGCCCGGGAAACGCCATGACTGGCAAGGCACGGGCATGGGCAAGAAACATTCCCCCTAGCCGTTGGTTCATATCGACTAGGAAGGGAGTGATGGCAGCGTACTCTTCAGGGATCGTTTCATCAATAAAATGCTTCTTTAAATAGGCTTCTTGAGCGTGCTCTTCTTTGGGGCTTTTGACAAGGATCTGAAACGCGATGGTGTAGATCTCCATGACAAAAGTTGCCCAAGCGCGTTCAAAAGAGTCTTTATTGAAGGAGGAGCGGGGAGTGAGCGGGCCTGTTGGATATACCAAGGTCGCTCCGAGAAAGCGTATGGGTGAATTCACGCGCGATAACGCTGAATTAGATGGGTCTCCTGAGTTCTCCATAAAAATCCTCCAATTAAAAAAATTAGTTTACATAATTTTTATTGAATTTGCTAAGAATGAGTTATGAATTCGCAATGGCTTTTTCTTAATCTACTAGCCCTTAATTACCTATTTGCATTCTGGTCGCTGTTTATACAGGTGAAAGGGTTGTATTGCGCCAAGGGAATTACTCCGATTCGGGATGTAATGGCCACTTTTCGGGAACAAACACGATCAATTCGTTTTTGGGAATTGCCCACGTTGTTTTTATGGAATGATTCTGATGGGTTCATTAGAGCGTGCGCAGGCGCGGGACTTGTGCTGCCTCTGCTGATCTTTGCCGGGTTCCCGCCTGCACCGCTATTAGCTGTCTTATGGCTGCTCTACTTGGCCTTTTTTATAGCCGGATCCGATTTTTTGTCGTTTCAATGGGACACGCTGTTGTTAGAAGTGGGATTTGTGGGGATCGTTTATGCGATTCAAGCGCCCCCTCCTTTGATGCTTACCCTTGTTTTATGGTTTTTGGCGTTCCGCCTGCTTTTCTCATCCGGCATTGTAAAAATCTTATCTCAGTGTCCGGCTTGGAAGTCGTGTACAGCGATGGATTTTCATTATGAGACCCAGCCGCTGCCCAATCGTGTGGCGTACTACATGCACTATTTTCATAGGCCTTTCTCCAAATTATCGACCTGGGGCGTGTTTTTTTTGGAAATCATGGTTCCGTTTTTATTCTTTTTACCCGCTGAACTGCGTTTGATCGGGGTGGTTTTATCAGTCATCTTGCAAATTTTGATTATGGTGACCGGGAACTACGCTTTTTTTAATACGTTGACGATTGCGCTATTAGTGCCACTGATTGACGAACGGTATTTGACGTGGATGGGAGAGCAGCGTATTGAGGCGTTGCCCTACAATCTGTTTACAGAAATAGGATTGACATTTGTGGGTGCGTTTTTATTTTTATTAAACGTTTTAATGTTGTGGCGGACCCTCAAGCGTCAAGATTTGTTGATTAGGCTGCAACGATTGATCGCGCCGTTTGCGTTGACTTCGACCTATGGATTATTTGCGCGTATGACGACGGAGCGTATCGAGATTGTCGTGGAAGGCAGCATGGATGGTCAAGAATGGAAGGTGTATGAGTTTAAGTGGAAGCCTGGCGATTTGAAGCAGCCGCCGCGCCAAGTGGCGCCGTATCAGCCGCGCTTGGATTGGCAGATGTGGTTCTTGCCGTTTAGTAATTACAAATACAATGAGTGGTTTATTCATTTTATGTTGCGGTTGCTGGAAGGTTCGAAAGAGGTATTGCATTTGTTAAAAACAAATCCCTTTCCGGAACAGCCGCCAAAATATGTGAGGGCGGTTGCCTATCAATATCATTTTACGGAGCCTGAGATCCAAGCCAAAACCGGCGAGTGGTGGCAGCGTACTTATAAAGGGGTCTACGCTCCGCCGATGACACTAAAAAAATAAACGCAAAAACAATTGGACTGCATGGACAGAATGGACGATATGGACTTAAATAATGTCCATTTCGTCCCTATCGTCCATGCAGTCCAATTTGTTTACTTAAGCGGTTTTAAGTTACTAAACTTAATATCAAATTGTGCAGGGCCAGGCTGTGCTTGTTCCTTAAACACGACATTGGCATCCAGCGTATGTTGGTTGGTGATGATTTGATACCCGTGATCGGTTTTTTTAATCGAAGTAATTACTTCGCCAGCTTGCAGCTGCTGGCTTAACTGGCTATTGTTCAGAATGGCTTTTAACTCGGCCAGTCCTTGATAGAGCGGAGGGAGTGCTCCCCACAGTCCACCCTGCATCGCCATAAAAGCACCTAAGATGAGACCAAATTTTTTCATAACGCTCTCCTATCTTAAGGCTGGATCATTAATACGTTGCGAAAGAACAATGAGGTAGAACCCTTGGAAAATCAAGTTGATCCCGACCAATAATCCAATTACCCAAGTGGCAGTTCCTGGCCATCCTGACCAAATGATAATCCCCATGGCTAG
>JAGVLX010000059.1 GCA_020054065.1 Parachlamydiales bacterium | reverse complement strand
TAGCTTCATCCAGAGTAAGGGTTCCCGAAATTTCGGCTTTCTGGTTATTGCCCGAAAAAACAAGATCTCCCGAAGCGGTCGCTTCGGCATAATCTTGCCGTATCAGCGCGCAATGATCGATCTTATAGTTGAAACGAAAAGGCAACCCTTGCGTAAGGTCGAGATCGACGTAGCCGCTGCCGGTCATGTGCCCTTCTCCCGCATCGTCACCGGTCATATGCTTTAACACAATCCGACGGTGATCCCCTTCAAATTCCCCTTGCATATTTTGAAACACGGTTCCCGCCATCAGCGATTCGTATGATCCGTTATCGAAGGCGGCTTTTCCGGAGAATTTCGGATCATTTAGGGTGCCGGAGGCTTGGATCCCGCATTTCATGACGCCAGTCAAGATGGTTGATTTATTGAACACGAGTTTGAGGAGATAGCCGATTTCCCCTTCTGCATTCATGGTCGCATGAAAGGGGGCATCTAAATCCAGTTTAAGTCTGAAAGGATTGACCGACAATTCCAGCGGCAGGGTGCCTTGGACTTTAAACGGCTTGCGGGAAAGGTTTTCCAAAGTGCCGTTGAAGTTGAGCGCTTGATTCTCAACCGATGCCTGCAGGTTGCCGTTTGCCGGTGGAAGTTCGCTGAAGACGTCCACATTCTTGACACTGACTTTCTCTAACGAAACGTTGAGATGCCCGCGCGGATTTTCGGGAGTTCCCGTTACGGCTGCTGTGACCGAAATGGTTCCTTCAATCGGAACTGGTTTTGCAGCAACAAGATTAACCAACGAGAGCGGAATATTTTCGGCCATCAGCTGCAGATCGATCTGCTCCGGGGTGAAAGAGAGTTTGCCTTCGATGCCACCCCGGTCTAAGTCGAGATACAGGGGCGAGAGCTCAAAACGGTCTTTGTGGTAATCTATGGTGAATGGTTCTTCGAGGGCAAATTTTTGACCCGTGAACATTCCTTGCAACACTTCAATGCGGGCTTGGAGCTGATCAGGTTTTACACTCCACAGTCCCGATAATGCCCCTTCAAACGGACCAAACAAGTCGCCGGTTGCGTTTAAGGAAAAGGGCCACATCCCTTGCAAATTGGAGGCTGCGCTGGAAAAATGAATCTGCTTCCATTTAATCGGGCCATTGGCTGCTTGAGCAATCGCCGCGTTGACGGCGATGTGCGGGGTTTGGTACAGCTCTTTCGCTTCCACATGCAACAGGCACGATTCGCAAGACCACTCTTTGTAATGCAGCTGATTGCCGTTCAAACGGAACACGACGTTTTGCTGAAGATTGAGGTCGTTGAAAGAAGCGGTGAATGCAAACGCGCCCTGCCCTTCCACGCCAGCTAGCTGGAGAAGCTCCTGCGCATCTCCCAATGTGCCAGAGAGATCTCCTTGGATCAGGCGAGTCATAAGATCGAATTTTAAATGCCCGGTCAACTGATTAGCCAGAGAGTTAACGTGAATGTCGTGTAAATACACAGAATGATCATGTTTAACCGCAAACCCCATCGAGCAGTCCAGGGGAGTGTTTCCCCACACACACTCGCTTTGCAGGTGGCCATGGATATGGTCGTCTTCTAAAACTAACGCTGTCTTGAAATTCAGTTGATCTAGCTGGTGTTCGCCGACTTGAATCCGTTCGCCAAAACTTTCCAAATTGATGACGGGTGCGATCAAGGGCCCGGTGATCGTGCCTGCCAATCTGAGTTTACCATGCACGCGATGCTCTTGCAATAAGGGGACAGGGATCATTCCGATATCTTCCAATTCGGTATGGAATTGTCCGTCGATCACCCTGTTGGCCACATCCAAGGTCAGCTTGCCTTCTAATGTTCCGCCAGCCAATGTCAATTTCATCGCAGGCACTTTCAGTGTGCCTAATTTATCCCAATGGATTTCGGCCGAGGAACTCAGCGGATATTCGGCAATCACCCCATCCATTTGAAGCGTCCCTTCGCAACAATCCGGTTGATTGCATAACTTGCTTAACGCAGATACGTGCGGGAAATTGCATTTTGAAACACGCAACTCCTTCCCATGCAATTGCAGATGGATTAAAGGTGTTTCCAATGGGCCGGCGATGTCGCTCTCCACCAACAATGATCCCGCCAAAGGGATTTTTAAATTGTTCTCCCACACGCTTAGGTCATCTACTTTTAACACAATTTTTCCGTTGACCTGCGAGCCCTTATCCGTCAAAAACACGGTTCCATTCAGGGTGGTGGGGTGGTCGGAATCGATGGCGCCGGAGAGTTCATGCAAAAGAATATCCCCCTTGCTGTTCAAGTTGAACGCGCCCTGAATATTCATTTTTTTAGGATCAATCCTAAACACGGTCGTGCTTAAAGAAAAACTGCCATCCAGATTGGGAATCTCTCCAGTGGATAGCTTGGCCACCGCCTCATTCAAATTGAGATGGCTTGTGCCAGTCAAGACCAATGGCCTTCTACCTAATGCTTTGCTTACAATAAATGTCACTTCATGTTGGCTGCCGGCGACTTGAAGATGCAAATCTAATTTGGCGTCTTTTAAAAAAGGTTCATTCGATTGAATATTCGTCAACACCAACGACTTGATCCCGACTCGCCCCCGCACAATCTGTATCAGGTCGACCGATAGATGCGCTTCATCAAACTTCAGAATGGTTGTCCCGTCCTTGCTGACAGCAAGATGTTGAAGTTGGATCGAGAACGGAATAAAACCAGACACCTCCCCTACGTGCAGATGATAACCGGTTTCCGCTTCAAATTGATTCACAAACCAGTTTAAAGCCGGCCTTTTGACGAGATCGGTTTGGAAGGCAACTAATAGCGTCAATAGAATGGCGCTTAAGATTGCCAAAACGATCATCACCAAACGGACGCATGCGTGTAACTGTTTCATCAAAATGCCTGCCCTATACTAAAATACACTTCCACACTCCGGTCGATGCCGCGCCGGCGGTTAAGTGGCACGCCAATATCCGCCCGCAAGGGGCCTACTGGAGTTAGATAGCGCAATCCAAATCCGGCCGACTGCAGCTGCTTATAATCGAATTGAGGCAGCACCTGGCTATACACATTGCCCACCTCGTAAAAGGCCACCCATCCGAACTTATCATTTAAACGTGCCCGCAGCTCCAAAGAATACACCATCAAGGAACGGCCCCCAATCGGTTTGTTATTATCATCCAACGGGCTCACTGTCATGTAGCGGTAGCCCCGTAATAAATTTTCAGTACCGGCATACAAACGTTCCGGCGGCGGGATCGTAATATCCGATGTCCCAAAGATCGAGCCTAGCGCAAGTTTGTGCGCAAAAACATACCGTTTATCTTCCGTCAAGGCATGGTAGAATGAACAGGTCAAATTCGTGATGGTATAGAAAAACTGTTTGTCACGCACTTGGTAAGTGGGCACAATCTTAAAATTGACACTATGCCCCTTGGTTGGATCCAACAAGTTGTTTGCGTTGCTATATCTTACTTGCAAAGGGAGCTTGAACAGTGTGAATAGGCCGTTGTTGTTGGAATCTTCAGAATCCAACTCTTTGAATCCAACCCCATAAGAAAGACGAAGATTGTCAGTCAACTGCTTCTCGATAATCGCCGACAAACTAAAATAACGCTCCTTAAACCCTTCTGTACGCTCTTGCTCCACTTCAGCAATCGTAATAAAATCTTGCTTGGGACACAAAAAATCAGGCTTGGTATAAGACAACATCCCCCGCTGGCGCAATTCAAGGATGTCAGTCCGGAAGGTGACTTTTTCTCCCATGCCTCGCACGTTGCGGTGCTCCCAATCGGCCGTGATACCGGGCCCTAGTTGCGTGTTAATAATAGCCCCAAACCCTAGTGTACGGTGCCTTGCTTCTGATAATTCAATGATCAGCGGCAGCGATCCGTCTTCATCCGCTTCTTCGGCATGGGTAATCGACACTGAACTAAACAATCCTGAGGCCTCCAACGCATTTTGGGTCTTTTCAATGAGCGCCGGATGGTATTTGTCCCCTTCGCACCACGCAATCTTTCCCAAGATGAAGGTGTCCCTAACCGTCGTGTTACCGATGATTTCAGTATAACCAATCAGCGCCTCTGGCCCCATATCGACCGAAATGACCACATCGATAACATGCTCGGTTTCATCAGCCAACACTTCCCGGCTGGTGATATACGCTAAAGGAAACCCACGCTTCGACAAGGCGGCCATCAGCGATTTTTCGGCGCTGAGAATGGTCGCCGGCAACGCCGGACGCCCGATGAACACGCCTAAATTTTTCAGCGGAATCGTGTCTAACACATCCGCACAACATGAATCGGAGCATGGATCGCACTGAATCGTGAAACTACGAAAAGGGTAGACCGGGCCCGGACAAATCGTGATATTCACCTGCGCTGCTTCCCCACAATCGTCGATTTGAATGGTGATCTCGGGCTGATAATGCCCAAAACTTTGCAGCGCTTTTTTTAAAATCGGCACATCCGCATCGGCCCGGCGTTGCAACCCAGTCATTGTGGCAGGCGGATACTGCTCCAATGTAACCAATTGCGACGCAGCTTTTAGCACAGAAATGGTTTCTTTGCCGGCAATGCCATAGAAGTTCACATCATACTTCACCGTGGCAGCCAAGGGAGTAAACAATACACACAAGCAGATGTAAATGAATTTTCTAATAGTCAACGACATATGTTCTGTGGAGATTTTACCCCCATTTTCCGAAAAAGAGCCACAGGAAAATGAATACTAACCACAAGAACATTAGAGAAAAAATTAATCACAGAGGGGATAAAATTATCAGTTGCAATTCTCTGTGTCTCTGTGGTTAATTTTTTATTTTGTTAAATATTTCTATATATAAATTATTTAAAAACAATATAGATTAATAACGCTTATTGCAAATAAAACAAAATAGTAATAAAATGCACTGATAATAATAAAAGAGAGCTCTATTTATGACAGTTCGAGACCTTATTGAATCCGCACGTAATAAAGCCGTTACTACCTACCAACAGAAAATCTACCCTAAACTGAGTTCCCTCTACCAAAGACGGCATGTCTACATCAAAGCGTGCGTCGCTAATAACAACCGGGTCGAAAAGATCGGCAAAATCCTCATTGTTCCTTTTATCTTTCTCTTAGGCGAACGATACATCGTCGATGTAAAACATAACGCAAATCACACCGAAATTCAAGGCTACCAATTTTCCATAGTAGAATATCGTACTTACAGTCGGCGCATGCTCATTACAAAAATTGCAGTTTGCATCATCACGTCGCCGTTTATTGCAACCGGATTTGTGTTGATCGGCGTTGCCCAACTAGGTTCCCAAACCCGTCGCAACAACGCCTACCTCGTCAAACATCTCCAAATCGAAGCAGGGTCCGGTACCCCGCCAGAAATTCCGATTAGGAATACCCCGGATTGGAAGAAATATCCCCTTGATCCACAAAAGGATCATTTAAGAGGCCAGACTGTCATTGACACGGGGGTGCATTTTCATCAAAACGATGGAGCTTATTTAATCAATAAAAACGATCCCTTGAGCAAACTCGTTCTCGATATGAAGATGGTTCTCTTTAAGTTCTTACCTAAACGCGATTTGATCCGCCTCTCGCTGACTTGCCGCCGTCTTTATACCGATGTGAACATCTATGCCGGAACGATCATTTCAGAAATTGTTCGGCTAAAGATGCATACTCAAATCCGTGAACTCTTTGTGACACCTGATATTGTTCCGAATATGCCGAAAAACGTCCCCAACATGTTAAATCATCACCCAAGATTAGTCGAAGCGTTTCAAACACCACCGCTCCCTACTTACTTGCATCAAGCAGGAACACGGACGCTTCCTGCAGGTGCAGCTGGCAATCCTCCGGTCGTTCAATACCTCATGCAACCCTATCGAAGGCTTCCCCATGCAGAATATAATACGCATCATGTCTTTGCAAACGTAATGCATCTGACCCCGATGGCAATGGGCAGAGGCAGACAGAATGACATCCGCTGGGGCCTTGACCCATGGCAGCGTGCATTTATCGCGATTCGCTACACGTTTGCCCAAAATACCTGCGGCGTGCTGGTATTGCAGCAGATGGTTCCCGACGACGATACGAAATGGGAAGTGTTTGAAACGTGCCAAAGAAAGATGGTTTTTGCCAATCGCACGACCGTGGATGCGGCGATCCTCCAAGATTGGTTAAACCGTTTGATCAAAGGCGAAGATGTAGGAAGCCTATGTATGGTTCCCCCGGCTGCCGGAGTGGCTGGCGCGGTCGCCACATTTCAAGAATCTCCCATAACGGTCGCAATTCCAGGCATTGCGAATCCTGTTCCCACCATCAAAATTGGATGCACGTTAGCGGGAAATTACTATGGTGATTATGACCGCCATACGATTTCTACCTTGCTGACGCAGCTGCATAACATCCCCATCCAAGTC
Source organism: Parachlamydiales bacterium (assembly GCA_020054065.1). Classification (GTDB taxonomy): domain Bacteria; phylum Chlamydiota; class Chlamydiia; order Chlamydiales; family JAEYWL01; genus JAGVLX01. Next base: position 27,648 of record JAGVLX010000059.1, on the reverse strand, counting down.
TAGGTAAAAATGGACGACAGGGACTAAATAGACGATATGGACAAAAGATTAAATGCTTGTCCATTCAGTCCATGTCGTCCATATCGTCCATTATTTTCCAGTGTTAAGCATTACCTTCGTCATTGATCCTAAATGACTACATTCATAGAATCGAATTCATGAATACCGCCGTGACCGAATACGTTGCTTCTCTGGGCGCTTTTTTTGTCATGATCTTTGAAGTGATCTGGCTAACTTTCCGCCACCCACCCCACTTTAACCTCGTTCGCAACCAACTCTATGATATCGGTGTCACCTCTCTGCCTGTTGTGGCTATCACTGGGTTTTCTACTGGGATCGTGTTAGCCGCCCAAGCGTTCTTCCAACTCTCCGATTACGGATTGACCAGCGCCACCGGCTTGATGGTCACTAAAGCGATGATGGTGGAGCTCGGCCCCGTATTAACCGCATTTATGATCACGGGCCGTGTCGGCGCCGCGATGTGCGCCGAATTAGGAACCATGCGGGTGACGGAGCAAATTGACGCCCTTAAATCTATGTCTGTCAATCCTTTAGCATTCTTAGTCTCTCCCCGCTTCATCGCTGGAACCTTCATGATGCCGCTTCTTACTGTTTTTAGCTGTTTCATGGGGATTTTAGGTGCTTTCTTGATTTCCGTGGGCTACTACGGCATGGCTGCGAGCGATTTTTTAGATCCGCTGCCGGTGCATATCGACAATTTCGACTTTTTTAGTGGACTAGCCAAAGCGTTTGTCTTTGGGATTATTATTGTTACGATTTGCTGTTATAAAGGGATGACCACCCGCGGCGGTGCGGCGGGGGTCGGACGCTCGACAACGCAAAGCGTGGTCATTAGTTATTCAGTCATTTTGATCGTTAACTTCTTCTTGACTGTGTTCCTGAATAACTCGTATGACTTCTTTGCGTACTGGGTCCCTTGGCTGGTGCGGTGATTGATTTATGATTAAGATTCGTGATATATGGAAAAGCTACGGTAAGCTGCAGGTGCTCAAAGGACTATCGATGGAGATCGAGTCCGGAGCCACTGTAGTCATCCTGGGCCGGTCCGGAGTGGGAAAGAGTGTTCTCCTCAAGCAAATTATCGGGATGGAATATCCCGACAAAGGGGAAATTGAGATTGATGATGTCGTGGTGACCAAAATGACCCAAGCCGAACGGTATAAAAAAATCCGCAATATCGGGATGTTATTTCAAGGGGCAGCGCTGTTCGACTCGATGACGGTGGGTGAAAACACAGCGTTTTTTTTGCGCGAGCATGGAGATCCCAAAACGGGTTTAAAAATGACAGACAAAGAGATGAGAAAAAAAGCATCCGAAGCGTTAGAGATGGTGGATCTAGCAGGCACAGAGAATAAACTCCCTTCTGATTTGTCCGGCGGGATGAGAAAACGGGCTGGATTGGCGCGCATGATTGTATATCAACCCACCATTAAACTCTTTGATGAACCCACCACCGGACTGGATCCAATTACCGCAATGCAGATTAACAACCTGATCGTCAAAACGCAGAATGAAATGCAAGGAACAAGCATTATCGTCACCCATGATCTAAGATCCGCTGATGAAATCACTCGACACCCTCAAGACCGCCTCGCGTTCCACCACGAAGGAAAAATCCTTTATTACGCGCCTAAAGAAGAATTTTTTAAAATCAAAGATCCTATCCTTGAAGAATTTTTCAAGAATGCGACATTCGATCCCAATATAACCTTAAAACGAAGCAGAGAATCCAATGGGTGACCAGTCAAAAAATGCTTTGATCGGCCTTTTTATCATCGCAGCGTTTGCGATCATTATCTACATCTTATTGTTTTTGCATCCTTCGATGGGAGATGAAGGGCAGATCTTACATGTTCGTTTCGCAAACGTCGATAAAGTGTCGATCGGAACGAGAGTATTGTTTGCAGGCCATCCGGTCGGGGAAGTGATCGCTATCCACGAAGTGCCTGATGCACGGGATCCGAAATACTTATTCCAAGATGAAGTGTATATCTACGAACTCACCTTGCGGATTGATACGAAAGTGGAAGTGTATACCACTGACGAAATTTCTGTGCGTACATCTGGATTATTGGGGGAGAAATCGGTTGCCATTATCCCTAAGCCTGCCAAACCCGGCGTTCACTTAGTGCGCGTCACCGACCAGATTTTGTATGCTGCAGCACCTGCGTCAGTGGAGGACACCGTCAAAGAGTTTGGATCGTTAGCAACCAAAGCCCAAAAGTCGTTAGATAAAATCAATGACGCCTTAGATACATTGGATAAAGGACGCTTCTGGACCAATTTATCCGCATCCGCGAGCAATGTTAGCGATATCACCGGTGCTTTGAACCAGCCTGAAGAGTGGAGCAAAATTGTCCATAACGTGACGAAGCTGACCGGCGGGTTCAGCACGCTCTCGGATAAAGTCAGCGAGTCGTGGGGCTCGATCAATGATTCGATCAAAGATATCAACCACATGACTGCCGAAGGGCGTGATATGGTGGATAAAGTCGCGCGCGGCGAAGGGACATTGGGTAAATTTATTAATGATGACTCTGTGTATGCGAACCTTTCGGGGGCAACCGCCAAACTCAATCGCGGCGAAGGATCGATTGGGAAGTTGTTGGCAAAGGATGACTTTTATCTTCGTTTAACCTCGGTCATGTCAAAAGCCGAAACGTTAATGGATGACATCAACCACTACGGATTGCTGTTCCAAAACGATCAGGGATGGCAACGGCTGCGTGCCCGCCGGTTGAACCTCTTGCAGAAACTGCGCTGCCCGCAAGAGTTCCGCAACTTCTTTAACGATGAAGTCAATGAAATCTCAACTGCCCTCTCGCGCGTTGCTGCTATTTTACAACAAACGACCGATGGGTGTTGCGGAGAACAAGTCTTTAGCGACTGCGAATTTATTCGGGTCTACGCGGATCTCTTAAGACGCGTAGTCGAACTAGAAGAGAATATCAAGATGTACGACCAGCAAGTGATTGAATTGCGTGATCAGCAGTGCATGCCGCCCTTCTTGTTTAACTGTGAACCGGTCGTCGTACCGATCGAGTGCGGCTGTCCGTATGAACGGCCGCTGGATCATATTTGCCAATAGAGGAACTGATGGAGCACATGCCTTACTCACAGATAGAAAAAGGAACCTTCTTGATCGCCACGCCCGATCTGGATACCGGTTTATTTTTTCGTAGTGTGGTGCTCGTGTGCGAACATAATCCTTCTGGATCGTTTGGATTGGTTGTCAATAAAACGTTAGAAGTGGAACTTCCTGAAGAGGTGTTGAACATCAACCAGATGTCCAATCCGCATGTGGGAATCCGAGCGGGAGGACCGGTGCAAACGAATCAAATGATGCTTTTGCATTCCGCGCCTGACCTGCCGCAGCAGACCTTGAATGTGTGCGAGGGAGTGTTTCTAGGCGGCGATCTGCAATTTTTGCAAGAAGCCGTCACCGATGAAAATGGCCCGAATATATATTTATGTTTTGGCTATGCCGGCTGGGGAGCGGGTCAGCTGGAACGGGAGTTTTTGGATGGGCAATGGCTGTTGCATCCTGCATCTTCTAAGCTGATCTTTGGTACTCCGCCCGAAAAATTATGGCAAACCATCTTGCGTGAAATGGGCGGTAAGTACGCCACCCTTTCCATGATCCCCGAAGACCTAAGCTTGAATTAAAAAACAAGACGTCCAGGACAAACAGGACGTACGGGACATACAGGACAAAGGAATCGTCGTGTTTGTCCTGCCGTTGAGACTGGATTACTTTTTTAAGGTGACGGTCTCTATAACAAAATCCGGTGTGCTTTCTTTGATCCAATCTAAATACGCTTTATTCCCTTCTTGGATTTCGATCATCGTAATTTCAGGGACTTCGTAACTGCAGTTTTTTAAGATGATATCCTTGATGACATTAAACTTCTCACGCCGCGTTTTGAACACAATTTTGCTTTCTTGCGCCGTCTCCAGATTGTTATTCCACATGTAAACCGATTCAATCCACGGCACAATCTGCGCACACGCCACATGACGGGCCTGCACTAAATAACGGCTTATTTTCCGCGCTTCATCCAAGCTACCGCTGGTCCAATGGATCTCTACAAATTCTGACATGGTTACTCCTTCTCTTTCACAAACGCAAGATTAGGAATCCGCAAATCGACGATTAATGGACTCCCCTGCACATGTTGTGTTAAATACTCTTTCATTAAGTGATAATCCGTCAAGGCTGCTGTATAATCGTGACTGTTTAACCGCAAGATCATCTGCTGACGCTCGCGGGTTTCCAACACCACAATAATTTCTCTAAACCCATAACTCGACGATCCGGAACGGGACACATCGATCCGCTGAATCCGCAGCGATTCATCGACCAAACGAAACCTTAGCTGCTGCAACACATTCCAGGCCAGTTGCAACCGGTCGCTTTGGATGCAATCTCCCCACTTGCATGGATACGATTTATCCAACTCTTCCGTTCCGCCTAAAAAAATCTCTGGCAAAAACTTTGGCGTATAATAAGGACTAAAGGGAAACGCCACTCCTTCTTCATCCAACGCTGTATTCGATAGATCCCCAAGATAGGCTACCGGCTTGCGTATGGTGTAATCCACATAGACAGTTCCGGGCTTGATCCGCCTGACAGTGGCCTCTTTAATGACCGGACAACTCAGTAGTTTTGCTCGCGCTTCTTTACAATCAAACCGATATAAATTCATCGGCCGGTCAACGGATAAATCCAACAGTTCCGCAAGGAATCCGGTCGGCAGCGCTTCTTTTTCAGGCCCTGTCTGCACAATCGCAAGAATGCGGAACGCATCATCGATCATCCACGATTGCTTCACCTTTTTATAGATCAAGAGCGAACCGAGCGCCAATCCTTGGACGATGAAGATCGACAGCAGAATCAGGCGAAACGCCTTTCCGACCGGTATCAATTTAATCATTTTTTCCCTTGCCTGACGCTTGCGTACTTACGATGGCGGTGCAGAGCCAAAATGATCAGCAAATCAAGCAATTCGGTTGGAGGAATTCCATTCGCCTCGCAAATTTTTGGGTATAAGCTATTATTCGTACAACCAGGAATCGGGTTCGTTTCGTTGTACCAGATTTTACCAGCCCGGTCTAAAAAGAAATCGACCCGCGCCATGCCATTGCATTTCGTCGCGACATACGCCTTCAAGGCCAGCTTCATCCCCTCTTGCTTGACGCTCTCTGGCAACTCCGCTTGCGGCGTTGCCCCTATGCTATTCGCGCCATATTTTCCCTCATAAGTGTAAACCGATCCGTGAGTCAAGATTTCTCCCGGAGGGAATGTCACTGGCCACTCGTCGCCAAACACCGAAAATTCTAGCTCGCGCGGACGGTCAAGCCCATTTTCAATCAGCACATCCGGATCCAGTCTAAGCGCATTCTCGACCGCCTTAGCTAGACCGCTGGGTTGATCGACTTTATGGACACCCATGGTGGATCCTAAATGAAGCGGTTTGACAAACACCGGATACGTCAGCTTGCTTGCGACAGCCTTGACGATTTCTTCAGGATTGCGCTCCCACTCATCTTTAGAAAATTCAATAAAAGGCAGTGTAGGAACTCCGGCTAATGCCACTAACTTTTTGGCTAGTACTTTGTCCATGCAGATCGCGGAGGAGCGATGATCGCTGCCAGTATACGGTTTGCCTAAAGTTTCAAAAAAGCCTTGCAGCGTACCATCTTCGCAATAGGGGCCGTGCAGCATCGGCACCATCACATCGCATTCTTGAATCTTAGCGAATGTTGCGGCATCGATTCCATCAGGATCGACTTTTCGTTGCTCCACCCATTCGATCGCCTGCGGACCGTGGATCCATCCTCCCTTCTTAGTGATGCCAAACAGTTCGATCTGATATAAGTCGCGATTTAATTTTGAATAGATGTTTTTGACCGAAAGCAATGACACTTCATGTTCGTTCGAGCGGCCGCCAAAGACGAGCCCGACTTTCAATAAGCGGGGTGGGGCTTTGGCCATGGCGTCTAAAGTTTCCTTTGAAACTTTGGTCACATCGCCGGCACCAATGGTCAATACGACATCGTGCGGCCGCAATTGATTCATCAGTGTTTGCGCCAGTTGTGGCCGCGGCACATATTGGCAATGAGTATAGGCGGAGATCTCGGCCAAAATTGGCTCATGCGTCAAACCCGCAATCGGTTTTTCTCCCGCACTATAAATATCGGTTAGGATCACTTCATCGGCATATTTAAAAGGCGGGCCAAATGTCCCTAAACAATCTTTGGTACGCGAATAACGGTGGGGTTGAAATACGACCACTAAACGCCGTTCACCATACGCTTGCCGGATCGCTTTAATGGTTGCCTCGATCTCCGTTGGATGATGACCATAGTCATCAATAAAGTGAATTTCACGCACAACCCCTTTTTTCTCCGCCCGCCGTCCGACGCCCTTGAATTGCTGAAGACCCAACCGGATCGCTTGCTCGGGCACTCCCAGCTGCAACGCTAACACAAATACAGCCGCAGAGTTGAGGGCATTGTGCTTGCCTGTCAGCGATACCTGAATGGCAGAATAGTGTTTACCCTTGAAAGTTAAATCATAAATCACATTCCAGCCCGCTTGCCTAAAGTTTGATAAACGGGCTTGACAGCGCGCTCCAAAGCCATAACTGATCCCGGACGGATGCAGGTTTGTCAAACGTTCATCATCGCCACACCACACCAAATGATTAGAAGAACTGACTTGCTGCATGAACTTTTTAAATGACAGGTTGAGTTCTTCATCGGTTCCGTAATGGTTCATATGATCGTTATCGATATTAGTCACGATCGCTCCATAGGGCGCATACTTTAAAAAGGTTCCATCACTCTCGTCCGCTTCCGCGACAAAATAATCTCCTTTGCCCCAACCCGAATTGCTTTGGAATTGAGTGACGATCCCTCCGACCATATAGGAAGGCTGATAATGGGCAGCATGCAGCACCGAGGTCAGCAATGCAGATGTCGACGTTTTGCCATGGGTTCCTGCAACGGCCAGTACTTTTTGCCCTTGCATGATGTCATTCAGCATGTCAGAGCGGTGTTTGAGGAGGCATTTGTGACTTAACGCAGCGACATACTCCGGATTGTCTTGTTTGATGTCAGAAGAATACACCACGACCATATCGGGGGTGATCGTCTTCCCGTCATGTCCCAGATAAATCTGCGCGCCAGCTTGCTTCAATCCTTCTGTGACTGCATTGGTAGAGATATCGCTGCCTGAAACGGTCTGCGATTTGCTTAATAAAATCTTGGCGAGGCCGCTCATGCCGATTCCGCCGATGCCGATAAAATGGTATTTCGTCTGTGTCATACGATCCTCAATAACAGTTTTGTATCTCATTAGCTCTGAGTGATTAAACACTAATTTAACGCAGAGACGCGGAGACACGGAGTCGCAAAGAATGCAATGATTTCTCCGCGTCTCTGTGTCTCCGCGTCTCTGCGTTGAATTTTATAAAAAACATCCAATTCAATTCGCTGTTATAAATTAGATAGAGGGTTATTGCCCGGTTACGCTTGCATAGAATCATTCTAATGGTTGTTCAACATATTAATTAAAAGCTTACTGAATTCTTGCCGCTGGCTCGATTTCTTATGGGACTGAAACCGCTGCTTCATCGAGCACGATTCCTGCGCAACCTGTTTAATCTCCTGCGCAAGCTTCTCTGCAGTCAATTCCCCTTCCCGGATTTTTTTTGCTCCTCCAATCTGCTTGCAGACAAAATCGGCATTCAAATCTTGGTGGTTATCGCTTGCAAACGGATAAGGAATCAAAATACCCGGCACTTCAAATTCAATCTGTTCAGCCACCGTCGAAGCGCCTGAACGGGCAATCAATAGATCTGCGGCTGTATAGGCGTATTCCATTTTGTGTTCAAAATCTTTGACACATGCTTTGATCCCAGCAGAAAGGTATCCTTCGCGCAATTCTTGGGACATTTGCGGGCTGCCAGTGATGTGAATGACTTGAAAGGGTAACTGATGATTTTTTAAAGTCTGGGGAATCAATTGATTGATGGCTTTGGCGCCTTGCGATCCACCAAACACCAGCAACGTGGTTTGCTGGGGATTGAGTTGAAAGTAGTGCAGAGCTTGCTCTTTTTCAATGCTGCCTAAACGATGCCCTTCCTTCAAAGGCATTGCCACCTCAACGGTACGTCCTTTCAGGCGAGAGGCGGCTTGAGGAAAGTGGATGCCGGTCATCACAACATATTTTGAAAGCAGCCGGATGACCTTTCCCGGCACACTGTCGGCTGCATGTAAGACAATCGGAATCCGCAGAATAATCGCCGCAATTAAGGTCGGAAAGGTGTAGTAGCTGCCAAACCCCACGACAAGATCAGGCTTAGCACGGCGCAAAATGCCGATCGATTCCATGACTCCCTTGCACAGCAAGTAACTGTTCTTGGCAAACTTCAACACATTTTTACTGATCCTACCGCACGATACCGACTGAAAAGGAAATGCCTTATCAAAATAGGGATTGGTCTTTAGTCCACCGCCGACAAAGAGGATATCGACCTGCGGATCCAGTTTCTGCATTTGTCGAGCTAATGATTGAGCCGGATAAATGTGTCCACCCGTGCCGCCTGCAACGATCACCACTTTTCGTTTCATACCGTGCAAACCCTCCTTTGTGCTTGTTGAATGTTCAACAAAATCCCCACACCCATGATATTCGCCATAAGCGATGTTCCACCCTGGCTGAAAAAGGGCAGGTTCAATCCTGTGCTAGGCAACAATCCCGAGACGACGCCCAAATTCATAAACGCTTGAAAAGCGATCAGCGTCGTAATGCATGCGGCAAAATAAAATCCAATCGGATCTTGAGCTTGCGCTGCAATGGAATAACCGATTGTGGCAAAGCCCATGTAGAGCAAAATCAAAAACACCATTCCTGCAAACCCCATCTCTTCGGCATAAATGGCTGCGATGTAGTCGTTTTGCGCTTCAGGCAGGTAGCTAAGTTTCTGCAAGCTGTTGCCCGGACCTTTGCCCCACATTTTGCCTGAACCCGCTGCAATTTTGGCTTGATGCGGCTGATGTCCTTTTCCCTTCAGATCCAGCTCTGGATTCCAATACACGCGGAGACGCGCTTTGACATAATTGAGTTGGGTGGAAGAGACACCAGCGATTGCCACGACAACGAGGAGAGGCAGCGCCCAATATTTAAAGCTAATGCGCGAGAGGATAAAGAACACAATTAAGCTAACAGCGATCACTCCGAAGGTTCCGTTATTGGGTTCGATCAGAATGAGGATCATAGGAATGGAGACAATGCCGACCAACTTAAGGAAATCCTTAAACGCAAAGTGATCCGGATTGTAAAAGCTGTAGCGGTACATGAAGTAGGCTGGAACAAGATATTTCACAAATTCGGAAGGCTGCATCGAAAAGCCGAATAGATGGATCCAGCGGTGGGAGCCATTGACTTTTCTGCCTATGCCCGGAACAAAACAGAGGATAAGCAAAAACGAAAAGAACATAAGCAGTTGCGGGCTCATGCGCACCAGCTCTTGATACCCAATCTTCCACACGACAGCAGTCAGCGCTAAGCCACATAAGGCGTAGAACATTTGTTTAAGGAGTGCCTGATGGGTATTTTTTTCGAGGGCATGATCCAAAACTTCCGCCGAGGTGGTATTAAAAATTAAAACCAATCCCAAGGCAAAGATCACGCAAACTTGAAGGAGCAGCAGCGATTGTTTCAGCATTATTTGATACGGATCTGGTCCCCGATCTTTAGATTTTTAGCTTTTTCTTCCGTTAAATTGTTCAGCTTTAAAATATCTTCGTAAGCCACTTTCTGTGCCTTGGCAATCTTCCAGGGGCTGTCGCCGGATTTGATGGTGTAGTATACAGCCTCTCCTGAAGCAATTTCTTTAGCCGGGCTCTCTGGTTTCTTCGGTGCGGGTTTACCGGCTGGAACTTTGATCACTTGGCCAATGGAAAGTTTATCGGTTGATAAATGGTTCAGTTTTTTTAATTGGTCAGCCGTTGTGCCATTAGCGCGTGCGATCTTATCTAGGGAATCACCTCGCTTGACTGTGATTTCGGTGGTGTTGCCATGGATAGGAGCCGTTTCGGTTGTTGTGGTTTGTGTGTTGGTTTCGGATGCGTCGGTTGCGTTGTCGGATGTCGAAACGGAGCTGTATTGATTCAGCACCGTATCGACCACATCTACTGGTGTGGCAGGTTCAGCGCTGAGTTGAAACGTTTCAGTGGATATGGATGTTTCCGCAATGGTCTCATTTAACGCAATTTCGTTAATCGGTTCCTCATCATCGCTCCGTAAAGCAGTCATAAATAGGATCGCTATCAGACCAAGATTTACTAGAACGCCTAAAATGATCGTATCTCTACGGCTGATCGTCATTGTTTGACTCCTTCTAATTCATGAACAATTTGTTGGAACAGTTCTCCACGATGCTTATAGTCGCGGAACATATCAAAACTGGAGCATCCGGGTGAAAGCAAAACGGTCTCCCCTTTTTTTGCTGTTTTGGCCGCAAGGTTTACAGCTTCCTGTAGGGTAGAGCAGATTTCAACCGGGATTTGCGTATGCAACTGGTGATGGATTTTTTGGGCCGCCTGTCCGATCGCACAAACATGGGTCACTTTATCTTTGAACGGTTCCACCCAGGGATCATACGGAAATCCTTTGTCAACACCTCCGGCAATCAGTACGATTTTGCCGTGGATTGAAGCGACTGCCTTCAATACCGCATCAATATTTGTGCCTTTGCTGTCATCAATATAGGTGATGCCATCGATGGTAGCGACATGTTGGATCCGATGATCCGGCTTTTTAAAGGAGGCATACGCTTGCAAAAATTGAGCGGCCGAGATGCCAAAACGGCGGCATAATAAATAGGCAGCCGCAAGATTTTCATGATCATGGCTGCACTTATCCAAAAGTGGTTCGGGCCAGGTCAGCAGAAGAGTTCCTTTTTCGAAGATCCCCTTTTCGGTTAAGACGAAGTGATTGTGCGGATTAAATCCGTACGTTTGAAAATGCTTCCCTTTCAAATACACTCCGAACTCTTTGACAATTTGGTCATAGACTAAGCCTAAACCGCCCGGCTTCACACAATCTAAGGTATGGATTTTCGATTTCGCATACTCATCCATCGACGCGTAGTAATCCAAGTGATCCGGTGTGACATTTAAAATGACGGCGGCATCAAGCGCGCATTTTCTCATAGTGTCGATTTGAAAAGAGCTCAGCTCCACTACCAAAATTTCATCCTTAAATGTTTTAGTGGTTAGCTCACCCAACAACGGATTGCCAATATTTCCCGCTTCCAGGGCATTTAATCCAGATTGCTTCAACGCATGCGCGACTAACATGGTGACGGTAGTTTTGCCGTTGGTGCCGGTGATCCCGATGCAAGGCTGTGCGAGGTTCCGCAAGGCCAGTTCCATCTCGCCTAAGATCTCTTTGTGCGCCTTTTTAGCTGCCGCGTAAACCGGATGGGATGGTGGCACACCAGGAGAAACCAGCAGCCAATCGTACGGCTCGGTGGGCTGCGAAGAAATAAGGTGAAACCCTTCTGCAATGAATTGTTTAATTTGCGGGTCGTGTTGCAGCTTTTCCGCCTTATCATCAAAACCAGTGACGCGATAGCCTTGTTTTAGCAAAAAGCGGGTAGCCGCTTTTCCGCTTACTCCCATGCCTAAAACAAGTACGTGTTGTTTATCCATGCTTCTCACTGAAACTTCAAGGTTGCAATCCCTACAATAGCTAGGAGTAATCCAATAATCCAAAAACGAGTCACGACTTTCGTTTCATGCCATCCCTTGTACTCATAGTGGTGGTGCAAGGGTGCGCATAAAAAAATCCGTTTCTTATCTCTCAACTTATAGCTGGCGACTTGCAAAATGACGGACATCGCTTCGGCCACAAAGATTCCCCCGATGACTGCTAGGAGGATTTCTCGTTTAAGCAAGACAGCCGACACACCGATGATGCCTCCCAGTGCCAGTGAGCCGATATCTCCCATAAAGACTTGGGCCGGATGGGCGTTATACCATAGGAACCCAAGGCATGCGCCGACCATGGCACAAAGATAAATGGCAATTTCGCCGCTGCCTTCAATGTAGGCAATATTCAAGTAGCCAGCTAAATCAATATTGTTCGAAACAAATCCAATGAACGCCAGGCAACAAGCGACCATAATCAAACAACCCGCTAACAATCCATCCAATCCATCGGTCAAGTTCGCGGCATTGGAAGATCCGGTGATCACACACATGATCAACAGCCCGATCAAAACTGCCATTGCACCTCCAAATACAACTAGAGGCTCTTTAAACATCGGAATGTATAGGCGGGAAGCAAACTCATGCAACGGAACGGTAGCTAATGCTGTGTCAGCAGCAGCCCGCTGCTCTTTGATGACTGGCGGCGCAAACCATTTGCCGATCTTAACGTGTTCCGCAACGGCGGGAGAAAGCAGATACAAGGCGATCACTCCCGAAATAGCCAGTTGAAACAACATTTTTTTGCGGGCCGATAACCCTTTTGTATTTTTATACTTTAGTTTCAGGAAATCGTCATACCCGCCGATCAGTCCTAATGACATCGTGGTCACAAATAAAATCAGTGTGAATACACTGCGTAGATCCATCCACAAGAGCATGGAGACAAGCATCGCGGCCAGGATCAAAATCCCGCCCATCGTCGGGGTGTCTTTTTTTTTGGCATGCAAATCACCCAACAAAGGACATTCATCGGTGCGTATCGTTTGTCCGATTTTCAGTTCATACAACTTACGGATGAAATAGGGTCCTAAAAAAATGCTGAGGATCAGTGAAGTGATGGCGGCCAAAATCATGCGGGTGGAAGTGTAGGTAAAGACGGCTGGAATTTTTACTCCATATTGGGTCTTCAATATTTCTAGCAATAGATAGATCATTGTTAAAACTCGTCTAACACTTTCCACATTTCAAATGAACGAGAAGCCTTCAACAACACGACATCGCCCGGCCCCGTAATTTTTCGCAAGGCCTCAACTAACTCGCCACGCGTTTGCTTCCACTCAACTGGTTTGTGCGAAGCGTTCCATGTTTCCCAAATTGGAGCGCACTCCTGTCCTAGACAAAGCATATGGTCCACTTTCTGCAAGGCATGCTCCCCCACTTCCCGGTGGCACAATTCTGAAAACCGGCCAAGCTCCAGCATCTCCCCTAGCACTGCTATGCGTTTGCCGCCTTGTTGCGGCTCTGGAAGGCTATTCAGGGCACCTTTTACTGATAATAAAGAGGCATTGTACGCATCGTTAACAAAAGTGATTCCATTCTTCGATACAATCTGGAGCCGTTTTTCAGGCAGTTGCAATTGTTCAATTCCTTTTGCAATCTCGTCCCAGTCCAAGCCGAACTGCCTAACCAAGGCAATGGCTGCCAGCAGGTTGTATTGATTGTGAGCCCCTAGCACTTTTGGCGCAGGTAGCTCCACGGATTCGGTCAACGCTTTTAAATGGAGCTTTCCGTCCTCAGCGCGTAAATAATAATCCGCTTCAGGTGCGGTCATCGAAAACGTCACCTTCGCACAATTGCCCGACTTCAAGACATCTTGCTTGGCGGCTACTTCATAAGGAAAAATTCCCGCCTGCGTAGAGGGGCTACCAAAAATTTCAGCTTTCGCGTTGGCAATCGCTTCTAAGTGGGGAAAATTAGCTGAGTGTACATAGGCGACAACAGTGATCAATGCATACAACGGGGGCGCAATTTCCACTAAACGCGCGATTTGTCCCGGATGCGTCATGCTCATTTCCAATACGATGACCTCTTCGTCTCCAGTGGTATAATTGAGAATGGCTAGTGGAAGCCCGACTTGCGAATTACTATTGCCGGGACTGGATGCCACACGATATTTCTGTTTCAACAAGGTGGTGGTGAAATCTTTAGTTGTCGTTTTGCCAACCGAGCCGGTGATCCCTAAAATTTTGGGTTTGTGATAACTTTGCAATGTCTTCTTAGCTAGCTCCTGGAGCGATTTTAACACATCGCCCGCATGGATGAGCGGCAAACCAAAACTATTGCCCTCATAATTGCGCGACACCACTGCGGCGGCGGCTCCTTTTTGCGAGACTTCGGAAAGAAACGTGTGCCCATCCACTTTGACGCCTGGTAAGGCAAAATACACTTCGCCTGGTTTGATCGTGCGCGAATCGACAGAAAATCCCGTAATCGGCGTGTGCGCATCTTGTGATGAATTAAGAAAAACTCCTAATTCATGGACGGTTTTTGGTTTCATTCTTTTCCCCAGTAGATAATGAAACTTACGTATTTTTTTATTCGCCCATAGGTTAAGGAGAAAGGCTTTTGTTTTCAATCAACAAAATGTTGAATTATTGATGAATTACACAACCATACTTAAACGACAAAACGACCCAAACGACGTAAAGGACCAAAAGGACCAAAACAACATTTAGGTCCTTTTGGTCCTTTACGTCGTTTTGTCGTTTTATTTTTGCTTGCCCAGAATCTGAATATTGCATTAAGATGCTCTTCTTCATGGTGGCATAGCCAAGCGGTAAGGCAGAAGCCTGCAAAGCTTCCATACCCCAGTTCGAATCTGGGTGCCACCTTTTCCCAACCCACTGGCATTCCATGCTTTACATTGTAGCCACTCCGATCGGCAACCTTAGCGACATCACGTTGCGTGCGATTGAAGTGTTAAAACAATGCGACTTGATTCTCTGCGAAGATACGCGCCATAGTATCGTTTTGCTTAATCACTATGACATCAAAAAACCGCTGAAAAGCTTCCATAAATTTTCAGAAGCGTCATCAGAAGAAGCTATCTTAGCCGATTTGAAGGCGGGGAAAACCATCGCCCTGATCTCCGATGCGGGAACTCCCGGAATTGCCGATCCAGGAACCCGGTTGATTCAAGCTTGCATCCGTGAAGGAATCGAAGTGGTGCCGATTCCTGGACCATGCGCTGCCATTCAGGCCCTTGTCGGATCGGGTTTGGATACCGACATGTTCCGATTCATCGGTTTTCTTCCAAAACAGGATGGGGAGTTGCGTACGATTTTGTGTGATGCCATGAATGATCACAGCACGACGATCTGTTATGAATCACCGAAGCGCATCCAGGATGTGGTCGCCCTGATTAGGGAGATTGCCCCCAATCGACGCATCGTCATCGCCCGCGAGCTGACCAAGAGCTTTGAACAATATATAAGAGGAACCGCGGAAGAGGTCACTAAGCAGCTGGCTGAAACGGAGATCAAGGGGGAAATTGTTTTGCTGATTGAAGGGGCCTCCGCCAACGAAATTCAGGAGTGGCATCAGTTATCCTTGCCGGAACAGGTGGAGTGGATCGAGCGTACGTACCAGTTAAGCAAGCAAGAGGCCTTGAAGTTTGTGGCCAAATCCCAAGGCAGGTCAAAGCGTGATCTCTATAATCTGTTAGTGCAAAACCGGCCAATTGACACCTAGCACTCAAACCTTGACTCTGCTAAAAAATAGAAATTTCGCTTGAGATTATCGCCTCTATTAAGTAGAATTTTCATCAGATTCATTTAACATTATTCCTTATTTCAGGAGATTCATATGGCAACTACACCTAAAGAGATCATTTTCGAAGAAGAAGCACGCGAATTACTGTTGGCCGGAATCAAAGAACTTGCAGACGTCGTCGCGTTCACCCTCGGACCGCGCGGACGCAATGTCGGCTTAGAAAAAAGTTGGGGAGCGCCCACCATCACCAACGACGGCAGCAGCATCGTTAAAGATATCGAATTTAACAACCCGTTCAAAAACATGGGTGCTGCCATGGCGAAAGAGGTTGTCCAAAAAATTAAAGAGAAATGCGGCGACGGCACAACCACCGGAACGCTGTTACTCCGCGCAATCGTAGAAAATGGAATCAAGCTAATCACCTCCGGCGCCAGCGCAGTCGGCATTAAACGCGGCATCGACAAAGCCGTTGAAGCCGTCGTCAAAGAGATCGAAAAAAGCGCTATCCCTATCAAAAGCAATAAAGAAACCCGTAATATCGCCACTGTGTCCGCTTCTGGCAATACCGAAATCGGCAATCTGATCGCGGATGCCATGGAGAAAGTCGGCAAGTCAGGCGTCATCACCATCGAAGAAGCTAAAGGCACCGAAACCAGCATCGAAATTGTCGAAGGGATGCAATTCGACCGCGGCTACTTAAGCGCTTATTTCTGCACCAATGCCGACAAAATGACCGTCGAGATGCGCACACCGCAAATTTTGATCGTCGACCGTAAAATCCAAAACGTGCATGAAATTTTGCCGATCTTGCAAGCAATCGCATCCTCTGGAAAAGAGTTGCTGATTATCGCTGAAGATTTAGAAGGAGATGCCCTCTCCACACTCGTCGTCAACAAATTACGCGGCACCTTAAAAGTGGCGGCTGTGAAAGCTCCAGGATTCGGCGACCGCCGCAAAGCCATGCTGCAAGATATTGCTGTCCTCACCGGCGCTACCGTCGTATCGGAAGATACCGGAATGTCGTTGAAAGAGATCCAAACCGATGTGCTGGGCTCGGCCGAGAAAGTCATCATCACAAAAGATGCCACCACTTTAATCAGCGGAGCGGGCGAACAAGCTCAAATCCAATCGCGCATCAAACAAATTGAAAAAGAGATCGAGCAAACAACCAGCACCTACGACAAAGAGAAACTTCAGGAACGCAAGGCGAAACTGAGCGGCGGTGTGGCCGTCATCCGCGTAGGCGCAGCCACCGAGCCTGAACTCAAGCAAAAGAAACAAATGTTTGAAGATAGCTTGAACTCAACCAAAGCTGCGCTAGAAGAAGGGGTCGTTCCCGGCGGCGGTGTGGCATTGCTCAGAGCGCGCCAAGCGATCGATAAATTGAAACTGGAAGGCGACGAAGCCACAGGAGCGCGAATTGTGTCCCTCGCTTGCGAAGCACCGATCAAGCAGATCGCCACCAATGCCGGCCGCGATGGATCCGTTGTCTTGCAAGAGGTCGTGAACAGCAAACCCACCTTCGGATTCAATGCATTGACTGAAAAAGTGGAAGATATGGTTGCAGCGGGGGTAATCGATCCTGCGAAAGTGGTAAAAAACGCACTAATGTTTGCCGCCTCGGTCGGAGGGATCGTCCTCATTTCCGAAGCGCTGATTGCCGACGCCCCCGAAGACAAAGAAGAAAAAGCAGGGTAATTATTAGAAAATGTGGAGTGCGATAACTTGTTACCGCACTCCAAATTCATATTTAACCTTAGGAAACATGAAGCCATTTAAACTCTATTTGCTTGTAATCGTGTTCATCCTAGGATGGTGGACTGCAGCCTTCTGGCCGCGCTCCGCTGTTTCCGTTTATGACCAATGGACGGATGCCGCTTATCCCGCCAAACTCAAAAATGCCCATCTAGCCCCTATTTGCCGCGACAAACTTCACAAAGCCCTGGCTGGTGATGTGCAACTCATGACCCAGCTCATGGCCGATTGGGAGATTGAAGCGCAAATTTTATCCGAAGAAGGATTTAAAGATGTCAGACGGCTCCCGCGTTCCACCTTTCTGCGCGGGCAAAAGATTGGACGTCAACTGCAAGAGCAGTCAACAAATGAACTCCAACCCATCAGTTATCTCCCGCAAACCTATGTCGCAGCAAGTTTTTTGCTTGCCTTACTGCCGCCTGAACAAATTGTCGCCATTCCCCGCGGGCTGCGCCAGCAAACACAACTTTTCTCTCCCACCACCACTTCGCAAATTCCTTTGGATGTCGACCGCTACTCCTCGGAAACCCTCTATCAATTAAAACCCCAGGTGGCGTTTGTCGCCCCCTATTCCCATCCCGCAACCATCGAAAAATTACAGCGGCAAGGGGTTGCGCTCGTCAG
The DNA here is from genome assembly GCA_020054065.1 of Parachlamydiales bacterium. GTDB lineage: Bacteria > Chlamydiota > Chlamydiia > Chlamydiales > JAEYWL01 > JAGVLX01. The sequence goes on along the minus strand of JAGVLX010000059.1, from coordinate 9,753 downwards.
TCTGGATTGCGCTGAAGATCCCAAAGATATCGGCCAAGCGCTGCAGCAAGTTGGATCGATTGTGCAACATCCTTTGAAGGGAGAACTTTTGGCGATGTTCTTCGACGCAGCCATGCATGCGATCGACAACCGAGTGATCGTCTTATGCGATCAAAAACCGCATCTGCCCGTCAAAATTGTCTATCTAAATACGGGAGCGCACTACACGCTTCCAACCTCCCACACCTTGTTAGGAACCTTGCTCGCCCGTCTGGGAATCAATGCTCACCCGGCCCTTAAACTGGAAAAAGCAGAATATTGGGTCAAACCCGTCGACCGCGAAATGTTAGCCATATTAGAGCCTGATTGTCTCATCTTATCCGCCGTCGATCCCAGCATCGCCCTGAACAATGTGTTAAACGACCCTGGATTCAACCAGTTGCCGGCGATTAAAAACCGTAAAATCTTCGTGGTCGATGAAGTGGTCCAAGAGTATCCTTCTCAATATATTCTTCTGGCCTATTACGATCTGTTTAATGCGATTCTCGGAGCTCTCACTACATGAGGGCCAACAAATCGATCCATCTGTTTTTTGGAGGATTACTACTTTTTTGCATAGTTGCTGTCTTGATGATGGGAGAAACTCCCTGGTCCACTGTGTGGCAAAACATGCAGCAACGCTTATTAGGCAATAGCCGCGAATGGAATCCTTTGCTCGACGAAAGGCTGCCGCGCTTGATTGTTTTGCTCTGCACCGGCGCCTCCCTGGCTGTGTCAGGTGCGGTGATGCAGTCGATTTTTCAAAACCCTTTGGCATCGCCCAGTGTCTTAGGCATATCCTCAGGCGGCAGCTTAATGGTTTTGCTCGTGTTCATGTCAGGATGGAGCGCAGCCTATCCCATTTTAATTCCGTTTAATGCTGTACTGGGTTCATTCGCCACCCTTTTAGGCGTTTATTACCTGGCAAGGCGGAATGGCGTCGTTCCGTTAAACAGCCTTATTTTAACCGGCATCGCCATCACGACTGTTTTGTTTGCCATCCATAGCGCCATCTTATATTCGCTGCGCGACAATTGGCAGCTCGTGCGCACCATCACGGAATGGGAAGCCGGCACTACCGAAGACCGCGGATGGCAGCATGTGCATATGCAGCTTCCGCTGACCCTGATCGGATTATGGGGATGTTGGCATTATCGGGAAGAGATCAATATCTTGGCCTTAGGAGATGAGGACGCCTTGAATTTAGGATGCGAAGTGGAAACGGTCCGCTGGCGCTTGTTCCTGTGCATCGCCCTGTTGACCGGTGGAGCGCTCGCATCGATGGGCATGATCGCTTTTTTTGGGCTCGTGTTGCCGCATGTCATCCGTAACCTTGCCGGACCAGACAACCGACGGCTTGTTCCTTTGTGCCTCTTAGGCGGAGCCGCTGTTTTAGCGTGCCTGGATATCTTTTTACGGTTTTTCAACATTAACAATTTCACGATTGGAAATATTTCGGCCATTATCGGCGGCTTTTTCTTCCTCACTCTTTTATTCCGGATGGAAAAAGGAGGAAGATCGTGCCAAAACCCAGCCTAGCCATCGAAAAGCTGCAGGTGAAGCTCAATGACATTCTTTTCATCAATGAGATTTCACTTACTTTCGAGCCTGGAAAACTCTATGCCATCATTGGACCAAACGGTTCAGGAAAAACCACCCTCTTAAAAGCGATTGCAGGCATCTCTAAATCTAGCAGTGGAAAGGTGCTATGGCAAGGACGCGACTTGTTGCAGCAAACGCGTGCAGAGATCAGCCGAACGATTTCGCTAGTTCCACAAAATCCAGTTCTGCAGTTTAATTTTCCGCTGATTGAATTTGTGTCGATGGGACGCTACCCCTACAAATACACATCGAATAGCCACGCTTCGAACCTTGAATGGGCGCTTAAAAGCGCGAATGTGTGGGAATTCCGAGACCGTTCAATCATGGAGTTGTCAAGCGGCGAACGGCAGCGCGCCTTTATCGCCCGTTCGTTGGCGACAAATTCGCCTATCTTGATGTTAGATGAACCAACGGCAAGTTTAGATCCATATCAGCAGTTTACAATTTGGAATCTATTAAGTGCGTTAGCCAAGCAAGGCAAGACAGTGATTGTCACCACGCATGACTTGCCTTCTGTGCAAAACTATTGCGATCAGGTGGTTGTTCTGCATCATGGCCAATGTGTTGCTGCAGGCCCCTACAACACGATCATGACCCCCGAACTTTCCCTTAAAGTCTTCCGTCTATAACACAAATTAACAAGATAGGCAGGATCGCCTACGGCGATATAGGATAGGCAGGATGGAAATTATTTCTAATATTCTTTAGAATCAACAATCAAATTTTAAAATATCACAAAAGAGTTAAGAAATGATTTTCGAAAACCACCATTACGACATCACTTCATGCATTTTAAAATGTTCTTTCGAAATTATTAATGACTTGGGAACAGGATTTTTGGAATCAGTATATAAAAATTCTCTCTATCCATCGAAACTCAATATGATGTTTTTTATAAAGGTAAAAAAGTTGGCCTGTATTATGCTGATCTAGTTGTTGAGCAGTCTGTAATTGTTGAATTAAAATGCTGCAGAAATTTGTTATCTGAACATCAAGCACAACTTATAAATTATCTTAAAGCTTCAAATCTTCCAGTCGGATTACTGATCAATTTTAGCTGTAAAAAACTGGAATACAGAAGAGTTGTCCACCCAAACCTTTATCCGCAACTTCACGTAAAAGAAGTGGAAAAATTTAAATATCCTGCTTATCCTACATCGCGGTAAGCGATCCTGCCTATCTTGTTAAACTGTCTCTTGAATTGAAAAGACCGGGCGGCTGACGCCGCCCGGTCATTCATCACATCATCAGTTTGCGTTTTAGCGCCACCGACGTGTGTTGATGTGTATCCATTTTATTCATTTTTGAATCACGCATCCCATCTGACATAGTCATATCTTTCTTCTGGGTACGCATGACTTTTTTTTGAATATGACGCATATGATGTCCAGGATCTTTCATAAAAACCTCTCAAATGAATAAATGACACGAGATGAGAAAGGACTAAGGGCTCCTCCCTCAACTCTATTTTACTCCAACACACATATTTATGCATCTTTATCGCCTAATACCCTAAATCTTTATAATCTGATCTTTATAAAGAAAGTAGGTTTTAGTACGCTTAAGAAAACCAAAGGTTTTTATGATCAACTCACTCCACCTAGGCAGCCTATGGATGGAAACGACCGTCGTCGGGATTGTTTGCATCATTTTTCTGATTTTGTTTGTCGTCGCCGGAATCCGCCAAATTTATCAAAATCAAGAGGAAGATAACGGATGAAATTGACTCAGCTGGCCCCATTTACCTTCGCTGTAGGATCCGGAAAAGGGGGTGTTGGAAAATCGACGGTCGCCTTAAACCTCGCTGTCGCCTTATCGCGGCAAGGATTGCGCGTTGGCTTATTTGACGCGGATATCTATGGCCCATCGGTTCCGATCATGACCGGATTGCGCCGTCTGGAGCCTCCCATCCGCACCGATGCTTCCGGACGGGAACATGTTCTACCTTTCACCAAATTCGGCATCTCGATCCTCTCTTTGGGTTTCTTCATCGAAGAAGCACGCTCCGTCACCTGGCGCGGGCCCATGCTCCATGGCAGTTTGAACAAGCTCGTCACCGACGTGGAATGGGGCGAACTGGATATCCTTTTAATCGATCTTCCCCCTGGCACCGGCGATGTCCCCATCACCCTTTCCCAATTGTTAAAAATCCATGCCGCCATCGTCGTCACAACTCCTCAAGAAGTCGCCATGCTGGATGCGATCAAGGCCATCAATACCTTCAGCCTGCTCAACATCCCCTTGTTGGGCGTGATCGAAAACATGGCCGGTTTTACCATCCCCGAAACGGGAAAAACTTACCACATTTTTGGACAGGGAAAAGCGCTTGAACTGGCTCACCGGTTTAGCGTTCCTTTACTAGGATCCATCCCGCTCATCCCGGATATCCGCCGCGGCGGAGATGAAGGAGTGCCATCCGCCTTCCACAAAGGAGATAATGAATGCGGCCGCTACTTCGAAGCGATCGCCGCCAACGTAACTCAGCAGATGCAGAATAAGGAGGTGTCCTATGACGCTCACAGAAAATAATCTCTTTGACAGTGCCACCAAACGCAATATCGATCTCTGGCTGACCGGCAACTTCGACAGTGATACCAAACGGAAAGTGAAAGAGCTCCTGGATAGCAACCCTCAGGAAGCTGCTGATGCATTCTATACTAACTTATCGTTCGGCACCGGAGGCCTTCGCGGCGTCATGGGCGTAGGCACCAACCGGATGAATGCCTATACCGTCCGGGCCGCCTCGCAAGGGCTTGCCAACTACATCAATAACCAAACCAAGCCGGGCGAACAACCCTCAATCTTGATCGGCTACGATTCCCGCCAGCATTCGCGCTACTTTGCTGAAGAAGCCGCCAAAACATTTGCCGGCAATCACATCAAGGTTTACTTATTCAAAGAACTGCGTCCCGTACCCCTTGTATCGTTTGGCTGCCGCTACAAAAAATGCTCTGCGGCCGTGATGATCACAGCTTCGCATAATCCACCGGAATATAATGGCTATAAAGTTTATTGGAGCGACGGCGCCCAAATCCTGCCTCCGCACGATCAAGGGATCATCGATGAAGTTAATAAGATTACAGCGCTCTATCAAGTCAAAACCAGTCCGCTTAACGATCCGCTGATCGTTCTGATCGATGACGAAGTGGATCGCGCTTATCTGGAAACCATCAAAAAACTGGAAAACTATCCGCAAGTGAATGCGAACGAAGGCAAGCAGCTTGCCATCGTCTATTCAAATCTGCATGGAACAGGAATCACAATGGTCCCAGAAGCGTTGGCGGAGTGGGGTTTTACCAATGTGCGTTTTGTAGATAAGCAGAAAGTCTTGGATGGACATTTCCCCACAGTCAAATACCCCAATCCTGAAGAACATTCAGCTTTAAAATTAGGAATCGACACACTCATTGAAACAAATGGCGATATTTTAATGGCAACCGACCCAGATTGCGACCGTGTTGGGGTTGTTGTCAGCCACAAAGGGGGGATTGTTTTCCTCACGGGTAACCAAATCGCTTGCATTCTGCTCGATCACTTATGCAAAGCGCTGGTAGATCAAAATCGGATGCCTAAAAAACCAGCTGTTGTCAAAACCATCGTCACAACTGAGCTGTTTAAAGTGATCGCCGAAGCGTATCAAGTGGCTTGCTTTGATGTGTTGACCGGCTTTAAATACATCGCTGAAAAAATCAGGCAGTGGGAAGAAGACCCTAATGGGTATACGTTTATTTTTGGCGGAGAAGAGTCCTACGGTTATCTATTAGGCACCCATTCGCGCGATAAAGATGCCGTGATCTCGTGCTGCCTCATTGCCGAGGCTGCCTTGCAGGCGAAAAAAGAAGGAAAAACCCTCTACGATAGATTGCAAGAGATCTATAAAAAGTATGGGGTCTATATCGAAAAACTCGTGTCGGTCGATTTTGAAGAAAGTAAAGAAGGGCGTGGAAAAATGAAAAAGGCGATGGTGAATTTGCGCAACGAAGCACCGCGTCAAATTTTGGGGACTCCGATTGAAAGCGTCGAAGATTACCAATCCGGTGTCAAGACCGACCTCGCGACCGGTAAAACCGAAAAGCTGTCGCTACCTAAGTCAAATGTATTGCGCTATCACCTGAAAGACAACACGAAGATTGTCGTACGGCCATCCGGCACGGAACCAAAGATCAAGCTTTATGATGGGGTTACCGTTCAAAAGGTAACCGATCTAAGTGAAAATCTTGAACATTGCCAGGTTTTATCGGACGAATACCTCAAAACGATGAAAAACAACCTCCTAGGAGCGTAGTATTTTTCTCACTTGCTTGATTTTCAAAGGATTATTATTCTGTCGATTCCAATCGTTCAAAAAATTTAAATAGGGGTTAGTTATGGCTGGCTGGGCGGCGCATTTTACCGATTTCGCTGTGAGTTTTGGGCAATTTACGGACAAATACGGAAAAATTTTCGATACAAGCCGTAAGGAGGTTAATGCGTGGTTGCATAAGCACCCTAATACCCATAAGGTGGCGATGGTGTTTGCCCACTTTGTACGCATGGCCCCGATGGTGGGATTAATGGTGGCTTTGCCGTACGGAGCCGTGGCCAATACGGTTATCTGTGTCGCTGGTTCCGCGTTTTACAGTTTGGCTATTGAAGGGAATTGCATCTTCACTTTTTCACTGCCCTCTGCGGTCGGCTCGATGACGGTGGTGCTCGCTTATGAAACGATTAAACAGATCGCGCTTAACTCGCTCAAAAATTACGCCCTAGCAGCGGCAAGCTGCGTGCCGCTTTTGGGCTATGTGGGATATGTGATCTTGATCTCAGTCGCTCAAGTGGAAAAACGGCATGGGAATCCTCCGCCTGCACCCGATCAACCGGCAAAACCGAAATGCTGCGGCGGCGTCTAATAACAGGACCAGGACAAACAGGACATCCAAGACACACACGACAAACATAACAACTGTCCTGTATGTCGTGTGTGTCTTGGATGTCCTGTTTGTGTGTTAAATCTTGATGATGGGGCGTGGTTTGAAGCGCGCCTTCATTTGCTTGCGGATAAACCTTTCAACGACTCTCTTAGGCAAGATATATTTTATTAGAAAGGTCATCAACCGATAGTGCCAGTCGATGATCTTGATGGGTTGTTTATCTTCGATTTGTTTCCACATCTCTTCAGCAACATAACGAGGAGTCATATTTTTCACCGGCTGCTGATGGCGCGTCAAGATCCCCTTAGACGCCCGTTCGCGGAACTGCGTGGTGACCACACCCGGGCAAAGCGCCAACACGCGAATACCATGTTCAGCAACCTCCGTATCAAACGCTTCCGAAAATGAATTAACAAACGCTTTCGATGCCGCATAGGTGGTAAAATAAGGCATCGCTTGAAACGCACCAGCAGACGAAATATTCATAATTACCCCCTTCTGCTGCTTAGTAATCAATGTCCGCGCAGCTTCCAGGGCAATCTCCACCAACGCACTGATATTGGTATCAATGATGGTCAGCTGTTCCTCCGTTTCGTGTGTCAAACACTCTCCATAAAAACCAATGCCGGCGTTGTTGATAATGAGATCCGGCGCTTCTTGATGGATTTTCTCAATCAACTTCTGCCGTTCCTCTCTTTTCGCAATATCGGCAGCGACCGTTTGCACGGAAACTTGCTTGGATAATTCCTGCTTTAATTCATCTAACTTGGCTTGATTGCGTCCGGTTAACAATAGAGCAATGTTTTTTTCGGCTAAAAATTTGGCTGTCTCCTCGCCAATTCCTGAAGTGGCGCCAGTAACCAGAGCAAGCCGGAATCTAGGTGCTGTATTCATACGGGCTCTTCTCAGGACGGGTTGGATACTTAACACGTGAATGCATCGCAGCAAATAACGCTTTGACCATTGTCCGTTTGGCGATATTCAACTCTTCAAACGTGAGCGGACATTCGTCAAACTGTCCATCTTCCGCCTTCTCACGAATAAGCCGGTCAATCAATTCAAGCAAAGCGTTCTCGTCAATTTTATCTAGAGAGCGCGACGCGGCTTCAAAAGAGTCCGCAATCATAATGAGTGCTGATTCCTTACTATGCGGCTTGGGTCCGGCATAACGGAATTCGAATTCATTGACTTTCGATGGATCGCCCCCCATTAAGTCTAATTGCTTGCGGTAAAAGTAATAGACGAGCGTTGTCCCATGGTGTTCTTTGATGATATCGATAAACTGTTCCGGCAGCCCTGCTTTGCGCGCTAAGGCGACCCCCTCGCTGACGTGCGCCATGATCACTTGTGCTGATTCCTGCGGCGTCAATAGCTGATGCACATCGACTCCGCCTTGCGAGTTTTCGGTAAAATAGTGCGGCGTCGACATCTTCCCAATATCGTGGTACAAGCAGGCAGCACGAGCAAACAAGCCATTGGCACCAATCGCCACCGCTGCGGCTTCGGCAATATTACACACGACCATTGTGTGTTGATATGTTCCCGGTGATTCGAAGGAGAGGCGGCGGAGCAATTCATGGTTCGGATCCATGTATTCCATGATGGTGACATCGCTCATGATATGGAAGGAAGATTCCAGCAAAGGCAGGGATCCCAACACAAGCACGGCGGTAATCGCCATAAAGATGAATGTACTCAGGAGATCCGCAAAGATGGCGAAGCTCCATAGTGTATTTTCATAAAAATGAATTCCAAAAATCACTAATACGCAGGCAAGCCACGCTTTGCCGCAGACAATAAAGATCTCTTTACGGCGGCTAAGCGAGTGGGTACTAATGATCGCAATGATCGAAGCCACCAAGTTCAGAATCATAAACCCGCTGTAATCAAAAGCCAGGGCAATCGCGCACACAACAGTCAGAAAGGCACAAGCAAATGTTGCAACACCAGCATTCAATAAGTTACAAATCAAAATTCCAGCAAATGGAATGAATAGCGGATAACGCACAAGGTCATACCAATCGCTTTTGGCATTTAAAAGGAAATACTCCACCAGCTTGGAAATAAACATGGTGATCACGACAATCGTGACTAACAAAAACAATTTTCGGTTGGAAGCTAAGATGGAAGGGTAGTTGTGCTGCAGATAACCGGCACAGATTCCCGTCAGCACTAGCGTCAGCAACAAACTGCCTGCCAGTGTCGTGGGGAACCATAAATTGCGCATCTCCCCGAGCGCTTTCTTCATCGCCTGCAACATCGCAATATGGCGGGCGGTGACACGCTCCCCTTGGTCGATAATGCGGCTGCCCGCGTTGACCCGCGTCAGACGGTCCTTGACTAACTCCTGCACCTGCTTGCGTACGATCCGTTCACTGGACGTATCTTCATCCAACCGCCAGTTGCGGTTCTTAAGAAAATTAACGATATATGAGGTGAGCTGGCTTGAATAGGTGGGATCGCTAAGATACCGTTTCTGAAAGTTTAACCAAACGTGTTTGGGGATGCTGACCGGCTGAGAAATATCCGCCGGAGTATAAATTTCATAATCAGTCACCGGGAGATTCGCCTCCCGGATCTTCTGCAGCGTGCGCGGATCGGTAAACCGAATGTTAATCAGCGCTTTTTGCACGACGTCCAGCTCTTTATAGAGCTGTTCTAAGGTCCCGTTCCCCGCGATGCGGCGCGAGTCGTCGTTATGGAGCCAATCCGCTTCGATATCGCTGCGGGCTTGACTCACCTCTTTTTCGATGAACTTGAATATCTTACCAATCTCGCGGATCGCATCCTGGCGCATGATGCTCGTCGCTTCTTCATCGACGAACTCAAAGTCAACCTGGGCGACAACATAGCGGGGAGCTAAAGCATTGAGGTCAAGCACCTCAACCCCGACTTCCCTAAAATGCAGGAAAATAAACAGCGACAACGCAAAGACAAAGCCGATCAAAACCCTGATACTTAAGCTTCGATCAAAAAAGCCTTGCTCGCGCGGAAACCGTAACTCGTTGTCGCTATAGGTGGGCAAGACTGGTTCGTAGGAATCTTCAGTCATAATATATAATTATTTAAGATCTTATTCCTCAGCATAATCTAAATTGGATTTAAATTTGAGATTTTATATATCTTTATGACCATTAACCATCTATTATTAGGCTTAGAATGAAAAAAATACTCGTCGTGGGCGGAGCCGGCTATATCGGTTCGCATGTCAATAAACTCTTAG
>JAGVLX010000048.1 GCA_020054065.1 Parachlamydiales bacterium | reverse complement strand
ACGGCGCAGGGTACGATCTTGGGCAGAGCCAAATAGTTTTTTGAAGAATTCAAACATTGTGATTCTCAGTTAAGAGTTTGTGACTAAATTTTAAATTATACCAGACCCGATTTTTATGACAAAGAGTGATAGTGTTAGGCAAAATATTTTCTCCAGGAGCAATGTAAGAAATTATTTGAACAGACCCCCCCCCGTTTCTACCCATGGTTAGCTCTTGGATTGTTTATAAATTCTTCTTGTCGCTAAACTGCCTTCCTTCAACCTTAAGGAGGTAGATATGGAAGGCGCTTCAGCACCCGGCTTCAGCGAAACATTTAAAACGTTAACCAGCCCCATCCTTGCCACTGTAGAAAAGATCCAGCGCGAGGAGTCTCGAGCCACGTTTCAGATCTTTAAACTTCTTGGCAGTCTGGCCGCAACGGGGGCTTGTTTGATTGGACGGGTGGCCACCAATTTTTCACCGGATTTACTTTATCTAGGTGTTTTAGTTTCCCTAGTCGTAGGGTTTAAGTTCTTTCTAGAAGATCACCATCTTGAAGCGCTGATAGCCAAACTCGGACAACAATTAAGCGCATTGGTTAAAAAAGTGGTGACTACGAAGGTAGAAACTGCAGAACAAAAAGCACTGAACACATTTTTAGAAGAACAGGCTCCATCAGTTCGCGCGATGACCTTCGAATATCGTCAAGATTTTACAGAAGGAGTCAGAACAGAGGCTCAGGTAGCGCGCCTGGCCGAGCTACTGCAAAAAATCAACCCACGCCAACTCGAGTTGATTGGCTATCGCAACATTTCCCAGCCAGTGATCATTTCGTTCACCGCCATGAGTCATTTATCGGGTTTAAACCTATCTTACTCCACGGTGTCAGATGAGCTACTACCCCTCCTCGCTAAATGTCAAAACCTCCGAACCCTTAAATTAGTGGGATGCCCCTTCATTACTGCCAAAGGGCTGATTCAATTAGGAGAAGCCGGATCTAAAATCCATCATTTACAACTGGCCTATTCCTTAATTGTAAAAAATGACGTCCTAGCTCGCTCACATGAAACCCAGGAAGAGTTCTACAAATACGAATTGATTCCGTCACAAAAAAGGGCTGTCACAAGCGGCCAAACCCAATTCGCGGATTATACCATGGAATTAACCGAGGAGGAGTTAAGCTTTCTTCCCAAATTCAAGCTCACTTCTCTGTCTGTCAGTCATGTGGGAGACAAAGCGCTTGTTTATATCGCTCAAACCTGTTCAGCTTTGACAGAATTAGATCTTCATTTAGGTCTGACTTTAACAGGCGCAACATTTGACGCATTAAGCCACACACCTTTGGAGCAGATTTATTTTGAGGATTGCATCAGCATGAGTTCGGCGGGAATCGCTAAATTGGCACACCTTAAAACCTTAAAGGAGATCCGTTTTATCACTCCACTCGAACCTAGTTTAAAGGAGTGTTCCTTCGAAGCGAATCGCAGTAGCCTAGAATCTACATTTAATCTCGATGTGAAGGCGTATGCCATGGGCGGCCGGACCGTCGGAACCTGGACCCGCAAGAAGTAGATCAAAGGGACAATGGACTGAATGGACGAAATGGACTTGATGGACCCTATGGACAGTGTGTCCATTAAGTCCATTTCGTCCATTCAGTCCATGCCTTCAATTATTTATTATTACTAGTTTAAAATAATTTATCTTAATTTTATCTTAATAATAACCATGTATAATTATATGTTAATATTAAAAATTAACATTACATATGCAAGTCCCAATTTTACCGCCTTTAATCGAATACATTCCACCGGCAGCACCGCCTGCCCAAAATCCGCCACCGCCGCCTGATATTGAGCCTATTGATCGCAATGCAGCGCCACCTCAACCGAACCCCAATCCAGCTCCGCCTCCTAATCCAAACCCTGCACCTAATCCAAATCCCGCCCCAGCCCCGGCTCCAGGACCTGTGGTCCCTCCGGCCATGTCCGACTATGTGCGTGAAAGAAAAGAGGAAGTGGAGCGCTTAGAAGTTCAACTGCGCGTCCAACAATCGACACAATGGACCTTCAAAGCGTTGGCAGCTGTTTTCGCCGTGGCGGCCGTGGCTTCATTTGTTGCGGCGTGCATTGTGGAATCTCCTGCGCTATTAGCCGGCACAGCGGTCATTTGTGCCGTGGCAGCCCTCTATTTCTTGTACATGGTGATTGTCAGCGAAGTCACAATCGGTGATGAGATCGGCAAACTTTTGGTCACCATCCTCAAAGCCAACCGCGGCAAAATCGAGCACCCCGAGCTTAAAACGTTGTTCACAAAATTCGCCAAAGAGGTGGAAAAGTTAAAAATCGTTCAAATCAAAGGCGCGCATGAACTCACCCGAGACGAATTCAAAGAGTTTATTAAAACGCTTGGAACCTATTTTACTGGTTTGTCTGAACTATACATCGAAGGATTCCAGAATTGGAATGCCGAGGTTGAACTCGATCCCTTAAGAACGGTCCGCTTAAAAAAACTGGAGTTCCATTATTGCAACATCAACACGGCACAAATGGAAGACTTACGTGTGCTGACCAGCTTGCATACGCTTGTCCTACGTTCTTGCCACGCCTTAACCCGCGATGGGATCCGCGCGGTCGCTGGGTTAGATATCGCAGCCCTTGATCTTTCAGGCACCCGCTTGACACCGCTTAATTATCATTGGGAAGAGGTATACGCGTTTGCCGAAGAGCATTGTGAAAGATTGCCTGAACCGGAAAAAAAACCGTTCATGGAGAAGGTGCGGAATCATCCTGAATATATTCTCGACCTCTTTGATAAAAGCCGCACTGGAAGCTTCCCCGCCCTTTCCCATATCAATGAACTGGGCGGATTCAGAAATCTAAAACATTTAACGGTGACCCATATCAACGATGACGGGATCAAAGAATTGGTTACCCATGTAAACAACCTGGTCTCGTTAAAAATCCTCTACAGCCCAACCTTAAAGGGGGAGACGTTTGATGAATTAGCTAAATTACCCCATTTGGCTGAAGTGGGTTTAACCCGCTGCCCGGAACTAACTGGTGTAGGTTTTGGCAAACTGATCACCAATAAAAAAATTCGCTCGGTGCAATTTTTGGATGCTGCCTCAACATTCGCTAACGAGGCAACCTGTTTAGGGATGTTGTTGTTCCTTAAAAGCGCGCATTTCTTTCCGTTCGAAGGATCAGGTAAGAAAAAACTCCCGCCTAAACCCGATGGAGAAGCCGGTGTCCCCACTGTTGCTGATCTTACCGGCTATTGGGTGCGTGAATTAGAAGGACCCGGCATTGAGAACGTAGACTAAACGTCGCGCTTGTGATACCATTCCCTCATGCACTACTATATCGATGGCTATAACCTTCTGTTTCGTTTTCTCTATTCAGCAAAATCGTTGCAAGAGCAACGTAACGCCATCATTCAAGATTTAGTCGCCAAAGTCACGTTGTTAGATTTAGACGCCACGTTGGTATTTGATTCTTCGTATCAAAGCGGGGAAAGCACCCGGTCGCATAAGCAGCACCTTGAGATCATTTATACCGCCGAAAAGGAGAGCGCAGACGACTACATCTTAAACTGCTTGAAATCCAAGCGCGAACGCAGGCAGGAAACGGTAATCACCTCTGATCAGCGCCTGGCGTGGCGGGCGCGCCGCCTCAATGCGAAGACGGAGAGCATTGAAGATTTTATCGGGTGGTTGAACCAGCGCTGTAAAAACAAACGCAAAAGTGAAAAGCAAGATCAAACAATCCGCATCAAAAAACCCATTCCTCCCAAAGAGATCAAAAAAGAGATTCGTCCCGGCAAAACAGCCGAAGAAAGCCACGATTACTACCTATCTGCCTTCGAAAAAAAATTCGCCGAAGAAGAGGTGCAGGCACCTCCCAAGAAAAAAACCAGGCCTAAGCCAGAGCCCGAACCCAAGTTATCCGATATGGAGCGCTGGCAAGCAATCTTTGAAAAAAATTCGCAAGAGTAGAGAAAATTCAACAGGATAAGCAGGCATACGCATCAACCTAAGCTAAGGTTTTTTGTTCGGTATGTAGTTAATTAATTGGTTTTATTGTTTCATGCTCGGATCATCGACATTTTTGTAAGGAAATGTCGTATTGGCGGCCTGCTGCAGCTGCTGCCAATAGCCGCGGTCCAGCCAGCCTGAACTTCCATTCCAGTACAGATACAACGCAATCAGCCCTACAATGGGCCAAAAGATGTAGTTAACCCACAAAAACGTCGCGATCGGCGCATTGTTGGAGGGAGGAACCCGGTTGTTGTCCTCCGGAAAAAACACATGATCATCCATTCCGATCCTCCTTAGAAATTTCTTCTTCCTGCATCATTTGCACGCTCGCTTGGTCATCAAAATCCAGTCGGCCCTTGCTCCAGGCATAGAGTAAAACCAGCAGGGTGCTCCCTAACATCGCAATCAGCAGCGCATAGTGCCACACCATGCCGTAAATTCCGATTCCATCCAGCATCACCGCACCACTTTTGCCCGTCCCTCAATGATCTGCAGGGTATTAACCGGATCCCTTCCCAGCCACCACGCTTGGGTGGGCGGTGTGATCCGCGTGCCCTTGGTCATCAGGTATTGAAAGATCGCTTCAAACTTATAGTTGGGAATGCCGGCTTGACTCGATGAAGTTCCACGCGGATCGTCATCAAAGAAATGTTTGAATGAAGGCATCAGACTTCCTTTGCTTTCCGTGCGGGGTGCCCAGAAATGGGATTTATGCCAGTCGCGACTGGGACGTTTAATCCCGACACGCGACATGTCGGGGCCAATTCGGCGCGTCCCAGGATAGGTGACGGCCTGATAGATATACTCGTTCGGCGAAGAAGGGGGAGCTGGATAAGAATCAGAGCCATTCAATACGGTATCTTGAACAAGTGTACGTGTCTGATCGGTATGGCAATACCAACATCCTTCGATGGCGTAGATGTGTTCCCCTAAGGCAATTAACTCTTTGCGCGAGCGAAACCCCAGGTTAAGATGATTGAGTTCCTCCAGATTTTTAATCGCAGACCCTTCCGGATCGTAGCGCCACCCTTCGCTCAGTGTCGTTTTGTATTTTAAATAGCGGTATTCCTGCGGATTGGACACATAGATCACACCGGGATCTTGATGCCAGCTTTGCTTAGCCCCTTCGACGAGAGTGAAATCCCGGTCGACAAAGTTTTCAAAGACCCCATCGGTTAAAGCGAGAGCAAACGCTTCGGTTCGCCCAGGATCATACAATTCTAAAATGGTGTAATCGGTTTTGGCAACATCGGGATGTTCTTTGGCGAAATCGGCATCTAATTGCTGCCGCAGTTTGGCGGCTGCATCAACCGCCTTGAATGTCCCATTCACCGGTTTGCGCAGCAAGAGCAAACGAGAGGTCAGCTTAAGCTGCTTATCCTTGAGGCGCGTCACATATTTTTCAAGGTCAGGTGGTGCAACGATCCGCACCAGCGGCTGATCTTTAAAGGCCAGCAAAGTAAAGCCGTTTTTAAGATGGTAGATGTATTGCAGCGTACGCGACTCTTTCGACTCGGTGCTGATGTAAAAATTCGGATCGGAAACTTCATACATCTGCACTTGATAATAGCTTGTCGGCTGCGTCCACGAGGGATCGACGAAGCGGGGGGCCATCAAGGTCACAATCACAGCCGAGGCAAATAAGATAAGGATGCCAATCACTGTCACGATGGCGGAGCCTTCTATCCGGTGGGAAAAATGTTCATGGTGCTCTTCATTGCTCATAGTGCCGCTTCGGTTGTTTGGTTGCTCGGAATCCATTTTACTAACGGTTTGTGGCTTAACATCACGGTGTTGTAGATGTTGACCACAAATAACATGTTCGCAAACAGGATGATTCCTCCTCCAATGCTGCGCAGAACCCACCAGTAATAGGCATTAGAAACGGTATCCAGAAAGGGAAGTTGAGTCAGATTATTATGAAATTCCGCATAGCTACTGCCGGTGGCCCAATTCGCCCACTCCATCCCTTGAATAAATCCGCCAACCCACAGGGACGCCATAAAGGGGACGCTGCCGAACAAATTAAGGGTAAAATGCCAGTTGGCCAGCCGGTTCGACCACAACGGTTTTTTGGTCATAACCGGCACAACATAGTAGATCCCTGCAATGGCAAAAAAGGTAAATGTGCCGTAGAGGGAAATGTGGGAATGTCCAATCACCCAGTCGGTTTTGGAGGTGATTTCATTGATATTGCGCAGAGCCATCAACGGACCTTGGATACAGGTGATGAGATAGAAAGAGGT
>JAGVLX010000070.1 GCA_020054065.1 Parachlamydiales bacterium | reverse complement strand
CGATAAGATGATTCCTTCGAAATCCATATCCTGGAACACGACCTGTTTTCCAAGCTTTTTAGCGATCAATGTAGAGAGTTCAACATCAAAGCCAGTTAGATTGCCTTGCTGATCCCTGAATTCGAATGGGGGATACCCGCTTTGCAATCCAACAATGAGGGTTGCGGATCGATCAGATGTACCGGTCTGCGTCAGACCAAAAGCACACAATAGGGCTGCAACAAGGCAGCACAGAATAAAATATTTATTTGTCAGTAATGACATAGGAAATGCTCCAAAATTTTGGGACAAAGCACTAAGCTGCCCCGAAGGTTAATGACTTAAAAAAAATGTAAATGGAAAAAATAAAAGCGGCTTAGCCGCGACGGCGGGATGGACGGCGGAATGAAAAGATCGTTGATCTTTTGTAAGTCACAGAAGTGATTTTATTGTGTGCGTCCATATTATACCTAAAAGGGTTTATGTTACCTTTGACCTATGTTAGCATAAAATGTTGAATGAAATCAATCTTTATTACTCAAGAGACCTTTCAAACCCATCGAAAAGCGTTTTGGCTATATCGAGCCCATAGGGTTGTTCACGCCAGTGTTCCGAATCGTAGGCGACATCAATCCCTAAATATGCGTTCCACTCGTAGCGGTGGACGGCCATGTCATGGATGCAGGCAGCCACATGAAAGTAATGTTCAGGGTGATTGGGATCTAACGCTTCGCGTGGGTCCAGATGTCCTGGGAAGGCAATGTTGGGCTTTTCAATGTGTTGGGGGGACTGGCACTTGACATAGTGGCGCAATTGCATCCACTTTTTCTTATATTTGCAAGAGGGCAGGTCCATGTCAGCAATCTCCAAGCACATTTGTTGCAATTTTTCACATTCTGATGCGGTAAGGGCTGGATAACGGATTAGACGCCGTTGGCGCGCATTGATGGGCCAGTAGGCGACCAGCAAGGGGCGGTTAGGATATTTTTGCGAAAGATAGATGCAATGCTGGTAGAGATGGATTTTTCTTACATGACCCAGACGATGTTGGCGCGGAATTGTTGAAAAACGTTCGCCATGGATTAGATCATGCAGCGTCGCTCCATACATTCCGCTGTAGACATTGTTTTCGATTGTCTCCATCCCCGCAATGCCTGGAAAATGAACAGCCATCACGCGGCGATTGTAGGGGATGTCGTTCAGCAGCCGTTCTGCCGGCGCCTTTTTTAGTTCAGGTATGAGTTCCACAGCGTCATCTTGATAGAGAACTTGAAAAACAGCTTCGCAAATGGAGAATGAGGGGATAACCAACAACCGTTCCTCCCGATTGCAACTGTTTCGTTTAAGGGTAAATAAATCGCTGCCGTTTTCCATGACGAGCATGACATGGGCCCAAGGAGCAGGCTCAGGGCCTGTTAAGTGCGCTTCTGGGATGCGCATCAACCAGAAAGTGCGTTCAGATCCTTCCATGCACAGGCAACGGTTTTTAAAAAATTCTAATTCCGAATGGGACATTTTACAAGGTGAAAGCAGGAATTGAATTGCCTCTTCGGTAAATTCGGTTCCGCTCATGAGACGGAATGAAGTCAGATTGGCGCCAAACTGTTCGACAGCCGACCAGCGCATGAGGAGCGTGATCAATTGATTGAAGTGGATCAGCTGGTGTTTGCACGCACTGAATGCCAGCTGGGCAAAATGGGGAAATTCGCTAAAGAGGGTTTCGGTATAGCTGTAGTGGCGAAGGAGATTGACGAGTGAATGCAAGCTGTGAACATCATACCCATAAGTAGGGTCAAAAGCCTCAATCAAGTATCTTTCGTCAGCACTCAAATTTTGTAATAAACGCTCTAACCGAAATTTTAGCGGAGTATTCACCCTTGGAGAATGGCGGGCAAGTGCATACGGTTGGAGATGAAATGGGAGCGGTTCGCGATTGAGCGATCCCTGAGCATAAGCAGGATAAGAATGATCAGCCCTGTAACAGAGAGGGGGGATGAATGGATCCATATACTCTATCATGGTAAATTGTTAGCCAAATAATATGCCAGGCTAATTGATTTTAATCACGGGTTTAACTGGCTGGGAATTAATGATCTGGTCTGCTATATATAAAAATAGTTTTAAATACACTGTGGATTAAGCATGAGTTCATTGCGTGATAGACAGTTCGGTCTGATTGATTATCTGCTCATTCTTTTTGGGTTATCAGTCATGGGATTGGGGTCTGCTGTCATGTATGCCTGGGTGTATCAAATCGATTCGCTCATTCAAATCCATCCGACATTTCCTCCGATGATGTTCAATACGGCGTTAGGGTTAGCAATTTGCGGCATCAGCATTTGCTTGTTAGTCATGGAATATAAAAAGCTGTCGGCCTTACTGGCGATCGCGGTAATTTTGTTGGCAAGTAGTGAGCTTGCCCAGTGGCTGACGGGGTCCAACCTGCATTTAGATGAAGTCTTTTATCACTATACGCTGCCAGTGCCCGTGCGCTATCCAGGCAGGATGTCGCCGGCATCTTCGATCAGTTTTCTGTTCAGCGGCATCAGTCTGTTATTATTGAGCTTCAGATCGATCTCCCCGGCACTGATGTGGGCGGCAGGTTTTATGGCCGCCATTGTTTTGGGGATCGCGTTAACGATTACCCATGGTTATGTGGCCCATTTGGAACAACCATCGCAGTGGAAAGACTTGACCCGTATGGCTCTGCATACCGCCATTGGATTTTTGTTAGTGAGCGGATCTTTATTAATCTATTCAACCTATTTGTTCCGGCAGCGCCATCATACGGCGTCGCCGTTATGGCTTTCCACCTTATTCAGTATTATCTTGTGTGTGATCTCGATTGGTTTAGGGAGACTGGTAGAGTTTCAAGAAACCGTGCAGATTAAACATATTATCCGCTCCGAGACGGATGCGCTGCGCGATTTTTTTACCGATGAACTGGAGGATCAAGTCCGTGAGGTTGAACGCACGCACATCCGCTGGCAGATGCGCGGAGGGATCCCGCTGAACGAATTGGCGATAGACGTGAACAATTACTTTAAAAACCAAGAAGGGATGGTTGGCGTTTTAAGAATTACCAGCGATCAGACAATCGATTTTAGCGATTTCGCGTTTCCGTGGCGCCTGAGCGATGTTCAGTCTGAAATCCAAGAGCAATTGAAAGCGCTTAAGGAGGGCAGGCTTCAGATCACAGCCGAAGAGAATACGACGCTTATTTCTTTGGATGTAGACCGCAAGGGGTTGATCATTTGGTATCCTTTGATGAGCGGAGAAAGAAACGATGGATATTTGCTTGGTTTAGTGGATATAACAGTGTTAACTGAATCGGTTTTGCCGCGCACCTATGGAGATTTGCTGGCGTATGAAATTCGCTACAAAAACAAAGTGGTGTATTCCAAGAATGTTGCTGATGACTATTTCAAAGTTAATTATGAAGTGACGCGTTCCTCAAACATTCAAAATGTCGAGTGGACATTTAGTTGTTGGCCTACGCAAGAATTTATCTTTGAAAAACGTTCGGTGATGTCATTCATCATTTTTGTATTTGGTACCCTGCTGTCGTTATTTGCCGGAGGACTGATCTATGCCCTCTTGCGTTTGCGCACACGCATTACCGAATTGGAATCTTCCAATCAAGCTAAACGTGCGTTGCTGCAGCATATCTGCCAAGAAACGCGTCTGCCGCTGCAAGATTTGCGGGAAGCTGCGATGAGCATGGAGCGGGGAATTCATCCCGATTTGCAGGCTCGTTTGAATAAGAAGATCAATCATTCTCAGCAATTGCTCTCGCAAATCTTTGATGATTTTGCCGATATCACCAAGATTGAGAGGAATTCATAAGTCCCTACCCCTACCCCTGCCCATGCCCCTGCCCCTGCCCTTGCCCGATCCGAAAAATATAACGATTAAGAATTCGGAAAAGAACTGAAGACGGATGCGAAAAGGCACGGGCAAGGGCAAGGGCAGGGGCACGGGCATGGGCAGGGGCATATTTTTTATCCCTCAACCCGTACTGGCCGTGCCAAACGCCTCCCAATCACATAAACCGCACCGCCCAGCAACATCGCGATGGCTCCGCCAGAGACAGCGCGGGTCGAGTCGCCTGCAACATACGATCCGGCTAGCAAGGGACTGATCCCGACAGCAAACGCCACGACTGAAGTAAACACTCCCAGCACTTCGCCCTGGGAGTCCTGATCAGCCATATTAGAGACCAGTGTGGTTGCGACCGGATAAATCAAAGCCGCAAAATACATCAAAACCGGAATATGCACCCAGATGTACATGGGATTGTCAACCAGGAGCAGCAGGTACAAATACGCGCCGACTCCCACGAGCGAGACCGAAAAGATCTGTTCAGGAGTAAACCGTTTGATAATCGGCGCGGTCAGCACGCCAGAACTGATGGCATACCAAAATCCGGTGTAGGCGTAGTAGTCACCCACTTGCGAACTGCTGAAATGAAAGCGGTCGATCAAATACAGCGGTGCAAACTCGCAATAAAATGCCCAGCCAAACAAATAAAAGAAGGTGGACATGAATAAGATGCGCATTTGCGGCCAGCGGAATGCCTTAGCCAGATTGTGAAATGCTTCCAGCATTTTAAACTGCACCTCTTTGATGATCACCCGAGTTTCCGGAAATTTGCTCCACACTAAAGACAGGTTCAGCAAGCTTAACACTCCCGCAAAGGCAAAGGGGGTTAAATAACCACACCAAACGCTGACATGCGGATCGCATAACTTGCCGCCAAAAAAGGGCCCTAGAGTAAATCCTGTCCCTAAAGCCATGCTGAAGAGGCTAAAGTTGCGCGCTTTGTTTTCTTCGGTGCTCAAATCGGCTAAAGCTGCTTGCGCGACTGCCACCGTGCCGTCCGAAAAACCGACCAATACACGATAAAGCAGCAGCAGGACAAGGCTGTCGGCAAGAATCCCGACGCAGGCCAGCATGTAGCCGCTGATGGCCATGACGAGTCCAAATTGCAAGATTTTTTTACGTCCCTTGACATCGGACAGCGCTCCGAGAATGGGGGAACTAAAAAACTGGATCAGCGGAGTGAGCGCGATCAATAACCCGAGCAGCAAGCCACGGGTGGCTGCAGAGGTATCTGCCGGTAAGATTTTAGCCTCTGTATCAAACAACAATACAGCAAAAATGGGATAGACTAACCCGACTCCCATATGATCGATAAACCCAACCATCAAAAGTGAAAAAAGCGAAAGTTTTCGCGTGTCGTGATACGACGACATACCATTGCCTCCTTAGGCAAATCCAAAATCAAAAAAATAAAATGAAATAGGACCTTATAAAAATAAGGCGGGATTCAACCTGTCAGAGACAAGTCGAATGTTAAACAGAAGCGGTGGATTGGGTGAAGATTTTTGAGGTCATAAACACCTCTAATATCTCTCTTGTTAAAAGTTCGTTTTAATTATAACTAAGGCAGTAAAATTTTTGCAATATAAATAGATGGAGTTCCATCTTGGCTTGAGTAATAACTCATCCATAAGATCTTTCCATCTAAGACCATTCCTGGATATCCGGTGTCGTCTCCGCCGCTTGGCACAAGGAATAAATTGTCAGGGTTTGCTGCGTCGCTTAAATTGACCAGTCCGGTTTTTTCCTGATACTTATTGTCTTCTTCTTTGATATACACCCGTCCAGCCGCCCAGAATTGGTGTTCAGGCGCGATGACGAAATCAGGGCCTCCAAAAACTTGCTTGATTCTTTTCCAGGCAAATGCGGTGTAAGGCGGTTCGCTCATTCCAAACCAGGCGTAACTTTTGACCGATTTTCCAGCCCGCAATAAGACATACATCTCGCCGGTTTCTGCAAAACGGATCGTGGCTTCATTCGGAAAGTGCTTGATATCAAGCGGCGTCACTAGATCGTAGTTAATTCCATCGCTGCTGACATAGAGATTAACTGTCCATTCGTTCTTGAGATGGGCGTCATAAGCAATCCCATACGCTCTTCCATCATGCCAGGTCACACGCCATAGCCATTCATTTTCCGTGAGAATGGGTGTGAGGGGAGTCCATTCTGCTCCGTCGTGCGAAAAAGCCACGCGCGATTGACGGTTAACCACGTTTCCATTCTTATCGGTGATGGTTCCCCCAAGCAACAGCATCAAGGTGCCATCCGGCTTAATCGATAGTTTCGGATCCCGTAAGTCCACACCCTCTTCAGCAATCAAGGCAACCGACTCCCAGTTCTTTCCATCCGGACTGGTTAAAATGCGAATCTTTCCGTTTTCTCCGTCCTGGTGGGAGTCTGACTCACGGAAAGTGCATAAAAATTGATCATGATGGCGAATGAGATCGGTAAAGGCGCTGTAGGGGGAACTGTCCCAAATTTTGTAAGATTCTAGAAGTTTTGGCTCTGTGCACTCGATATGGCCCATCATTCCTAGTAAAAAAGTGGTTAGAAGGGTTATAAATCTCATGCTACATCCTTTTATTTAATAAAGTAAAATGATAATATAAAAAACTTTAAAAGTCAAGGGTTATTTTAGTTAAATAAATATGAAAAAACAGAATGATTATCAAATAATTGAGCTACCCATCGACACTTTCGGACGCCATGGAGAGGGGGTCGGGACCTGGCTGAATCGCTCGGTATATGTGAACGATGCTTTGCCCGGAGAAGTGGTACAGGTGCAGCTTAGCGTTGTAAAACAGTCGTATGCCCATGGAAAGCTGATGACGGTGATAAAATCATCTCCTGAGCGTGTCACGCCTCCTTGCCCCCTTTTTGGCCGCTGTGGCGGATGCCAGCTGATGCATTTGGGCGATCAGCATCAACGGAGGGTAAAAAGAGAGAGGGTGGTCAGGGCTTTTGAAGCATACGCAAGTCTGAAGCAGGTGGCGATCGAAGCGTGCCGGGCGTCTCCGCAACCATTGCACTATCGCAATAAAATCCAATTGCCCGTGGAGGGGTGTGGAGCAGCTGGGTGGAAGATCGGACTATATGCTAGGGATTCGCACAAGCTGGTGGATATCGAGCGCTGCACGGTACATTGTGCGGTGGGAGAGGATGTTTACAGGCGTGTGAGAATGGAATTATTGCGTTCCAAGATTGTCCCCTATGATCCGGTTGCGCGTACTGGAGAGTTGCGAACCCTCTTGATCAAATCGGCGATTCATACTCAGGAAGTGCTGGTCGTTTTGGTGGTGACGCAAATCAGTGAAGCGTTGCGTACGTTTGCACAAACACTTTTAAACGCATGTCCATCTGTGAAGGGAGTGGTTGCGAACGTGAACCAACGCGCAAGCAACACCCTTTTGGGAGAAACATTTTATGTGCTGGCGGGATCGGAAACGATCCGGGAGCAGGTGAATGGGCTGCAATTCCATCTTTCGGCGGCGTCGTTTTTTCAAGTGAATACAGAACAGGCTGAATTATTGTATCAAGCTGCAATAGATCTAGCAGAGATTCAATCTCACCATCGGGTCGTGGATGCCTATTGTGGGATAGGTACATTAGCGTTGCAGGCAGCACGTTTGGCGAAAGAGGTGATGGGTATTGAAAGTGTGGCGGAAGCGATTGAGGATGCACGAAAAAATGCGGCCTTAAACAATTTGACGAATGTGGTGTTTCATTGTGCCAAAGTAGAAGACAACGTGGAAGAGTTGCGAAGTGATCTGATCTTCTTAAATCCGCCGCGCAAAGGATGTGAGGCGCGTGTTTTGGAGGCGATCGGTTCGGCATCGCCAGCGACTGTGATTTACATCTCCTGCGATCCCGATACGCTGGCACGGGATTTAGCCCATTTTGTTCGCTTTGGCTATACTGTCGATATCGTGATCCCATTTGACATGTTTCCGCAAACGGCGCACGTCGAAACGTTAGTGAAACTGAGCAATTCTATATAGGAATGCCCTATTTATTGATCACGCACAAAAGAACCCCCTCATCGACAGTCACATTCACCT
This sequence comes from Parachlamydiales bacterium, assembly GCA_020054065.1. Lineage (GTDB taxonomy): Bacteria > Chlamydiota > Chlamydiia > Chlamydiales > JAEYWL01 > JAGVLX01. The sequence goes on along the minus strand of JAGVLX010000070.1, from coordinate 33,192 downwards.
TCGTCGAGATCGCTTCATTGGAAATCCCTAAAAAGTCAATATCCAGCCATTGGCTGTTTAACGCCCACTTTAATCCAGCTGTGTTGATTCCTCTCACAATGCCTGCCAACGGAATCAGCGAGATGGTTTGCCCGATTTCCACAGCTGCCGAAAAGGGTTTATCGCGCGAAATCCCCTCAATACGAAATTGAGGGCTATCGATGATGATGTCGCCGGGTCGTTTGATGCATTCATATACGATCTGCAAGTCCTTTAACAAGTTTCCTGGAGCATTAAATTCGTATATGTGCATACCTGGCTCTAAGTGTGTTTGCGGGACTTTAGATTGATGGACAATGCCTAAGGCTGCACCTTCTTTAAATTGCAACTCCACTTCTTGATGTGCTCCAAAGAACAGATTATAGCTGTCATCGAAGGCTTTCGTGGGCGATACTAAAAGCTCCTTAGGTTTGCCATCGAGCGGAAATAAACTTAATCCCTGATCCGGCAATAAGGCAATTTTAAGCGGGGATTTGGCGCCGATGACGCATAAAAGTTCCTGATGCGTGGTCAGCAGGCACACTTTGCCTTCGAGACGTTCTCGAAACAAATACAAAATGTTGCCTAATGTATGGTCGATCCGGTTTCCTAATGCCCCTAAAACGACCACACGGGCTACCCAATCAATCCGGATCAGCTGCAGCGCGGCCTCAAAATCGGTGTAGTCTTTATCCCGTTGGAAACGGATCACTTCCATATTGGGAAACCAGGTCGTGAGTTTCTTTTGCGACTCTTCAGTAATCGAATCTAAATCTCCTAATAGACAGAGAGGCAGGGCTTTAAGTTCGATTTTTCTTTGTTGGCAGCTCTCGAAAAAGCGGCAAAAGTGATTTCCCCCGCCATCGACCAGTAAAATTCCCGCACTGAGGTTAATGCGGTCTACAAGGTGTATAAGCTCTTCAATATTAAGATTTCCGTTACCTATGACGAAAAGTTCTTTTTCCCTCTGGGGAGCCGAAGGGAAGCGTGCCTTAAGATCTTGAAGGTGAAGGGTAGAATTCATCGATTCCATAACTTCAAATATATACTTGATATGTTATAATAGGTATAGATCTCTTACCTGGGGCAGGTGTCTGCCTCAAAGACGAGGTGCCACATGAACTCTATTTTAATCTCTTTGATGCTGGGTGGATTTCTGTTAATTGGATCAAGCCTGATGGGAGATGTGAAAGAGGAATACATTGTTGCTCCACTCAATTACAATGGGTGTGTCAAAGTGTATGATGGGGGAACACAATTGAACGGACAAAAAGTGATCCGGTTTTATAACGGCTGTCCTTCAAGCGTTTATATTAATGCATGTGTTGTGGCATGGGGAGGCGAAACGAAACTTTATACATCAGCTCGTTCGGTCAAAACGAACGGAAATTTTACTATCTACACATTCCCAGATGTAGATCCTCGCAAAGTTCAATGGGTAGCTGATAGTTATGTCCCGCCCGTCCCGGCTCTATGTGCGAATGATAAAAATAAAAAATCATGATGTGTATGAAGAAACTTAATTTAATCTTATTTTGCAGTCTGCTAGCCCTTCCATTTTTTTCGCTGAACGCTGCTGAAACGACTGCTGTGCAATTTTCACAAGTGAATCCGGCCTTTACGATCAGTTTTAGCAATAATGCCGGAGGATTTAATTTAGGATTCCGCTTTACAACGATCCAGCCCTTGCAAGTCACCCAATTGGGTATCTTTGATGACAATGGCGACGGATTGCTTCAGAGTCATGAAGTGGGCCTATATAAAGTTGACGGAACCTTATTGACTTCGACCACGGTCAGCAATAGCGATCCGTTAGAAGGATTATTTCGGTTTAATCCGATCACGCCGTTGATCTTGCCGGCCGGCGATTATGTCCTTAGTGCGGTGGTGGGGTATAATCCGGGCAATCCGGTGGATAAGTATACCCACGACCCCTTCGACCTAGCATTTGCTCCGCAAATCACCTTTATCGAAAACCGGGAGAAAGCCAATACGCTAAACAATTTGGTCTATCCTGACTTCGTTGAGCATAGCGTCGATCCTCCACTGACCTACGGATGGTTTGGACCAAACATGAAGTTTGCTTCAGTCGCTATTCCTGAGCCAGGGACATTACTTATCTTAGGCTCGGCCTTATCGATGGTTGGCGCACGCCGCTGGTGGAAAAAGTCTACGGTTACTTGAGCACCGTAGACTTGAGAATTTTATAGGTTAGCGAAGCGACGGTTTTTATGAGCTCGTAAACTAGAGTAGTCGAGCCGTTAGTTGCAACTAGGTAGCCAACTCCTGCGGTTTGTGCGAGGGGCACGCCATAATTTACCGCTACATCAGCGGTTCCTTTTATTACAGCCCCCGTATTGGTCATGACCTTTCCGCAAATGCGCATCGCTTGTTCAGCACAGCTTAGCTGTTTTTCTATCATGACAAAATCTTTGGTGACCGAATCTCCGGGATCACCCCAAGTCAATTTGACTGTAGGCAAATTTTTTTCCATCAGAAAACCATTTAATTTCGCAATGCTGTCGCGTACTGCTGTGAGCATTCCTTTTAATTCATTTTGCTCATCTTCGTCGAGATAGAGTTTCAGTTTTTGTCGTGGTTCATGAGCCTGTTGCAGGCGTGTCAGGGCATGGTGAACAGCTACCATTGCACCGGAGATCTCGGGCATCGTTGCGGCCAATAAAGCTAGATCTTTTTCCGTGTCTTTCCAGGGCTTAATCGCACATTCAATTTCTAATGGGTTGGGGTTGGGAATGACATATCCAGGAGAGCATCTTGGAGATTGTTGTGGATAATATTCGCTAAATAGGACGACAGCATGTCCCGTGACCATTACAGAGTCATCTGCTGTGATTAAAGCCCCCATCGGCTGGCTGGATGCGGATGGCATTAAGGCCGTAGTGTGACATCCAGGAATTGCAGCACTTTCCATATAACCTCACGAAAAAAGTGGTTAAGATTTTTAGAAAATACCACTCTATGGTTATGGCACCTTTTGGATGAGAATACAAGCCTTAAGACAAATTTTTTTCTAATGCCTTGTTTTGCAAAGGATTATCTTAATTAACTATAATTAACCACAGAGACACAGAGACACAGAGAAATACGAAATAACACTGATGACTGGTCATCAGTGTTATTTCGTGATTGAAAATTATCTCTGTGTCTCTGTCGTTAATCCCTGCCTTGGAAATATTATGGATGAATGATTTTGAACGACTGAATCAAGAAATCGTGGTGTAGCGTGTCGAACGAATCTGACGTAAAAGTCACTAGCACGTAGGCGTTCCCTTTGTAGAAAGTGTACCGCTCTTTTTTATGTACCGTTGTTCCTTGAACCGTGATTTTAGCCACAACGTCATAATGGGTTTTACCATCTTGCGTGAATTTATTTTCGGATACAATGGTGAATTTTTTGTTGAGATCATCAATCAACTGCTGTTCAGAGACGCTGCTGGGCTTGACCACACCTAAGATCACGTAACCAAACTCATTGTTGAGCGCCTTACGTACGAATCCCGCCTTGTTAGTCTTATAATCATTATTAAGCAAGGAAGGGAAATAATAAAGAACGGTCGCCTTACCAACGAGGGAATCGTAAAATTTCCAATTCACCGTGTCGTGTTCAGAGCCTCTTGTCTCAAAGTTAGCTTCCAATTCAGTTGACAATAGCTTTTCATGCTGCGTAATTTCTTCGTTAATCAGCTGCTGAAGGGGGGAACTGATCACCTCGGCTTGCGCGGCTCCAGCACTCATTGCCAAAGCTGCAAATGCCCACATAAAATAGGATTTAAACATTTTCACCTCGAGTAAATAAATCGTTGATAATTAGTCAAATAATTCGTTTTATTATATAATATAAGTGTAGGCTAATTGAGTCTACATTAATATCTCTTACATCCACTTTTATAGCTTTCACAAGGAGGTTAATATGGATGTAACGGTGTTTCTAGCACGTCTATTGGGCGTGTATCTTTTGTTAGTCAGCCCTTTTATCTTCTGTAAAGATTCGGTTGCTAAAGTCATCGGTAACGTTTATAGCAATCCGGCCCTATTAGCCCTTACGGGAGCCCTGAATATCCTATTCGGTGTAGCTGTCGTTCTTGCCTACCCGCATGTTGACGCTACCTGGAAAGTGGTATTCCCGATCCTAGGTGTCCTAATGGTGGTTAAAGGTCTCTTTCGGCTGTATGCACCGGACCGCATTCAAGGTTTTGAAGAATCGGTCAAAGGGCAAACCTACTTGTTTGGCGTCGTCACGTTTGTATTAGGCGCCTTTTTGACCTACGTAGGTTTCGGCTTAGGAGCTTATCTAGGAGGATAAACATGCGCTGAAATACAGCATCGGAAAAGCAAGGGTATTTGCTTTAAAAAAATTCCCTAATGGTTAATCTTAGCATCTAAAATGTTATTTTGAGGAAGTTAAGATGAAACATACACTTGCTCCGACTGCTGCACGGGAAGGATTGCTTGGATTTTATCCCTCCTACCGCGAGGTGCCGTGGGATAATTTGCTAAGCCATGCAAAAACCACTTTAGATATTGTGGTCTACTACTGGGATAAGTGGACCAACCAACATATCTTAACCCTTCAGAGGTTGCTGAAAAACCCGGAAGCGAAAATTCGCTTTTTCTTTGCGGATGAATCCGATCCGCGAGTTCTTTCTGAAATCTTACGGTTGTTCCCCGCCAATCAAGCGGAGGAGCTCAAAAGTAAAATCAGACACACCTATGAGCCGCTGGGAACCACCCCGCAGGTTGAGGTGTATCGCGTTCCTCATTTGTTAAACTATTCTATGCAATGCATGGATGGGAAGATTTTAGTGTTGTCGCTGTTTGAGATGTATCGCCAGCAACAGGTGGACAGCCCGGCTATTGTGATTGATCTCACGAAAGAGCCGAATCTCAAAAAGTTCTATCAAAAAGAATTGGATGGGCTCATCAAGAGTGGAAAGAGATAATTAAATTTGGAGTGCGGCAACTTGTTCTTTTAAATTTCGATCCAGCGCAGCGAGATCTTTGGAGTGCTGCGCTCTGTGCAGCTTTTAAATAGCGCGGAGCACGTAATGCAAAAATGCGCTCTCCGAGCGCCGCACTCCAAGGTGCGCTTCGCGCACGGTAAAGTATGCCTTGTTAGGATAAAAAGATGTGTCTAAGTGTAAGAATAAGTTGCCCCCTCCAAATACTTCAGGCTTCCTAGACTCTTAAAGTTGGATCGTACGTAAACTTGATCGTGTCGATTTGATTCTCTTGCGCATCGATCAGGTTTTTCAGGGTAATGGCTCTAAACTGCACTTCGACTTGTCTGCGCTCTTTTGAGTGGGTTCTAAGCGCTACATCTCTTTGAGAGGTGATTTCAAGATGTTTCAGGGACTTCTTACCTAAAATCAATTCAAATTGTCTTTTAGTCGTGTTCTTGAAGATTCCGTGCACATGAGTTTTTAACTCGTCGTAAGTGGCTTGTTTGACCAATTTTTTAAACTTTTCATAAAACTCTCTCGCGCACACCTTTTGAAACTCGTTATAGTTTTGCTCGAGCAAGATCTCAATCTTGACTTCTGCTCGATACATCCTTGCAGTACGCAATGGGGAAACGATGATCTGTACGCAATAGACAGTGTTATCAACGCAGAAGATTAAGACTTTGAACGGGGCTAGCGGAATGCGGGCTACAGCGTAGCATACATGCAAGCCGGCTTTTTTGAAGCCCGGTGCATCGGCATGGTTTAACATCTTGATCGTTTTAAGCGTATAGATGATTGCCAGGGCAACATCTTCGACGAGGAGGCAAGGCTCTCTTAAGGCAGTTCTCGCTAAGTTTTTGGTGAAGATCGGCACCACCATGAACCGCGCGATGAAGGGAGAACGCTCGGCCATTTTTTCGGTTTTCCTCCAAAGAGCTCGATCGATTCGATTACCAATGACATCAACTTTGTACGGCATAATTACCTGTAATATTAAGTTTGTATTAATTTAATGCATAATTTTAATAAATCTGACCATTAAAAGCAATTAAAACACTATTAAAATAAATTTATGATAAATTCAAGGCTTTGTGTACAATACACCACTGAGCCAGTGAGATCAGTGAGAAAGAAGTGAGATTGGGGAGATAACTTTTCTCAATTTCCTCGTATTAACTCTGTAGTCTCAGTGGCCCAGTGGTTATTTTTTTCACAACGACCCTCTGGAGAGACTCTCATGACCACACCCGTCTGGAAATCGGTTTCCGAACTCAATCATCGCAACGGCATCCTGCATCTCGAAGGGATCGCAATCCCTGATTTGGCTCGTACCTTTGGGACCCCGCTTTACGTCTATAGCTACAATCGAATTAAAAAAAATTATCACCGTTTAGTGAACGCCTACCGTGCCCACTACCCCCATTTCGAGGTGTACTACGCGATCAAGGCCAACAACAATCCTGCAATCGTTAAGCTGCTAGCCGAGGAAGGGGCCGGTGCCGATGCCTCCTGTATTCCCGAGATCCTTATCGCTAAACAGGCGGGGATTCCCGATCACCGCATTTTGTATTCCGGCGTGTACAATTCGGATCACGATCTACGCTATGCCGTGGATCACCGCACACGCTTAAATTTGGAAGATCTTAGCCAATTGTACAGGCTAGAAAAGATCAGCATCCCGGAGTTTTTGAGCTTTCGGATCAATCCAGGGATGGGAGAAAGCGGTATTAAGGGACTCGTGTTCGCCGGTCCGGATGCCAAGTTTGGAATTATCGAGCCGGATGTGGAGAAAGCGTACACCCAAGCTAAAGAGTGGGGAGTGAAGCGGTTCGGCATCCACATGATGACGGGATCGAATGTGTTGAATCCACACTATTTTGAGCAAGTGGTGATCAAATTGTTAGATATCGCAGGTCCGCTAGCCAAAAAACTAGGCATTCAGTTTGAGTTTATTGATATCGGCGGATCGTTGGGAGTGCCCTACCGTCCTGAAGAAGAGGAGCTCGATGTGAATCAAGTCGCCCAGTCGGTTGTGAGGGCGTTACGAGCGAAGCTAAAAGAATATCACATGGGGGAACCCACTTTAATCCATGAGCCAGGGCGTTATCTCGTGTGTGATGCGGGGGTTTTAGTGGCATCGGTGGCTTCCATCAAACAAGCGCACAAAACTTTTATCGGGCTTGATGCGGGGATGCAAACGTTACTGCGTCCCGCTTTGCACGGCGCGTATCATCATATCCTCTATTCAAATAACCTGAACGCTCCTTGCGACAGAAAAGTGAATGTGGTCGGACAAATTTGCGAGAGCACCGATACGTTTGCCAAAGACGCTATGCTGCCGTCGGCGACGGCGATCGGCGATCAGCTGGTTTTCTTGAATGCCGGAGCGTATGGCTATAGCATGAGTTCGCAGTATAATAGCAAAATGCGCCCGGCCGAGGTGTTAGTCAAGGACGGGCAAGCGTGTTTGATCCGGAAGCGGGAACAATTCGATGATTTAATTAAAGGCACACAATTCGCGGTATTCTCATGAAGCGTAACAAGCATCTAGCAAAATTAAAACGCGGCTACCTATTTCCAGAGATCGGAAAGCGGAAGAGAGAGTTTTTAGAAAAAAATCCAGATGTAAACTTGATTAGTTTGGGGATTGGCGATACGACCGAACCGATCCCGCCATCCATTTCCCGCGCGATGTCCAAAGCTGCCCTGCAATTGGGAGAAGAGACGACTTACTCCGGATATGGCCCTGAACAAGGGCGAGAAGACTTGCGCCAGCAAATCGCTGCGGTGTTGTACAACAATCAAGTGAAGCCGAGCGAAGTGTTTGTTTCCGACGGAGCAAAATGCGACATTGGGCGACTCCAGCTCTTAATGGGGGACGACATTGCCGTAGGAATTCAAGATCCGGCCTACCCCGTTTATGTCGATGGCACGATCATGCATGGGGTCACCTCCATCCATTTCATGGCGTGCACCCCACACAATCGTTTCTTTCCTGATATTTCCCAACTTCCTCCTTTAGAGGTGATCTATTTTTGTTCGCCAAACAATCCGACCGGTGCAGTCGCGACACGTCCACAACTAGAGGAATTGGTTGATTACGCCCGGCGCAACAAGTCGATCCTCTTATTTGATACGGCTTACGCAGCCTATATCCAAGACCCAACGTTGCCACGTTCTATTTTTGAGATCCCTGGCGCCCGCGAGGTGGCGATCGAAACGAGCTCCTTTTCAAAAATTGCCGGATTTACCGGGGTGCGTTTAGGATGGACGGTGGTGCCGGAGGAGTTGAAGTATGAGGATGGCAGTTACGTTAAAGCGGATTGGAACCGCATCATGACGACGCTGTTTAATGGCGCATCGAATATCGCTCAAGCAGGGGGGTTAGCGATTCTTCAGCCGCAAGGACAGCAAGAAACCACAGCGTTGGCGCGCTTTTACATGGAGAATGCGCAAATCATTAAATCAGCTTTGACCGGACTGGGATTAACGGTCTATGGCGGCGATAACGCCCCCTATTTGTGGGTCGATTTCAAAGGGCGCAATTCCTGGGAAGTGTTTCAAGAGTTGCTGGAAGAGTGCCATCTCGTCGCGACACCGGGATCGGGGTTTGGTCCTGCCGGCGAAGGGTTTATGCGGTTTAGCGCTTTTGGCCACCGTGAGCAGGTCCTTGAGGCCGCTGATCGCTTGAAAGCCTTCTCCTTAATCGCATGATCAGCTAATATTATTTTGCCTATTCACACTTTATAAGGTTATTTATGGGAAACAAACCTGATCAGTCCCCGCTAGGGAAAAATACGACTTATGTAAGCCACTATTCACCAGAGCTGCTCTTTCCAATCCCGCGCCAACTGAACCGCGACGCCATCAATGTGCCAAATCCGCTTCCGTTTAAGGGAGTTGACATTTGGAATGCGTATGAGCTGTCGTGGCTGAACCAAAATGGGAAGCCAGTCATTGCGTTAGGGGAAATTAAATTTCCGTGCCACTCTCCCTACTTGGTTGAATCCAAATCGCTCAAACTGTATCTAAATTCATTCAACCAATCCCGTTTTGAATCGATTTATACTGTCAAAGAAACGATCGTAAAAGATCTGTCGAAAGCGGCGGGTGCTCCAGTAGAAGTCGAGCTGTTTTTGCCGAGTCAGTTGAACAATGTGGATGTGGAAGATTTTCAGGGATCTGTCATCGATGACTTGGATATCCAAATCGATTCTTATCAATTGAGTACAGATAGCTTGAAAACGGAAACCAAAGAAGTTAGCGAGACGCTGATCAGTAATTTGGTCAAATCAAACTGTTTGGTGACCGGGCAGCCTGACTGGGGAAGTGTCAGCATTAGCTATAAGGGCCCCCAAATCAATCGTGAAGGGCTTTTACGCTACATTGTCTCGTTTCGGAATCACAATGAGTTCGCCGAACAATTTTGCGAGCGGGTCTTTATGGATATCCTACGCTTGTGCAAACCAAAAGAGCTATCGGTCTACGCTCGCTATACCCGGCGTGGCGGACTCGATATCAACCCTTACCGTTCAACCCTATCCGGACAACCTGCCAATGTCCGTCAAGTCAGGCAATAAACCATGAATAGAATTTTAGCTGAAGATTTACCCAAACATCTCGACCAAGAGGTGACTGTCCGTGGATGGCTCAACAATTTCCGTCCGCTCGGCAAATTGAATTTTTTAATCCTTCGCGACCGCTCCGGTTTTGTTCAAGCGGTCATTGAAAATAAAGAGGATTTCAAAAAAATCGCGCATTTGCAACCTGGATCGGTGCTGAATATCACCGGCAAAGCGGTTAAAACCGATCAAGCAGGTTTGGGTGTCGAGCTTATTAACCCCAAGATTGAAGTGGAAGTACCGATCCACGAAGTGCCACCGGTGGAGTATTACAAGCCCGAAATTCCTTCTGACTTGGAATTTATCTTAGACCATCGTCCCATTGCGCTGCGCAACCGGCAGCTGCAAGCGGTGTTTAAAATCCAAGCGGAACTTACCCATGCATTCCGACTGTTCATGCACGATACCATAAAAGCGGTCGAATATTTTGCTCCGAATATTATCGGTGCCTCATCCGAAGGGGGAGCGGAATTTTTCAATGTCGACTACTTCGGCTATACAGCCACCTTGGCACAGAGCAGCCAACTCTATAAGCAGATCATGGTTGGCGTTAATGAACGGGTGTTTGCCCTCATGCCGTTTTTCCGTGCGGAAAAATCGAATACGCCGCGCCACCTGGCGGAAGGGAAGCAATTCGAATTTGAAATGGGATTTTTCGACTCCTGGCACGAGCTGATGGATGTACAAGAAAACTGCATCAAATTCATCATTGCGTACCTCAATCACCACTGCCGCAAAGAGATTGAGCTACTGGGCGGCGACATCATCAAAGCCCCGCAAGAAGTCGCCTTTCCACGGATTCCGTTTGCCGACGCGCAAGAGATCTTTTTCAAACGAACGGGAATCGACGAGCGGAACGAACCGGACCTTAGCCCTGCTGCTGAACGGGAATTGTGCAAATATGCGTTGGAGGAGTTTGGCACCGATTTGATTTTCATTACCGATTGGTTGGCTTCCAAACGGCCGTTCTACGCCTATCCGAAAGAGGATAATCCCGTATTGTCTAATACATTCGATCTCTTATGTGCCGGAACAGAGATTACCTCCGGCGGACAGCGACGCCACACGTACGATTCGATGGTCGAGGGAATTAAATCTAAGGAGATGGACCCCTCCAATTTCGAAGACTACTTAAGCATTTTTAAATACGGCATGCCCAAGCATGGCGGCTTTGGGATGGGATTGGAGCGCTTGACGATGACAATCCTGCGGCTAAAAAACATTCGGGAAGTGTCGCTATTTCCTTCCGATCCTAAACGGATTGCCGGAAACCGGATCAAAGCTAAAATCTTTTTCGGCGGCGAGAACATCCGTAATGAAATCATCCGCTTGCTCAAACACAATGACTTGGCGTTTGATCACTCGGTGCATGAGCCGACTCCGACTTCGGAGGACTCCGCACGGGTGCGCGGCATGAGTGTGAGTGAAGGGATTAAATCGATCATTGTGCGCGGCAAAAATTCGAAAAAGAATTACCAGTTCAATATCCCAGCCCACCTGAAAATGGATATGAAAGCGGTGGCTGAAATGGTAGGCGAAAAGTGCGAGTTTGAAACGCCCGAAGCGATCAAAGAACGTTTTGGATTGATCATCGGCAGCATTCCGCCTTTTGGTTCACTATTGAACTTAGATACCTATTACGATGAAGCAATTGCCAAGATGGGGCGCGTTGGATTCAATTGCGGACTGGTCACCGAATCGGTATTAATGAATGCCAAAGATCTGGTAGCGGTCGTGCAGCCCAAGTTCGGCCGTTTCGCTAAAGAATAAACGACAAAACGACCCAAAAGACCCAAAGGACCAAAATACGGTTATGGCCATTTTCAGCTTTAACGATTTTTTAGTCGTTTAGGTCTTTTTTGTCCTTTGGGTCGTTTTGTCGTTTGTCCTTTTATTTTCTTTTAACACCCTTTTTCACTACTGCCTTTTTTGCCGAAGTTTTGGCTTTGGGTGCTGGCTTGCTGACTTTCATGGGCTTCACAGCGGCTTTTTTGGCGATCTCTTTTTTCTTCGGCGGGGCTTGGAAACGGTTGACGTTGTTTTTGGCTTTAACCGGAACAAACTCTTCTTCCTCTTCTTCATCAAAGTTGAGATCGAGATCTTCCTCCTCTTCTTCCTCCCCTTCTTCAGCCATTTTGGGCTGCGGACGGGATGTGGGCTGTTTCACTTCTTTCAATTCGTTTTTTGCTTGTTCGGAGGCCAGCCACCGGCTGGATAGAGAACGTAAGGATGCTAATTTTTGATTGAGGTTTTCCATGACCGAATCCGCATTCGATAACGCTTGCAGTCTGCGGCTGAGCAACATTTTTTCATCCGTTTCGAATTTAGACGAGAAAATGGCTGCAGATGAACTTGCGGCATCCGGCGTAAACAAGAACGGGCGTACTGCGGGTTCGACGGTGGTAAAAATATCTACGGTAAATTGCGGCTCCACTTCTGTTTTTGCTACTTGCTTAGGCGGACGTCCGCGCTTCGGACGGGGATTCAACGCTTCGTTAGAATAATAGGTTTTCGCTTTGGTGAATAACGCTTTGCGCGAAGTCTGGATATCTTTGCCTACCTTGGTTTGGAATAAGCTTTTCTTGATCTTTTCCACCATTCCCTTGGCGAGGTCAAGATCTTCTTCAAACACAAATTGGAAGTTGTTATTGCGCAGCCATTCAATGATTCTGACGCGCGAACGCTCTTGATAATATTGCTGCCACTTTTCAAATTCGGAGTGGTGGTCGTAGATGAATTCCAAAAAGTTTTCGCGCGCTTCACGCGATTGAATGATATCTAACAATTTTTCTTTGGTGTCGATATCGTACACTTTTTCATTGATGAACCCTTCCATGATCTTCTTGATTTCATAAAAAGTCAGTTTTGGGATCATGCAGTAGCGCCAGTGATTCTTTTTAAGCTCGTTATCCAGGTCGATTAAGTCATCTTGAGCCTTATCAAGATCGGCATAGATGATAAACCCTTCAAGCCGGTCTAGGTAAAAATCCCGTTCATCATCCGATTTTGCAAACGCTTCCATTAAACGGTGGCAACGGAGGATTAATGGATTTTGCGGTTCGAGCTTATGTTTGGCTGCCATGGGTGTACCTCTAATATCTTTAGCTACAAAGTGTAACGAATTGCGTTCGTTTAAATCAAATCTTATAATGTAAAAACACCATGAAAGACGTGGGTGGCCGGTCCGGTCATCGTCACGTGTTCAAAGTCATTTTCAAATCCAATTTTGATCTGCTCCCGTGAACGCGGCCTAACGGTCACTGGGCTTTTCAACCCATAAATCTTTGCCGCCGCCAGCGCGCTAGCCGTCAACCCGGTGCCGCACGCCAACGTTTCGGCTTCCACACCCCGTTCATAGGTTCGGACCCATAATTCATCATCCGCTTTTTGGACAAAGTTGACATTGGTGCCTTTCGGAGAAAAATGGGTATGGGTGCGGATTTCCCTTCCCATGGCGGCAATATCGACCGTTTCAACATCCTCCACGAAACAGACGGCATGCGGCACGCCGGTATTGAGGGCATGCAGGGTGCGGGCTCCCCCTTTCAAATGCACGGTTTGGTGCCAACGGAGATCTTCCGGATTTCCCATCTCGACGGCGACTTGCTCGCCCTGATAATCGATTTTTAGGATTCGTTCCATCGTCTCAATGCGGTAGGGCTGCGGATGAAATCCAAGTTCGAGCAGAAATTTAGCCAGGCAGCGGATGCCGTTGCCGCACATCTCTGCTTCCGATCCGTCACTGTTAAAAATCCGCATTTTGAAATCAGCTTTACGGGAATCTTCTAACAAGATGACGCCGTCTGCGCCGACCCCATGCCGGCGGTCGCACAGCTTGACAATCACATGTTGATGATGCACAGGGAATGTTTCGCGCCGGTTGTCGATGAGAACAAAATCGTTGCCGGCGCCCGAGTATTTGGAAAACGGAATGAGCTTCCTGTTTGCCATTACACCATTAATCCTTTCTTTTTCAGCTTCTGATAAGAATCGACAATATCCTTGATCAATCCAAATTCTTTGGCTTCTTCGGGCGACATCCACGTATCGCGGTCGATAGCGTTAGCGATGGTATCATGGTCTTTACCCGTCCCTTCCATGTAAAGTTCGATCAGCGTTTCGCGCGATTTCAGAATCTCTTTAGCTTGAATCTCCAAATCGGTTGCCTGTCCTTTGATGACACCGCCAATCGAGGGCTGGTGGATCATGAAACGGGCGCGCGGTGTCGCAAAACGGCGTTCTGGCGGGGCCACAAGCGCCAAGACGGAACCCATCGAAGCGGCGAGGCCGGTGACAATCGTTGTGACTGGAGAGGTGATCATTTTGATCTGATCCCACAGAGCAAATCCTGCATCGACCGATCCGCCAGGGCTGTTGATGATAAACAAAATCGGTTTGCCTGGATCTTTAAGCTCTAAATACCACAACTTATGGATTAACTCGGTGGCGCTTTCATTCATGACCGCATCGGATAAAAATAAGCGGCGGGATTCAAGAAGGGCGGTTTCAATTTTATCGCTGATTTTTGGTTTTGATTTTTCCTCTTCGTGATCTTCTTGGTCTGGCATGGTTATAGCTCTCCTTAATTACACACTTGCAAACGAGGGTTGTTGTGTTTCTAACTCAATCTCTGGATAGAGCGGATGGCGTCCTAACAGCTCGGTAACTTGTTTTTTCGATTTTTCAAGGACGTGCGGATCGGTTGTGCCATTCGCTTTGCTGGGTTGTCCGGTTTTTTGCACGATCGCTGGCTTGGTATGGGTCAGCACATCAAAAATGATGTCGGCGATCACATTCATCTCGGTGGGTCCCATCCCTAAAGTGGTGACAGCTGGAGTCCCGATGCGGATTCCGGAAGTATACCACGGGCCATTGGCATCAAACGGGATGCCGTTGCGGTTGACAGTCAGCATCGCTTCACGCAAAGCGGTTTCGGCCTGCCGTCCCGTAATTCCGTAGGGAGAAACATCCATCACCATCAAATGGTTTTCGGTGCCGCCGGTAGTTAGGCGGATCCCTTTCTTTTTAAGCGCTTCGGCTAGCGCCTGGGCATTCGTCACGATCTTGGCGGCGTACTGTTGGAATTCCGGCTTGCTCGCTTCGGTGAACGCGACTGCTTTGGCAGCCATGACATGCGGCAGCGGGCCGCCTAACACGAGCGGACACCCTTTGTTGACCGATTCAGCGAACTCTTTTTTGCTCATGACAATGCCGCCACGCGGTCCGCGCAAGGTTTTATGGGTTGTAGAGGTCACCACATGGGCATGCGGAATCGGATTAAAATCCCCCGTAAATACTTTTCCGGCGACCAATCCGGCGAAGTGAGCCATGTCGACCATAAAGATCGCACCGACCGAATCCGCAATCTCGCGCATGGTGGCAAAATTGACCTTGCGCGGATAGGAAGAGTAACCCGCCAGCAGGATCAACGGCTTAAATTGCTTGGCTTGTTCGGCGATCTGCTTGTAATCCAACAATCCGGTCTTAGCATCCACTTCATAGGTTGCGGCTTGCATCATTTTTGAAGAGATATTATGCCGGTAGCCATGGGTTAAATGGCCTCCGGAATTTAATGACATGCCTAAAATCCGCTGATTGAGCAGCAGTTGACGCACCTTTTCATACTCTTCCGGCGTCAACTCATCTACCGATTTTTTGCCTAATTGCTCCACTTGCTTGTTCTGAATTTGTTGGACCAAGATCGCCCAGAAAGCAACTAAGTTGGCGTCGGCTCCGGAGTGCGGCTGGACGTACGCATGTTCACAGCCAAAGATGTCGATGAGTTTTTTACCCGCTTCCTCTTCGACGGCGTCGACATGATCACATCCGGCATAAAAGCGGTGATGGGCATAACCCTCGGCATATTTGTCGGTGAGCAGGTTCCCCATGGCCATCTGGACGGCGTAAGAAGAGAAGTTTTCGGAAGCAATCAATTTCAAATAGGCGCGTTGGTCACGCAACTCATTGACGATGCTTTGGGCGACGACTGGCGAAATGTTCCGCAACTCATCCAAAGCGGCAAGATAGCTCACGGTGGCATTGGAGATTTTTGTCGGGGAGGTCTTAGCAAGATAGTTTTGCAAATGAGCCATAGGTAAGGGTCCTTAAGATGTGGTGAAGTTTGATTCTACCCTTACGGCGATAAATTATGAAGCGGAAGAATAAAATAAAGAAAACGACCAAAAGGACCTAAACGACCTAAAGGACCAAAAGTAGTCATGGCTTTTTCGGCTTTAACGATATTTGGTCGTTTAGGTCCTTTTGGTCGTTTTGCTGTTTGTCTTTTTTAAAACCTTAAAACTTAGGGTGGTATTGAAAATTGCCCGAGTGGTTGACCCGATGGTTTTCTCCCTGTTCATAGTGCCGGTCATTGATCAGCACTTTGAATTCTAGGGTCGGATCGTTGGTTTCATAAACCCATTCGTCATGTTTCACATTTTTGAGAGCTAATCCTTTCTCCCAACTGAGGTTGGATCCTTTTCCCCGGATATATAGGGTGTTAGGATAGCCGCAATCGAATTTAATCGTGATTTTAGTATAATTACCTTTGTTAGGGTCTGCCTTTAAAGACTTTGGAGCTGCGTAGGAGGTATACTTCTCCTGCTGGGAAGAACGGGATGGGCTTGGGCTTTTGCGGCTGGAGGATGTGGTTTTTGGCTCTGGCTTTTTGACTGGCATAAAGATCTCCTACAGAAGAATAAATTAAACGTTAGCTTTCATTTATGCTTGACGAGCCAAGCTCTGTCAATCAAAATTTTTAAAGAGGGAGGAAAAGCTGGGATTTTTGCTTGAGAATTATCGGAAATCTCTATATATTAGTTATCACATCAGTTTATGCCAGTATATTACTCCACAATTCACCCCAAAGGAAGGCCATGTTAGAAACGCTTAAGCCTGTATTATACATTCAGGAACTTGACATGAAGATGATTCGTCTTTGGCGTTTGCGTCAAGAGAGAATCAAAGAGCTTAAGAACATCCAGAAAATCAAAACTGACATTCAACAGCAGGCTACCATTAAAGAAAATGAGATTACGGAACTGAAGAAGTTTATCCGCCAAAGTGAGACCGAACTACAAGAATCGATCGCTAAGGTCAAAAAGCTAGAAGGACAGCAAAACGCCATCAAGAAAGTGGAAGAGTTTAATGCCCTAACTCATGAAATTGCCGCTGCCGACAAAGAACGGCACAACCGGGAGCAGCGCTTAGGAGATATGCATGACAAACTGGCGGCGGAAGAAGAGGTTTTGAAAAATCTCCAACAGACTCTCGAACAGACTATTTCGAACAGCCGCGCCTTGGAAGTGGAGATCTTGGAAAGCATTAAAGAGATTAACGCCGAAGGGCGCCAATTAAAAAGCGAACGGGATAAATTAGTCGAAACGGTTGATCCTGAAGTATTAAAAATTTACGAACGGCTGCTGCATAACAAGAAAGACCGTGTCGTTGTTCCGATTGAAAACCGCTGCTGCAGCGGTTGCCACATCATGCTGACTGCGCAAGACGAGAACTTGGTGCGCAAAGGGGAACGCTTAGTGTTCTGCGAACACTGTTCCCGTATCCACTACTGGCAGGAAAGTAAGGAGCTTGAAGGTACGGCCGTTGCCACCACGAAACGGCGCCGTCGCACGACAAAAGTGTAGAGGCATATTCAATTATCTCGGGAAGATAAGCAATCGCTGCCGGCATAGCCGGGAGAGGAAAGTCTGGACTTCATAAGAGAGGATACCAGTGAAAGACTGGGGGCTGTAAAGCTACGGAAAGTGTAACAGAAAACACACCGCCGACGAATTTCGGTTCGTCGGACAGGATGAAATGCTTGCTTTAGGAGCAAGCCGCACATAGGGAAACCTATGGCGTTATAAACCCTATCCGAAGCAAGACCAAATGGAACGTTTGCATGATCTCTACAGAGTTCCAAGTAGGTCGCTCGAGGATTCCGGTGACGGATCCCTAGAAGAATGATTGCTCGCCGGTGTTAACCGGCTGACAGAATCCGGCTTATCGTCTTCCCGAGTTTTTTTACAGGACGACAGGACAAACAGGACACACACGCCATACAGGACAACCACGACATAGTTGTCCTGTATGGCGTGTGTGTCCTTGTCCTGTCAAATGAGGATGATGAAACGTTTATTATTATTTTTATTATTATTTACGGCTCAATTAAGCGCGAAAGATCCAACTCAGGATACCGTTTCTACCTTCATCAAAGCTGCTAAAGTTTCTGATCAGCACACCTGGGTCAATTATCAATTGCAGAAACATCCCACCATTCTGGTATTTCCTAGTGGCCTTATTTACGCCATCCACTTTACTCCCCAAACCAAAGAGTGGACCGCTGAAACCATTGAGGGAACCACTGTGTGGAAGGCAAATCAAGATAAATGGAATCTTCGCCAAATGGGAATGGTGTCGAATTTTCCCATCGAAGGACAAAACGGTTTCATTTTTCCTGTTCAAGAAAAAGATCCAGAAAAAACAATCCGCATCGTTGTCCATGAACAATTCCACGATTATCAAGCGCGTTATTTTGCGGATCAAGATGTGGGCATTCCGCCTGAGGAAGCGTACACCCCTCCGGAAGTTCTGGCTTTGATCGTGATCGAGGATCAAATTTTACGGGCCTACGCTGATCAAGGATTGAAATCGTCTGAACTGCTGCAAGATTATTTGGTAGTTAATGATGCCCGCTTAGCCAAACAAGGACCGCTTGTGCGACGCTGGGAAGCGCAGCAGCAGCGCATGGAAGGGTTAGCCGAGTATGTCAGCCAATGTTGCTTCAATCGTATGGGATCGCCGATGCGCAACGAACTTGTCTATAGCTTAGGTGCGTCTATCAACGAGCCGGAACTGCATACCCACGCCCTATTCGGACGGCATTATGGGATTGGAGCGATCCTCGCCCACGCATTGGATGCCTTGCAGGTTGCGAACTGGAAACAGCAAGTTCAAGAAGGGCGCCCCTTAGTGGATCTCGTACGTGCTTCTTTATCGAAGCCTGATGGCGACCGCCTCGCCGCCATTAAAACCCGTTACCATTACAATCATTTGATCGCACAAGCGAAACAGAATATCGAACGGCAGCAAGCGGAGGCAGACGAATTAAATAAACGTTTCAGAGATAGCGAAGGAGTGGTGTTAAGCGTCGAGCTGCCGCCGGATACCGGTTGCAGTGGCAGCGGTATGTCGATGAAAAGCGTGGTCTTGAAAGATGGAACAAAGCTGATCGTCGGCGATCAGTCAATTTCGACGACGCCGGATCAAAAATGGCGCATCCAATTGGATCAAATCCCGATCCATTACTTGACCTCGACGGGAGGACGCATTCTCAAAGTGCCGCCGCGCATGGTCCTTACTATCGACGGCAAACCAGTTGCCGTCCAAGAGCTATTCAACACTAAACAAGAGCGTGGATTTACCGCGCTGTCTTGGAAAGAACAGCACTCCGAATTTCATTCAGAGGGGTTTTCGGGTAAGATTTCGTTTGAGAACGATGCGTTGAATATTCGATTTTTCCGTTAGTCAAATCATTTGACCTTATATTGCTGATTTCTTAGCTTTACCGAAGGCGGAGTTCATAGGGAATTTTGCTAATCAAATGCAGGTATATACAATGAAAATTATTAATTATATTTTTACTTTCTTTCTTCTCGTTCCGCATTTTTTGCTAGCGCACTTTACTGGCCACTATGACGATTGGCGCAACAAGCGGGTGATTGCAATCGTCGATCACTACGGCCCTGAGTGGTTTGAAGGCAAAACGGTTTTGGAGGTGGGATGCGGCTACGCTGATATTGGAAACTATTTTTATCAGTTAGGGGCTGATGTAACCGTTTCCGAAGCGCGCGCAGAGCATTGCGCCGAAATTGCCCGCCGCTATCCCCACTTGAAGATTATCCAATGTGATTTAGATGGCCAGTGGATGATGGGGAATCATTACGATTTGATCATTCATATGGGAACCTTGTACCACTTACGGGATCCGGTTAAAGCTCTTTACGAAGCGTGCACCCGCTGTGATCATTTAGTCCTAGAAACGGAGTGTAGTGATTCATCAGATCCGAATTACTGTATTTTTACCCTAGAAAATGGATTTGACCAAGCATACAACGGCATTGGATGCCGTCCCAGTCCGGCCTATGTTGAACGCGTGTTAAAAATGTTCCATTTTGACGTTGACATGATCACAGATAACCGCTGCAACAGCGACTATCATATCTATGATTGGCCGATCACCAATTCCGGCACGTGGAAGCATGGTCAGCGCCGCTTCTGGTTTTGTCAGTGTTTTTTGCACACACAGATGTGTGAGATAGGTCGACAACACCTCCATTAAATTCCGTCATCCATTTTTCAAGCTTCGGCAAGCTGGCATCTGTGATTTTTGAATTAAACGCTAAGTTAAGACTTGTCAGTTTTGAAGCTGATGCGCAAGCGCTTTCGCAAAGCTCTTTGACAGATTGATCTGTCAAATAACATCCTTTCATCACCAATTCATGAATGTAGCCGCTCTTAATCCAATTGCATATGATTGCTAGGCTGCTTTTGTTCAATGCTAGGCCGCTGGTATTCAAGCTGACGGAGCTCCCTTTTTTAGCTAATAAATCCTCGATATCGGAAATGATCATAGGCAGATTAAGATTTGGCAGATTAAGAAAAAAGCTTTGAGGAGTGCTGATATCGATTTGATTGCTCTGCAGTGCTTCTAACAATTTATTCTTAAGGATACGCTTAAAAGGAACATGTAAACGGGGATTGTCGTTCAAGTTTTTTAAGATAGTTAAAATGGGGTCGTGGATGCGTGTCGTTTCAAATTGCTGGATAAGCAAATCCACATCTGGGGCTGAGTCGTTAGGGAGCTTCAAATGATTTTTTAGAATCTCTCTGACCGTGGCTTGACTTAATGCGACATACTTTTGGCGTGTGAAGTCGCGATTCTCAGGAATGGCACTGAAGTTCCTTTCAATTTTACTCTTCCAGATGGGCAATGAATTCACAGCCGAACGCCATCTTTTACACACCAAGGCACATTTTGAAAGGGAGGGGGGCTGTAACCATGCAAAGATTTGATGAAACGCATCGGTGGGTGTCACTAAACTGCTACTAATAGACATTGGCTATCATCTCGTTATGTAAAATCTCTGCGTCATAGCGTCTCCCCGTCTCTGCGTTAATCAATCGGATCGGGCACGGGCAGGGGCAGGAAACTGTTGTCTAAACCCGATGCTTGGGAATGCGCTGGATGGCGTCAAAAAACTCCTCTCGCACGTGGGGGTTACTATTGAATTGGCCGCGCAGCACGTTTGTAATCGTATGACTACCTTCATCTTCAATGCCACGGGCAACGACGCAATAGTGGGTGGCTGAAATAGACACCGCGACATCATCGGTTTGCAGTACCTTTGAAAGCGCATCTGCAATTTGGGCAGTCAGGCGCTCTTGCAGTTGTGGACGTTTGGCGAAGAAACGGACAATCCGGGGAATTTTTGATAGGCCGATCAGATGACCATTGGGCTTGTAGGCGACAAACGCTTCCCCATTCATCGGAACGAGATGGTGTTCACAAAAACTGGTGAACCCCACCCGCATGAAGACGATGTTTGTATTTTGATCATGGTGAAAATCGTCTTTCCAGCGGCTAATTTTGGGGAAATTTTTTGGATCCATCCCGGAAAACACCTCGCTAACATACATTTTGGCGATGCGGTAGGGAGTGCGTTTGATCGATTCGTCCTCCAGGTCTAACCCTAAAATCTCTAAGATTTCACGCATCTTCGGTTCGATCCGTGCGATTTTTTCTTCATCAGACAATTTGTGCGCATCTTGACGGATCGGCGAAGGATAGTTAGTGATGGCCGCTTCGGTGGTGTTGAGGAGGTATCCTTCATCATCGTGTTGGAGAGGGTCCCGTTTTTTGCTCATAAGTGATCCTTTTGTAACTGTCTGCGCACCTCATAGGCCACAATGGCGAAGGCGTTGGCGACGTTGAGTGAATTTTTTCGTCCGGCTAAAGGGATTTCAATCAGCGCATCGGCTGACCTTAATGTAGCTTCGGAGCAACCATACTCTTCATTTCCGACGGCTAGAGTAAAGGTAGATGGAAAAATAAATTGCGAGAGAGGAATCGCGTCCGGACTCGTCTCTAAAGCGATCACCGGCGTAGGGCATTCAGATAAAGCGCCTTGGCGGCAGGGCACCCATGCATGCGTTCCCATGGAGGTATCTTGTACGGGCTTTTGGTCAACAAAGGGAGTTTGTCCAGAAAAGCACACTTCTCCCAGTTGCAAACTCTCGACGGTCCGCAAGATGCTGCCGACATTATGGGCGGAGCGTAGCTGGTCCAAATAGACACAGATAGAGAGCGGCGGTTGCAGAGGTTTGGCGCGGTCTCCGGTTCGGAGTGCAGGCAGAAAGTTGGCTTCTTTTACCCGGACGCCTCCTTGGGCCAGATGCCAATGATAGCGGTCGGCGACGTGTCTTGTTTCAGTGTTAAGAGCGGGTAGGTTTAGCCATTCCTCGATGCGGCGATACACTTCTCCCACTTCAGGCGGATTTGTTTGATACGCTTCCTTCAGTAATGCAGCCGCATGCTTATGCTGCTGCACGATTGTGAGGGAAAGAAATTTGCGCTTAGAGAAGGTTGTCATTTGGAAGTTAAACTGCCTTTTTTTTGTAGATACTCTTCCAGGTTGCCGTCGAACACCACAATTCCTTCTGGTTCGAATGCGATAATTTTGGTGGCGAAATTATCTAAAAGGTCGCGGTCGTGGCTGGCGACGATCGCTGTTCCTTTGTATTCTTCCAGTCCCCATCCCAATGCAGAAACCGCTTCCAAGTCCAAATGGTTGTTAGGTTCATCTAAGATAATCACGTTGTGATCACTCAACATCATTCCTGCCATAATCAACCGGGCGGTCTCGCCGCCGGATAACCCCGAAACGGGTTTGAACGCATCATCTCCGCCGAACAACATTTTCCCCATCGCGCTGCGTACATCTTGGTCGTAAATGCCAGGTTTACGCACTTTCAGCCATTCGAATGCATTCTGAGTGGTTTTCTTATCCACAATTTCGCCGTGATTTTGCGGGAAGTAGCTGATGCTCACTTGATGTCCCGGTTCCACCTTCCCTTTATCGGGGGCTAAGACCCCGGCTAACATTTTTAAAAGCGTACTCTTACCCCGCCCGTTGGCGCCGATCACGCCGATCTTATCGCCGCGGTGCACTTCCAAGTTGAAGCGTTTGATCACCGGTTCATCAAATGCTTTGGAAATATCTTCCACTTTTAAGACGATTTTGCCGGGCTGTTTTTCGGTTGGGATGAACCGGATGTAGGGGCGCTGGATGTTGGATTTTTTTAATTCCTGCGGTTGCAAGCGATTGATCTCACGTACGCGCGACTGCACTTGGCTCGCGCGCGTGCCAGCACCGAAACGCGCTACGAATTCTTTCAACTGGGAAATTTTTTTCTCCTTCGATTTGGCATCCCGTTCCGCTTGTTCCCGCACCGATGTTTTGGCGACCACCATTTGGTCGTAGTTGCCAGGGTAGGTGATGATGGTGTCGTAATCGATGTCGGCGATGTGGGTGGTGACCGAATTGAGGAAGTGGCGGTCGTGGGAAATGACCACAAGCACACCTTTGTAGTTGAAAAGGAAGTTTTCCAACCAACCGATCGAGTCCATATCCAAGTGGTTGGTGGGCTCGTCCAGCAGCAGCGCTTGTGGATCGCCGAAGAGCGCTTGGCAGAGGAGCACCCGGAACTGCATGTCGGTGGGAATTGCACCCATGTGCTGATGGAAGTAATCTTTGGAGACCCCCATCCCGTTAAGGAGGACTTCAGCATTAGCGTCGGCGGAGTAACCATCTTCTTCGGCAATAATCCCTTCAAGCTCGCCCAGCCGCATTCCCACTTCATCGGTCATTTCAACTTCATACAGTTTATCGCGTTCTTTCAGGGCATTCCATAGACGAGCATTGCCCATGATGACGACGTCGATGACATTGAATTCGCTATAATCTTCAATATTCTGGCGCAGGATCCCTACGCGGTCGGGCAAGGTGACGGTTCCTGTTGTCGGCTCTTCCAGTCCCATAATGATCTTTAGGAGAGTCGATTTGCCTGATCCGTTCGGTCCGGTCAGACCGTAGCGGTTGCCTGCATTAAAAGTGATCGATACGTTTTCAAATAAGATCCGGCTGCCGAAACTTTTGGAGATATTGGCTAATGTAATCATAAACCTTTCAAAAACAAATTTTATTCAATTTATTATAGTGACTAAGATAAAAAAATTGAACCAAAAAAGAGGTTAGTTCGCTCTGGGGTGCGCTTTGTCGTAAACTTCTTTCTTCAGCTTGGGGGACACCTGGGTGTAGATCGTTGTGGTTGCCAGGGAGCTATGCCCAAGCAATACCTGAATGGTTTTAAGGTCCATTCCATTTTCAAGCCAATGAGTGGCAATCGTATGCCGAATTGTGTGCGGAGTGACGTTTGCAGCTAACCCACTGTCTTTTAAGTACTTGTCAAATTTACGGTCCACCGACCGCGTCGTCAGCCGTGTCCCTTCCCGATTTAGAAATAGGGCGTTTTTATCCATTTCAGCATTGTGTCCATCGATAGTGGCATACCGTTCCGGATGCTCCAAATACGCTTTAATCCAATCCGCTGCATTTTTGGTGAGGGGGATGAGGCGCTCTTTTTTCCCTTTTCCCCGTACTTTAATGAGGAGTTCATCGAGGAAGAGATCATTGCGGTTGAGCGCGACCAGTTCGCTGACCCGCAGTCCGGAACTATAGAACAGTTCCATGATGGTGCGGTCTCGAAATCCTAATAACGTAGTCGTGTCAGGCTGTTCGAACAGTTTTTTCACCTGGTCGTAGTTGATGCTGGAGGGAATTCGTTTATCTAATTTGGGATTTTCTAAGTCCTCAGTTGGATTCATGCCGATGATTTTTTGCGAACAGGCGTATTTGAAAAAGGTGCGTAAGGTGGCCAAGCGGCGAACGATGGTTCGTTTGGTATCTTGTTTTTCGTGTAAAAAAGATAAGAATCGCCGGATGGAGCGTTTATCGATAGTGCTGATCGAAATCCGTTTGTCGTTCGCATCGATCAGTTTGACGCTGATTTTGGGCGTGCTGTTTTCTGGTTGGGTGATCCCCAGATACTCTTGTTCGTAGAACTCTTTAAAGCAATTGAGGTCGATCGCGTAATTGCGGAGCGTGTGCTCGGAAGAATTTTTCACAATCCGCAGGTGATCCAGAAATTTTTGCACTGTGTGATGAAACATACGCTCATCTTATAAAACAAAATCAATTTTTGATCAAAGCGACTGCGCGCGTCCAGCCGGCGGAGGCTGATTTGATCTTGACTGGGAAGCAGCAGACAGTGAAGCCGGTAGCAGGCAGCTGTTCCAAATTGTGCAGTTTTTCCAGATGGCAGTATCCTTTTTGTCTGCCCGCTTTATGTCCTTCCCAGATGATGGCGGGATCTTTTTCTTTGGCGAACCGTTCGGCGGTCCACTTGAAGGGGGCATCCCAGCTCCAAGCGTCGGCGGGTTTTCCATGATCCATTGTGGTGGCATAATGATAGGGCGCGTCTAAATGAGTGCCACTGTGAGTGGTTAAGGTGATATTTTCGAGTGACCAGGCTTCTCCATCGGGAAGATCCTGTTGTGTGAGACCTGGAAAAAATTGGGTCATTTGCGGGATGCTTTCAGTATGATGGATATACTGAATCTTAGGCAGTAGCGGAGGAGGATCCGAATAGGTGTTGTTTTCGATAGGGACAGAAAGGTCGATGAAGCGTTTAAAATTCACAAAGCCTTCCACTTCAAGCGTATTTTTGCGGACAAACGTTTTAAAGGACCTTTAAGTTGATCAACCCATGGGGTTGTTTGCACGTAACTGGCTTTGGGATCGCAGTGCTGCTTATACAGCTCAAACCAATCGCGATGGGAGTAGAGATCTTTTCTGCCATCTCCGGTTTGTTCCAGCTCTTGATATTTTTGCATGCGGATGCCAGCCTGCCAAGGATGGAGCAGAATTAAATTTCCGGCTAACGCTTGTTCCGACCAAAGCAATTTTTCGGGTGAGTTGTCGGCATGGTGTTCCATGGGGATTGGTTTGAATTTGCGCAAGCACCCGAGCCAGATCATCTGTTCTGGATGATAGCGTGAGAATGAATGAGGATTCAGATCGGGACTGGGACGTGAACGGTTTACGAACCAGGTTGTTGTCTCTGGTTCCGGATATAAAGGCAGGTCCCAAATTGCTTGCACATCTTCTCTCAACCCAAAATGAAACCAATCGCTTGGGCAGAACAAGGTGAAGGGGGAGTGATGCGGGTGTCCCGAAAATAAGGTGCTAGCTATGACCTTTTGTTTGAGAACCGACCATTCCGGATGCCGTTTTGGATAGCGGCCGAAGTAGTTGAGGAAATTGGCTGATTCTAAATGGGCGTCCGACCGGATTTTAAGAACATAGGGAAGGCTGGATCTGGCAATTCCGTTTTTCGTGGAGACGATTTGGCGATTAGTATTGTTGCGAGCTGTAGATTGATGCCACTCGGTTGCGCCTGGATCATCGTTTTCTACTAACACGTCATACGCTAAGGCGGGGATTGGTTGATTTTTCCAGGTGGAAAGGATGATTTCAGCGTGAGGGAGAATGTTGCGTATCGAATCGACGCACCGCTTAGTGGCGATTGGCTCGACCCTGCCTTGTATCACCACCGAAATGTCAGAAGGTTTAATTTGCATATTGTTAAGGGTAGGGAAAGCCCGGATTCGTTGTCAAGGTCAGGAATTGACTTTCAAAAAAAGGTTCGTTGCTCTATTAAAGCACTCTTTATGAAGATAAAGGTTCAAGATATTTCGGTTGTGATTCAGGGTGCTGTTTCCCATCCGAATCAATCGATACCCGGCAGCACAGCCTACTGTATTGAATCGGTTCGAAAACACTTGCCAGGGGCGGAGATCATTCTTTCCACCTGGAGCGGTCAGCCAGTTGAAGATTTGAAGGTAGATCACGTTGTTTTTAGTGAAGATCCTGGCGGGGTCCCATATCTAGATGGGAGCAGGATCAACAATACGAACCGTCAGATTGTCTCTAGCCAGGAAGGAATCAAAAAGGCAAGCCGCCCATATGCCTTAAAATTGCGTGCGGATGCACATATTGAGTCTGCCCGATTTTTACATTATTTCCATCAATTTCCGGTACGCAGTTGTTCGTGGAAAGTGTTTAAAGCGCGTGTGCTGACGGGAATGGTCTATTCAAGGAACAATGTGTTTCCGATTGCTGCCTTATTTAATTTTAGCGATTGGTGGCAGTTTGGGTTGACTGAGGATGTGCATTACGTGTGGGATCGTCCGCTGGTTCCGGAGCCTGAGTACACCCACTGGTTTGTTCATCGACCCCATCCGGATCGCACCAAACATCCAGAGTGGGATTTTCGTTATTTTGCTGAACAGCTCGTATGGCTGGGATGTTTTAATAAATTTCAAACGATTCCTTTTGAGTGGCATGCTGATTACTCGCCGACCTTGCACACCCTTTCTGAGTTGTGTTTAGCCAATAATCTCGTCTTACTACACGACTGGCAGTCAGGAGTACGTTTGGAAAAATACCGCCATTTCGTTCACCACGCGCCTTCCTTTAAAGAGTTTTACACTTTTCGGCAGTGGCATCAGCTGTACCGGAAATATTGTGACAAACAAGCCCCTTTGCCTGCTGTGGATATTGGTCGGGAACTTCTATTCGAGGGGAATTTGTATCTGCGCGGCAAACTGCGCCGTTTAAGATCGCTTTTGAGCGTGTAACACGACCAGGACAAACACGACAAATTGTCCTGTGTGTCTTGTAGGTCGTGTGTGTCCTGGTCGTGTGTCGTGTCCTACCTGGGAAATTGGAACGTCCTGAAATCTTCGGCGGCATGCACATTCGGGAAGATTGACTTTGCTTCATCGACGAACACTTTGCTGTCCAGATAGCGCGCCGAAAAATGGGTCAAAATCAATTCTTGCGCATTGGCTTGCTTAGCGATGGTTGCCGCTTGCTTGGCGGTTAAATGATTGTGCTCATAGGCCAAATCTTTGTGCTCTTCGATGTAGGTGCTTTCGCACAAAAAGAGCTTCGCATCTTTGGCGGCATCGATTGCGTTTTGGCAATAGCGTGTATCGGAGACGTAACAAAAGACATCCCCTTTGCGGATCCAGCTGACATCGGATAGGTGAACCGTCACTCCATCGACGGTAATCTGCCCATTCGCTTGCAGCTCTTTGACCATCGAACCCCGAATCCGGTATTGATCGAGCTTTTCTCGTTCAAATTTCCGTGTATCCGGTTCTTGAATGCGGTAAGCCAGGTTGTCCACTCCATGCTCCAGATAGAACGCTTCAATTCGGAATTTGCCATCATCACAGATGACGCCGGGTTCGTGAATCGGATGTTCAATCACGGTGGTGGTGTCGTGGTAGATGGTTCCGTAGCGCAGCCGGTCAAAGTATTTTTTGCCGCTGGCAGGGTAGTAGCAATGGATGGGATGGCTCACCTTGTCAAGATTAAGCCGCATTAGGATCGACCCAAGGCCTAAGCAATGATCGCCATGAAAATGGGATACAAAAATCCGCGTAATGCAGGTGGGGGCGATGTTTGCAAAAATAAATTGCCGCTGCGTCCCTTCGCCGGGATCAAACAGGAGTCCTTCTTCGTTCCAGCGCAAAAGATATCCGCTGTGGTTTCTGTAGCGTGTTGGTTGTTGGCTGGAACAGCCTAAAATGGTTAGGTCACGGACAGTCATGGGTGTTTCTTCAATAAATATTCTTTTAGTTGGATCAAGGCGATGTAGCGCATGGAGAATCTGGCGTGCTCTTCCATGCTCATCTCCCCGAAGGTATGCGTGCAGTTCTCAGGTAAGAAGATGGAATTAAAGCTCACCGCTCCATGACGCAGGTTGCCGCGCGGTGCGACAATGGTTCCGCGGGTTTCTCCCTTAAACACAACCGGCTCTTGCTCCGGTTCAATATAGGCGGCCAAACACACACAGGTGGCGGAGTGGTCATCGTATTTGTGTACAAGTTCGTAGGCTCCTTGTTCGCCGAGCGTGGTTAAAAAATCTTTGGCGTAGGGTCCGGGAAGTCCTCCGATCGCATGCAGATAGAACGAGATATCTTCGACAATCAGCGGACGTTTTAAAATGGAGAGTGCTTCGTACGCCTTAGCGACCACAATCTCAGATGCACTGCCTTGGATTTCCTGGAGATCGAGCGGTACTTGTTCGAGGGTCCAATCATGCAGCACATGGCATGCTTCTTCAAATTTTCCGGCATTGCTGGTGACATAGGAGATTTTCATACTCTACAACGATTTCCATGAAAAAAAGTTAAGCCGTCCTAAGAGATAGCCGATAAACGCTCCGGAAAGGTGGGCAGTATTGGCCACGCCGGGAGTAAACACCTTGTCAAAATACGCTTCCGAGATGAATGAAATAAATTGAATCCCTGCCATCGCTAATACAAAAAAGGTGATTAATCCAATCGTGCCCGGCTGCAATTGATATCCTTCCCAAGGCGCTTTTTTTTGCCGGACCCAAATAAACGCCAACATGGCACAGAGGACACCTGAAATCCCGATGAAGTTGGCTCCGCTCATTAAATATTGGGCGGTGTTGGAGAAGATGCCAGTGATGAGGATGAAAAGGATATATCGGAACGGCTGCATCCGCGTTTCCAATTGGGCTCCTAAGATAGCCAGCCAAAACATGTTGAACAGGATATGGAAAATGTCGCTATGCAATAAACAAGGGCTCCAAAATCGCCAGATCTCCCCTTCGCGCGCTTTTTCAAACAAGGGTGCATTAATCGTAAAATCGGGCGTGCCGGTCTTGACGAACTTGACAATCTTTTTATAAAACCCTTGCCAAAAGGGGGTGTTGAGGTAGTCTTCTACGAGGAGTCGGCCTTCTCGCGGCAGTTCATCAGGATTATAGAGTTTCTCTACCCCAAACAATTTGACAATCCGGTCCACAAGTTCGTAGGCGTGGGGATAATCGTAAAAGAGTTCTTTATCCACCTGCGAGGCAACTAAGGGGGTGGGCGGGAATCCGATGGGGATCGAAGAGACGGCAGGGGAGGTAAAAGCGCTCCAGATAAACAGCCAGATGCAGATCATGATGAGATAAAACGTGATCTTTCCCATCGACGCTTTGGCGGCTTTGTTTTTGAGCTCTTGGGTGGGGAGGTCCAATTTGATTTTCGGCTGCTCTTCCGTATCGGGTTCTGGGGCGATTAGGGGTTGGGTTTTTTCCGATGGGATGAAACGCGGATTGTCGGGATCTTTCTGGTATTCATCTAAAAGTTGTTGAGCTTGCTCTACTAGGTCTTCATCGTACACCCAAATTTTGCTCATGGGTGTTCCATAATGGGGGCTGTCCCAGTCGCGGTTGAGGGTAATTTCGCATAAATTGGGGATTTTATTTTCGGTGAGAAAAGCAGAAAACGTTTTTCCGGCTTTCTCGGTCTCAAATGTGCCTAGTATGCGCATAGGATCAATCTCAATCTCTGGATTTAAGTTGCGCGATCTTGGTCAAGACTTCACTGGTAGACAGTCCGGGAATGCGGTCGACGAGATGAAGTGCGCCGCCGTTTGCTTTCACGGTATCGGCTTCGATGCAGTGTTGTCCATATTCGGCCCCATTCACATGAATGTCGGGTTTGATCGCTTCCAAGAATTTGCGCGGGTCGGTCTCATCAAACCAGGTCACGTAGTCGACAAATTCTAGGGCGGCCATCATCTCCATCCGATAGTTAAGCGGGATGATAGGACGGTCGGGGCTTTTATACTGTTGGATGGATTTGTCGGTATTCAACGCGACAATCAGGATATCGGCGACTTTTGCTGCTTCTGAAATGATATAGAGATGTCCAGCGTGCATGAGGTCGAATGACCCATTCAGGGTGGCGATTTTTCGTCCGGCACGTTTTAGGGTGGCAACGATTTCGGGCAGCTGCTTGGGATCGACAATTTTATTTTTCCAGCGGTGCGTGTGCATGGCTAACTCTCATTATAAAATTGAAAGGTTTCATCGGCTAATTCGGGGAAGGCGATTCTAAATACTTCGTCGTAATCTTCGACAAAATGGATCGTAAGCCCTTTTTTGATGTTTTCGGGTAGTTCGTCAAAATCGCGCAAGTTGGCTTTGGGGAAAATGAGGGTTTTGACCCCGGAGCGACGCGCGGCCACCAGCTTTTCTTTGACGCCGCCGATCTCAAGCACTTTTCCGGTTAACGTGAGTTCCCCGGTCATCGCTAGATTGTCCAATACCGGTGTGTCTGTGAGCAAAGAGAGCAGCGCTGTGACCATCGTGACGCCGGCCGACGGTCCGTCTTTCGGGGTGGCGCCTTCTGGAATATGGATGTGGACTTGCGTTTTTTCGAAAAAGGTGTACCCCGGAGCATATTTGTGAATGTTACTGTGGAGATAGCTCCAAGCGATTTCGGAAGATTCCTTCATGACTTGACCCGCTTGTCCGGTCAATTTCATTTCGGTTTTTTCTCCCGTCACTTTGATCGCTTCGATATACAACGTCGCGCCGCCCAAAGCTGTCCACGCCAATCCCATGCAGACGCCGACTGGGGTCACTTCGAAGAAACGGTCCGAGTTGAACATC
The DNA here is from genome assembly GCA_020054065.1 of Parachlamydiales bacterium. Classification (GTDB taxonomy): domain Bacteria; phylum Chlamydiota; class Chlamydiia; order Chlamydiales; family JAEYWL01; genus JAGVLX01. Next base: position 1,922 of record JAGVLX010000070.1, on the reverse strand, counting down.
GGTTTGCCGAGATAAGCTTGAATATTGGTCGGTGTCAGCCTGAAGGGTTTGACGACCAGTTCTTTGGCCTTTCCTTTTTTGCCGCTGCGTCGCTGTCGTCGGCGATGCAGCTGCTGTTCGCGGACGATGCCGACGGCGATTTTGCGCAAGATTTTTTTGATTTGATTTTCCAGTCCGCGTACTCCGGCCTCACGGGCATAACCGTTGATCATTTGCCTCAACGCTTCGGTGCTGAACGAGACTTGCGTCGCTTTCAATCCCATTTGTTTGCGGTTGCGGGGAATCAAGTATTTGCGTGCGATCTCGATTTTTTCCTGCATGATGTATCCGGACAAGCGCATAATATCCATCCGGTCCTTGAGCGGCTCCGGAATGGTATCGAGGACGTTAGCGGTCACGATGAAAAGCACATCGGAGAGGTTGCACCGTACATCTAGATAGTGGTCCAGAAAGGAAACGTTTTGTTCCGGATCCAACACTTCCAACAAGGCGGAAGCAGGATCGCCGTGATAGCTGCTGCCCATTTTGTCTACTTCGTCAAGCATGATGACGGGGTTCATCGTTTGGCAGAATTTGAGCGCTTGAATCATTTTTCCAGGCATGGCACCAATGTAGGTGCGGCGATGTCCTTTGATTTCCGCCTCATCACGCATCCCGCCAACCGAAAACCGGTAAAATTTACGGTTGAGTGCGCGGGCGATACTTTTTCCGATGCTCGTTTTTCCCACGCCAGGGGGTCCGACTAAGCAGATGATGCTGCCTTTGACGCCACCGGATAGTTTGCCGACGCCGATAAATTCCAGAATCCGCTGCTTGATGTCTTCTAAGCCGAAGTGGTCTTGAGTTAAAATTTTCTCGGCTTTAGAAAGATCGTGGTTTTCGTGGCTATACATTCCCCACGGCATAATCGTGAGCCAATCCAAATACCCGCGTGTGACGGCGTATTCGGCGGATTGCGGTTCAAGCGAGGCGAGCTTTTCCATCTCATCACGGATCACATTCATCACATCATCTGGAACTTTACGCGACTTCAACCGTTCTTCGAACTTCTCGCGGTCTCCCGTTTTATCATCCCGTTCGATCCCCAACTCTTTCTTAATGGTCTTGAGCTGTTCCCGCAAAAAATAATCTTTTTGCGTTTTGGCGATCGTTGCTTCCATTTTTTGGTTGAGGTTGAATTGCAGGCGGCTGAGATCGAGTTCTTTTTTCAATAAGATCAACGCTTTGTCGATCCGCAATTCCACCTCGTAGGTTTCCAGCACATCTTGCAACTCTTTCCGTTCGGCGGTGGTCAATGCGACAGCAAAGTCGGCAAGCTTGCCCGGTTCAGTAAAGTCGGAATGGGCTAAAAAGATTTGCAGCTCTTCTTTGAAGAGCGGATTAAGCTTTAACAGCTCTTTGATGGTGGAAATGATGCTGATCGCATACGCTTTCAACTCTTTGGTCATCGAGGAACTGTCGGAGTGATAAATGACCTTCGCGCGTAAATATTTGCCGCCGAGGGGATGGGAGACTTTAACCCGCTTTTCCATATTCAGGATCACTTGGGCGCCGCCTCCCTCCATGGGAATGATCCGCAAGATGCGCGCGACAACCCCGACTGAGTAGAGGTCATTAAAATTTACCTTATACACATCGGCGTTCTCATGTTTGGTGAGCAGCAAGCCAATGCACTTATGATCCGATTTGGCCACTAGCTTCAACACTTCGTAAAAGGGGCCTGGTTCAACCATTAAGGGAGCTGCCATTCCCGGAAAATAGGGGCGGCGGACCAGCGGGAAGAAATGGAGCGTATCAGGCGGCACCGACCCTTTTTTAGGAACCAGAGATGTTTCTTCCAAAGACTCCATGAGTGAGTCTTCGAGATCTTCGTCGGCAGCGGGATTTTGACTGGAGGAATCAAATAACATGGTGTTGAACTT
>JAGVLX010000135.1 GCA_020054065.1 Parachlamydiales bacterium | reverse complement strand
GTGACAGAGAGGACGCAGAGAAAATAAAATTTAATTCCTCTTGCGTCTCTCCGACTCTCCGTCTCTGCGTTGAATTTACTGCAAAATACTATAATTCCAGCTCATTGTTATTTCCCGGTAGGGGGACTCCGCCCTGCTTCGCTTTGTGTTCAATTTTCTTCTAGTTATTTACCGATAGAGGGCCATAGAGGACCTGCTTCGCTCTGCGTTGAATTGGATTTATTGACGTGTTACTGAAGTTTTTTTGTGGATGGAGATCACCTTTTCCACTTCGGCAATTACCTCTCCGGTCGCATCCTTGATCGGAATCCTGCGAATCCAAACCATTTTTTCTTGCTGCTCTAAAGTCGTTCGGATCCCTTGAAGATCTTCTTCAGTCAGCATAAATTCGGCAAAGACATTGGTCCGTCCTGGCTTCAGATAGTAGATATGTGCGGCTTTGTCCCATACTGTATACTCTGGCATATTACGCAACAGCATCAGCATGTAGAACGGATCGGTCATCATGAACAGTGCGCCGCCAAATTGCGTCCCCACATAATTGGCGTTCCAAAACCGCAGCTTCAACCGCACTTTTATGTAGCGGTAATCTTTGGATAGCTGCACGATCTTGATCCCGCTAAACAGAAGAGGCGGCCAAAAATTAATGAAACCGAGTAAACGTGAACGCCAGTTCATGGTTACCGCTCAAAGGAAAAGATTTGTTTCCAATCGTTTTTCATGCTGATGACGATCCATCCACTGTCCAACGCTTCTTTCATTAATGCGTCCGAGAACGTTCCGATGCGCGAATCGGGCCCATAAGCGTATTCACGTACTGGATCGTCATGATGAACCAGAAGAGCGATCCGATTGCCCGGAACTCCACGCGTCCATTCCAACATTTGTTGGTCACCGGTTGAGTTACCAAAAGCAGCTACAGGCCGTCTGCCAATAAACAAATTAATACTAGCCGGCTTGCCTTGCTTGTCATCGATAAACAGCACTTCCGGCAGTTTCTTCAAAACTGGTTTTCCCTCTTGATATTCATAAGCGACCTTGCCGGCAGTTCCAATGACATGCTCAGGAAAGATTTCATAGGTGCGCGCGGCGTAAGCGCGGATGAACTCCTGACCGCCGCCAGAAACAATGTAGGTTTTAAAGCCATTCTCCTGAAAATAGCGAATGACTTCCAGCATCGGCTGATAAATGAGCTTGGTATACGGCTGATTAAAACGGGGATGACGTGCCTGGTCCAGCCATGCATTGACGGTTGATAGAAACTGCTCGACCGTCATTCCGGAGTGAATAACGGCGATGAGGTGGGCGACTTGTTGCTCGCTGAGCGTCTTTAACCCCTCCACTCCCCGCTCAATGACCGTTTTGAAGGGCTCCTGAGTTCTCCATTCCGGATGTTTGTCGGCTAGCTCCCTAACTTGGTCTGCGGTGAAAACCACTTGTGTATACTCCGGTTGTTCCACCCAAAGCGTGCCATCTTGATCAAAAGTGGCGATACGCTCCTCCTTGGGAATGAAGTTTGCCCCGCCAGGCTTGATGGCCTCCGTGACAAAATTGATGATTGTGCTTTTGGCTTTCCCTTCATTCCAAGAGGGCAAAGGATCAGACTGAGCCATCACAACATGGGTGATGACCATCAGGCAGAGAATCAGCTTAAACAAACGCATAGTAAAACCTTGGGTAAATATTGTTTATACCCTTGGTCGTACGGGGAAGGCAATAAAGATTGAATCGTTTAGGATTAACCTGTATAATAGTCTGATTATTATTAACTTATGAATTAATTTTCTATGAGTGCCGGCTATCGAGATTACGTTTCTTCTGTTTTATCGGTTGTTCATGCGGATTGGGTGCAGTGTTTACAGTGGTCAAAGGAACATCCGTTAAGGGTTGCGGCGTACAAAAAGTTAAATCTTCCTCCTATCAGAGTGCTGGATACGTGGAGAGTTTGCCATAGTACAGCGTTAAATATTTTTTCCCTATTTCGTGAGTCCAGAGACACTGTTCGAAGCAGTGCAGCAAGACCGATCACTCAGATTCACTGGCAAGAACAATGGCAAGATTTTAAAGATCTGCTTTATGGATCTTTACCGGCGGGAAGAGGCAGGGCGATCCTTTGCCGGATTCTGTTAGATCAAGCCGAAGGTTCGCAATTTTTACACGATTTTGTCATTGAGCGAACGCCAAACAACCAATTTCAGCTTTATCAGAGTTACTTTCCGGTTTATACGGCGCATGATTTTTTAAATCAGGAAGGGAGAGTGCGAGTTAACATCGATCGTTATATTGACAACTTAACCCAGCTGCTTGCGTGCAAGCAATTCACCGAAAAAACTGCGCAGCATTGGAGCGCTGCTTTCTCTATTTCTATGCAAGACAGCCTGCGCCTCGCAGAAAAAATTAAGGGCACTCACTTTGAACTGAAAATGATTTTTACTTCTCTGGTCTATGCGACGCAAGAGATCCCGCCTGCCTATCAACGAAAAGAAATCGACATCTCAGAGATACAGCGAGAGCAGAATCGACATACCCTTCAGGTTGTGTACAAGAATCTTCAACTGATCTTAGTTGCCGGAGCGATGGTCGTCATGTTTTTCCATCTTTTGGTGAAAAAGTCAGAGCGTGCTAATCTTTGAACAGGTTGTTGAAGCGGTTTTTTCCATTGTCACTATTTTGGGGTGTGCTGGATGGGAGTTTAACTTTAAACTCTTCACAGAAGTTGATGGCTTGCCTATCCCGGATATAGTCGGTGCCGGGCACTTCGCAGTCATTGGGAAGCCCAGGGCGATAATACCGGCAATTTTGGCAACAATGTTGTGCAGCCAAGCATTTATCGCATTCCATGCGAAACGTGATTTTGCCATCAGGAGGATCTTCCAGCTGTGTGCCGCATTTCCAACAGTGCATGGATGCATTATAGAAGCATTTCCCAGAAAAAGCTATGGGAAAAATTTGTGAGGCTCTCTCTGTGTGCCGTCCTTACAGGGCTCAATTCCTTTTTATCGAGTTTGGCGTTTTACCAATTTTGCTGGATTTTAGACCGAAGGTCTATCGTTTAAAAGCCTAGGCTCTCCGAGCCTAGGTAACGAATGAAACATACGCATGCACGCTGTAGGCGTGCCGTATGTGGTTCATACAGCACGCCGACAGCGTGATTTGAATTTTTATTACCGCCTAGGCTCGGAGAGCCTAGGCTTGTATACCAAAGGCCATCGGCCTTAAGTGGTTTTAGATTTAGTAGTAGAGCTTAGCCGCCTTTTTTTACGCTTGGAGAGCGCATTTGTTCCTTACGCGCTCCGCGCTATTTAAAAGCTGCGCAGAGCGCAGCACTCCAAAGATCTCGCTGCGCTCGATCGAAATTTGAATCAGTTCCTCAAGCAAAAGATGTGTCCAACTGTAAGGACAAGTCACCTCACTCCAAAAGCGCACTGCGTGCGTTTATTTTTTCTGGGCGCTGGAAGGGGGAACTGACTTAGCGATTCGTTCAGCTTCTTCCTTTAGACCTTGTCGCTTCAATTCTTCTACAATTGCCTCTACGGCATTTACTAAGATCAAATTGGGAAGAATGCGTATAATCTCTCTCACATGCGTGACATCTTTACGCTTGGCAAACTCTATACCAAAAAATTTCAAGGCATTGTTTTTGATTTCATCATTTTGAATACGCTCAACAGTTTTGATTGCCGCATCTCCATCATTTTTTTTCGTGAATTGAGCTTTAGCGTTAGCGTCTAACACTTTATCACGATTTGCCTGATCAGGAATTTGCTCGATCAAGTTTAACACGACACCATTATCCAGACGGCCGCCCTCCCAGGCACTAGCAATTGCCCAAATAACATCCACAGTGATCGTATTGTAGGGAAGGATGTGTATAATCTCGTTCATATGAACCTTGTCTTTATTCTTAGCGAATTCGACTCCTAAACCCTTCAAGGCATTGCTTTTGGTCACATCATTTAGGATCTGATCAACGAATTTGATCGCTGCATTCCCATCCTTTTTTTTCAATAATAGGTCTCTTGCATTATTTTCTAGGACACTATCATGCTTTGTTCTATCTGGAATTTGGTTGATTAAGGTTAATACGATGTCGTGATTCAAATGACCTGCTGCTAACACCTCTTCAACGGCATATTGAATCGCTGTTGATTTCTCTCCTGAATGGTCGATTTTTTCAAAGGCTTTTTTAGCAAATCCTAACTGATTGTTTTTAGCAAATTCGCGCGCCAGCGACCGAAGCGTCGAATAGCGGGTCGGCAACAATGAGATTTTGGCAGCAGCTTCAATAGCTTTCTCTTGAGAATTCGGAACTTTTTTTAGATCGGCAACTAAATTGCTTAAGGTGCCGCTTTGTTTATTTTGATCTGAAATGGCCTCAGCACATCCAATTGCGCGATCTATGTTCCCTTCCGCAAAATTTTGGGTGGAGATGACCACCAGCAGTTTGTTGCGTCGATTTGCATCCGATTGTCCGCTAGCGATTTCAAAAGTTACATCCCCATCACCTAACTTGATTAAATTCTGCAGGCATTTGGTCAATTCGATGTCGTAATCAGCCGGACTTCGTTGCTTCAATCCTTCTTCAAGCTCAGCCATCTTCTTATAGACGGGTACGAGTTCGAGTAGATTGTTAAATTCGAGGGGTTTTTCTTGCTCATCGTACAATTTTTTAAGCTGGGTAAGCTCTTCTGGCCTGACGCCTGTCAAAAGACGAGCCACTGTGGTACGCATTGTATCCAGATTGTTTTTCATCTCCATGAAATTGACCGAAGACAATACAGGATTGTTAGCGATAAGAAGCGAATTAAGTTTAGCAATCACTTCCCGATTAGTTTCGGGATCTAAATAGGTGATGAAAAATTGGATAGCGGCTTTTACTAACTCAGTTTCATGGGATCCGACGGAACCGACGATCACTTTATTAAGGATCTCCTGATCTTCGGCATTTAGTTGCTTGCCTAGATTCGCAAACAGGTGTTCTAGCTGCCGGCGGGGAACTTGATTCCATTGAAGAGTGGGTGCCGGCGCAACGGGTAATAGGGGTAATTGTATTGGTTCCATAACTAACCTTAATTTTATTATTACGAATGGTTCATGCAAATGATATATAATATAATTTTAATATATTTATTGTATTAAAATCATAATAAAGATGTTTAAATACAAGATATTGATTTTAAGATAGATATAAACAGGACATACAGGACGTACATCCTGTATGTCATTGTGGTTCCTATTTTGAAGTCAGCTGTTTTAAGCGGCTGCTATTCGGAGCCAATACCGTTGCGATATTGATTGCCGAAATAATGGCGCTCTCATGACTGTCGATATCATAAGTATGCATGCCTCCTAACCACAGATGGTCTACACCCTGAATTTTTCCAATCGCACGCTGCACTTCAAAATAGCGCAGGTCGATGATGGGGTGGTAGTAATCGCGTGTAGCATATGTGGGTGTCGGAAACTTTGGATTAGCTTCACCTGGATAGTGCAGGTCATAAGTGATCCAGCTGCGGAAAATCGGAGTAGACGGCAAACATTTCCACTCTTTGTGGATGGTCAAAGCGGCACTTTTTCCATCATACGCAACGTTGGCTACGGACCAGTTGGTTTTATTAGCCGGCATGTAGGTTAAGTCGCCATGCAGTGCCAGCGTGGATTTATAGTATTTGACGGAGTTCAGCAAGTTTTTTACTGCATCAAAGTAAGGTTCATGGCTAAGCAGATCGGCGGCTTCATTCGCATTTGTCGTCAAAATTAAATGATCCACTTTGGTGAAATTCCCTGCAGCATCCACAATCGTGTACTCATGGCCGTCATAGGTGATGCTGGTAATCTGCGTTCCCAACCGTATATCGGTTTTAGATAGCTGCTTAGCCAGCACATCAACATAAGCAGACATTCCGCCAACGACTTCCAGCCATTTTGACCCTGACAGATCTTGCGGTTTGTTCAAAACCAGCCATGACATCAAATCGTAGGCCGCAAATTGTTGAATATCTTTGGGAGAAACACCCCACGAAGCCGCCAGAAATGGATACACAAATTCATTTTTAAACGATGACGTGATGAAGGGAACATCCTCTACAAACTTTTTAAAGGAGATCCGGGTATTCTTTTTCTTAACCAACTCTTCGGCGGAGTTAATCAGGTGCTGAAATTGCAGCATTTGGAAAATCTCAGACGGTCCCAATGAATCCCAGGCGATCTCGCCATCGCGGAAAGGCGGAAGCACTACGGTATTGCTGCCATCGGTTTTAAAGAATGTATAGGTCAATATAAATTCTTTAGTGGGAACTTTCAAAATTTTAAGCAGTTTGAGAAAGTGTGGAAAAATCCGGTTATTAAAAAATTCGGCTCCGCAATCAATCGAAAGCTGGTAATCATCGACATCAATCACAACCGTATTGGAGTGTCCTCCCAACCGCTCTTGAATTTCAAACAATGTCACTTGATAGTCATTTTCCAACAGCCACGCAGCTGTCAGGCCGGCCACGCCGCCCCCTACAACAGCGACGCGCTGTCCTTCTGCGAACGCTCCAGTTCCTGGCATCACGAGCAGTGAGAGGCAGGCAATCACGCACGTGTAGAATTTCTTCATCATTGTTTCACCTTAGATGTAGGGTTAAAAGTTTTCTAGTTAAAAGGGATTTCCATTAATGGGAATTTTCTTAACCGGTGATCCAGCATCGATTTTCTCCTGGTTTAAATCGATGGATTTGACTGTCAGGTCATTGTAAGTGCGGTAATAAAATTTCCGGTTCGTCATATCGGTCACTGTGCTCCATTGCGTGTAATCGAAATCGGAATTATTCACACCGCGAACGACTCCATAGGGAATGTCAACCGTATTTAATAAGTGAAAAGCCGCAATAACCCCCTCGGAAGCTGTTTTGGGTTGATCCAAGAATTTTTGGAATAATGTCATGCGCACAAAGCGGGAAGGCGGCGTCCAATCGCCCGGGATCCCCAACAATCCGGTCCCTTGCCCGGTCGGAAGTATTTGATCGTTATTGATCGTTTGCGGGCCGCTGCCGATCGCGGTCATGTTGACGTAGTTTCTTAAATTGGTCAGCTGCCAGGGAAAGCTGGGCGAGTTGGTCAACACGCCGACGGGGTTGTCAAAGATTTGGGTTTGACCATCGTTGAATTCGATGACCAGGTTCTTTCCTTGTATATCGTGCAAGCCGATGTGGATGGGAGGAGTCGTTTTGCCATCGGCTAAGCCAGGAACTGGGTGAAAATATAAATTCGCGCGTGAGAAGTTTTGCTTCACTTCGTCGACTGTGCTAAAATTGCCTAAAATCCATCGGGTCGCATCAATAAAATCCAAGACAGTTTCGGGCGATGCTGAGGCATTCAAGGCCGGATATTTCACATCTGGAAACCACAGGATATTGAGTGCTAACCCTTTTTCATTGAAGCCATCCAAAACAGTGTCAAACGCGATCAAACCGGCATAAGCGTATTTTGAGGTCCAGGCCATCCCGTTTTGGTTGTTGTACCGGCTTTGGATCTTTTCTCCGCGTGGATGCACTTCGAGCTGGGTCCCGATGAGTTGTCCAAATTCTAAAGAACGTCCCGAAATGTAAGATCCATCCTGCGCCTTGATGACAAAATCGGTGCAGGCAGGAAGGTAGGGGATGTATGCCAATAAAAAAACTACGGCAAGCTGCCAAAACTTTTTCATCATTGCTCCTCCTTAAAATGCCCAGATGACATTTGCACTTAGAAATTGAATATACATATTGCTAAACTCTCCTGCTACCCGCGAGGTTAAGGTCCCCCGGTTTTGATCAATCGGCAGATTGCCGCTCCACATCAATTCGTAACAGAAGTCAAAGGTTAAGTTTTCCGCATAGTTCCAGCGGGCACCGGTTCCAAAACGCCATTGCGCCCCTACGGGCAAGTCCAACGTGCGGTTTTCATTCGTCACCATCGACGAGTCGTAGGCAATCCCGCCGGAAAATGTCCAGCATGGGTTGTAATGGTACTCAGCTCCGACCGCGACATGCCATGTGTCTTCATATTGTGGGCTAGCGGTTAAAGTCGTTGACGCAGCATTATCTAAGCTGATCGAAACTTTTTGAAAACGGGACCACTGCTGCCATCCAGCATCGGCCATGACGGTCCAACAGCGATTTAGATCATGATAACCGCTTACCATCACACTTTGGGGAACGTTCGCTACCAGCGTCACTTGAGAATTTAGCAAGCCTGTATTCGTCAGCGCCGTATTTAATGTCGGACCGATGCCGCGAAAATGGGTTTTACATTTGAACTTAAGGTGCACTTCAGACATGTACTGCACGCCGATGCGGGTGCACGGGGTAAACTCGTAAAGAAGACCGACAATGGCGCCGCATGCAAGATCTTCGTCATGCAGCTTCAACCGTCCGTCCGGCAGTCCATCCAGCACATTGTTTACTGCATTCGTTTGCCGAAAAATTCCATACATCGCATTCAAGCCCACGCCAACTGATAATTTGTCGGTAACTTGATAGGATATGGCGGGAACTAACGAAAATCCTTCTAGGAAAGTTCGGAGCACATAGTAACGTCCAACCCAATCCGTATTATAATGAGCGGTTGCGCCAAAATACCCTAAAAACCCCACTCCCCATGTCAGCCGCTGATTATATGGTTGCACATAAAATAGGCTGCTCGACGGCAGCACGATGCTAGCATCGCCATTGGGTCCAGAAGCAGTAGTGTTTCCATTGCGGTCGAACTTAACGTGGGAATAGAAAAGCTCTCCCCCTAACTCTGCCGTCCGACAGGGAATCCGCGACATTCCGGCAGGATTCGTGAACAAGGTTGAGGGGTCTTGCGCCCGTGAACTCCATCCGGCAGAAGCTAAACGGATATCGGCGGTTGAAAGTTCATAAAGGGTGACACCGCCTGCGAACAAAAATAGGGGTGCACATACAAGAAGAGCGACTAAAGTCCGAAATAGAGACATACCCTCTCGAAAGTAAACGATTTTGAGTCTATCTGACTGTGTTAAAAGATTATTTGAATTAAAGCAACAAACTTTAGGGGGAAGAGGGATCAGCTTTCTGCAATCTGAATCCATTCAGGGGTGGGTAGAACTAACTTACGTTCTTTGACATCGAACAAACCATACACAAATTCGGCGGTTGTGCATAGCTCGCCATCCCGCATCATGCGCTGTTCAATCCGGGCGATTTTGCGTTCAAACGGTTTAAATTCCGTTTCGATCACAATTTGGTCTCTAAGCTTGAGCTCTTTACGATATTTGAGGGTGGCTTCTAAAATGACGGGGCCAATGCCGGTTTCCTTGATGCGAAGCAGTCCATACTCTTTTTTGGTGAGGCAATCCCAGCGGGCTTCTTCAAATAAGGTCATGTACATGGCATTGTTGACATGCCCGTAAAAATCAAGGTACGCCTCTTTGACTAAGATTGGATAGAGATAGATGGTCGCCATAACCTAAGTATAATCGGCTTAGCGACCATTTACAAGGTAAACCGTGGATAATTTGGTATAATTTATTGATTGTTAATGATTTTAATAATCTACCCTTATCCTTAAACCGGAGATCCCAAGGGGGTTTCTGCAACTAAGGGTGGATCACTTTCGTCCATATCTGAAACGCTAGAATCAGAATCTGAGGGGTGATTAGGATCTCTAAAATCGCGTTTCAAGATTTCATCAATGTGCAAGTTGAGATATTTATCGATGACGGGTAAAAATTTATCTGCTTCAGGATGTGTTTCGTAGATATATTTTTTCTTCTTCTCAAGGTTTGCATAATTTTTGCATAAGGCATCGTCTGACAGCGTTGGTTGAAATGCTTTAATCTCTTTGATGCGATACGGACTTGCAGGATATGTTCTGATCTCTCTCCCGTCCCAACGCACATTCCGTGCTAACAATTTTTGGATTCTCCTTCGGTTGACCGATTTTTTCCCGATATAACAGAGATCTTTCTTCTGATGATTTTTATCGATCACACGCAACGAACGAAAAACATCCCAAACCACATGATTCCTCTTTTTTAAAGCGGAACCCTCACCCTTTTTTAAGATGCTTTTGGGTTCTGTGCACGGCACTGAAGGTGATAAATGAGATAATTGCATATTTTCAACCCTTATTATTAATAATTTAAATAAAAATAGTATAACGTAATAAGATTAAGGCATGATTAAGAGAATTAAGGTAAGTTCCTGTCTATGCAACACCCCGAACGGATCACAAAAACAGTCGAGCTCAATCAGCGCCATTTGCTCGAGCTATTCCAACGCCCTTTTCCGGAGCTCAGAGAGATCCATTCGTACCAGCTACTGTCAGGTGGAGCAGCCAATACGACCTACCTGATCGGAATAAATGGCGACGAGTATGTTCTCCGCCTCTATACCCGCAACCCCAAACAATGCCGCACCGAGATTGAGTTGTACAACTTGGTTAAGGGACGTGTGTTGACTCCGAAGTTTATTTATGGAAATCCGGAGCATCAACCCTATCCGTTTTCGATTTTCGAATACGTGAAAGGCAGGCCATTAGACTGCCTTACTCAACAAGAAGCAGAGCCATTATCGTTTCAACTTGGCAAAGTGCTGGCAGAGATCCATGCGTTTAAGTTCCAGCGCGCCGGTCTATTTGAAAATGGCTTGAATATTGTCATCCCGTTTGAAAAAGGGACGCGCCCTTATTATGAAGAGTGCTACGAGCTGTTATCACATCCCACCACTGCACGGAGCCGGCTAGGCGAACCCTTCGCTAAGGAATTGCTCGCCTTTATCGTCAGACATCAGGAGGCATTTCCACTCGTAGGGGAAGAAATCAGCCTAATCCACTCCGATTTTAAACCAGTCAACTTAATCCTCAATACTGCCGGACAGATTGTTGTGTTGGACTGGGAATTTGCCCATGCGGGATTGCCGATGCTGGACTTTGCCATTCTATTGCGGCATAGGGGACAATTGCATTTAAATCTGCAAACGTTGCAAAAAGGGTACCAAGAGCACGGAGGCCACTTAGGAAAGAATTGGGTGAAGTCAGCCTCTCTCACCGATTTTGTGAATCTATTGACGATGATGGATACGCCGGCGGACCGGCCGAAACTCTACCAAGAGTTTAAAACGATCATGCACCAAACAATGGCAACCTGGGACGCACATGTTTGAACGAAGAAAAGATAAAGTTCTTCCACGACATCTCTTTCTACGCCGGATGACCTACAATTTCCTTATCGGCGCCGGAATCATCGTGATTTCTTTACTGATCGGTATTTGGGGATATCACTATTTTGAAGGGTTGCCCTATGTGGATGCTTATGCGGATGCCGCGATGATCTTATCAGGCATGGGACCGCTGCATGACCTTAAAACAGATGCTGGAAAAATCTTTGCAGGCACCTATGCGTTATTTAGCGGAATCATCTTTTTGGTCGTGATCGCAATTATTTTTGCGCCGATCTTCCACCGGTTCTTCCACAAATTCCACATCCAAGACCGTGAAAAGGAATAAAATTTCTCCACAAAGGCCCCTGCCCGTGCCCTTGCCCGGTCCGAAG
>JAGVLX010000012.1 GCA_020054065.1 Parachlamydiales bacterium | reverse complement strand
AGATTATGTGCGCACCGCCTACGCCAAAGGGTTAGCCCCCTGGACCATCTGGTTCAAACACATCGGACGGAACGCCGCGATCACTATTGTCACATCGATCGCTGGTTCGTTGGGGATTGTGTTAGGGGGATCTTTAATTGTGGAAACCATTTTTGAAATTGACGGATTCGGACGGTTCTTCTACCAAGCAGTCGTTAACCGCGACTACAATGTGATTATGTTTTCGGCTTTTGCAGGATCGTTTCTAACGTTAGTAGGCTACCTAGTAGCTGATATTGCTTATACTGTTTTAGACCCAAGGGTGACATTGGATTGATCGATGGCTGAAAACACACTTCCTTCCCCATACTCTTTTTGGAAAGCGTTTTGGAACCGGTTCAAAGGCCATCGGCTGGGGATGTTGGCATTATATGTCGTCATCCTGTTTGTCATTGTCGGAGTGTATGCTCCCTTCTTAGCATCGAGCAAACCCATCGTCGTCTATTACGATGGATCGTGGTATTTTCCCCTGTTTCGCTATCTATTTTTTGCCGGATTCTACACCAAACGGCTCGATATCTTTTTCAATCTACTCATGTTCACCCTGCCGGTCATGATCTGCATTCTCTATGCGGTCAAACGGTTTAAATGGCAGCTGATCGCGCTCATGCTAGCCATCCAATTTCTCCTCTTTTTCCATTATGCCTTCTATCAGATGAACGATCCTGCTTCCAGCATAGAGCTCAGCCGGGAGCGGCAAGCAGCGATCCGCGCACAGATGCTTGCTAATGCCGATCCTGCCAATGTCCCCAAACCTTTGCCAAGCTCGAACTGGGATTTTGAACTGGCCCACATGACGCCCTACGCAAAATTAAACTTGCTAGTGCAATATAAACTGCTTAAAGAGCAGCATATCCGCTTGCTGCAGTTTGCACCGGCTTATGAAAAACGGGAAATCCAACGTTGGCTAACGTCAGCCCTCGAACAAAAAAAAGCGGAATTGCGTAAAAAAGGGGTCGATCCGCTGCCAAGCGATGAAGATCTGAAAAAACAACTCATGAACGAGCTGACCCCTAAAATGCGCGATGCAAATTTTGAGATCCCGACCCTTTGGAGCCAGCAGCAGCTGAGGGAGACCCAGCAAATCAAACGCTTGAAAAAAGAGGTCGAAAAGCAGCAAGCCCCATTTGATGCACTGATGCAAGATCCCGCCAATCTGAAAGATCCAGCCAAACGTAGCCAGATCCAAGCTTTTGTCGATAAGCAAGCGAACCTAAACTATTTGAAAGATCGGCAGAAATGGCTTAAAACCCAAAGCGCGCAGCTGAAATATATGGTGATGCCGTTTATTTCTCACTTTCATTGGGAGGACGATGCCGGCGGCAAGCAAAGCTTCAACCAACTGATCGATTGGTGGGACCTCACCCGCATTAACCGCAAAGATTTAGCCGCCGCCTTAATCTTTGGCGTGCGCATTTCGATTGTGGTGGGGATCATTTCCGTCTTTTTAGCGTTGTTGATCGGAATTCCGATCGGCGCTTTTTCCGGATTTTATGGCGGCACCTTGGATATCATCACTTTGCGCCTGGTGGAGATCTGGGAGTCCATGCCAACCTTCTTCATGTTGCTATTAGTTGTGGCGATGCTTCAAAGCAAATCGATCTTTATTGTGATCAGCGTCATCGGGATTTTCGGGTGGACCGGGTTTGCTCGCTATATTCGCGGCGAATTTTTTAAACAACGCAACCTGCCGTATGTGGAGGCGTGCAAATCGCTCGGGTTCAACGATAGCTATGTGATCTTCAAACACATCTTGCCTAACGCGATTCCGCCGCTACTGACCTTGATGCCTTTCGCCATTATGGGGGCGATCTCCAGCGAAGCCGGATTGTCGTTCCTAGGTTTAGGCGAAGAAGGCTCTTGCTCCTGGGGCGTCTTGATGGATGAAGGGCGGAGTGCTTTTCCAGCTGAAAGCTATTTGTTATGGCCGCCGGCGATCTTACTGACGATTCTTCTGGTGGCCATCGCGCTGGTGGGCGATGCCTTGCGCGATTCCCTAGACCCCAAATTGAGCCGTTCGTGAGGGATGATGAAAGAACCTATTTTGCGCGTAAGAGATCTGACAACTCAACTCAAACTGACCAAAGGGATCTACCCTGTCGTCGATCGCGTGTCGTTTGATCTGCATGGCGGCAAAACCTTGGCGGTGGTCGGAGAATCAGGCTGCGGTAAATCCTTGACCGCTCTCTCGATCATGCGCATCTTGCCGACGCCGCCAGCGCTGCCTTCAACCGGAGAAGTGATCTATAAAGGCGTCAATTTGTTAAAGCTATCCGAAAAAGAGATGCGAAAAATCCGAGGCGCCCGCATCGCGATGATCTTCCAAGACCCGATGAGTTCATTAAATCCCGTGTACACCATCGGGCAACAGTTATCCGAAGTGGCTGAGCTGCACTTAGAGCTCTATGGCGATGAGGCACTGGAAAAATCGCTCCAAGCGTTGAACGATGTCGGGATCACCAATGCCGCTGATCGCTTGAATGATTACCCTCACCAACTCTCGGGCGGGATGAAACAGCGGGTGATGATCGCGATGGCGCTGATGTGCGAACCCGATATTTTGATTGCAGATGAGCCGACAACCGCCTTGGATGTGACCATTCAGGCGCAGGTATTGGAACTGATGCGCCATCTACAACGAAAGAAGGGAATGGCCCTTCTGCTGATCACCCACGATATGGGAGTTGTTGCAGAAATGGCTGATGACGTGATCGTCATGTACGCCACGCAAAACGTGGAATTCGGTTCTGTGCAACGGATTTTTGACAATCGCTCCCATCCCTACACCCAAGGCTTGTTCGAGTCACGGCCTCAAAACCAAAAACCGAAGCAAAGGCTGCATGTGATCAAGGGGACGGTGCCTTCGATTGTCGATATGCCTTCAGGGTGCCATTTCCATCCCCGCTGTCCCTATGTGATGGAGATTTGCAAAACTGGCGAAGTGCCCTATTTCGATATTGAAGATGCGGAACACCAAGCGAAATGTTGGTTGTTTGACCCGCATCTAAAAGGAGATCGACATGCCTGAACCTCTCTTAGAAGTGCGCAACTTGAAGAAATATTTTCCGGTGATCGCCGGCATCTTGCGTCATCAGGTCGGAGATATTAAAGCGGTTGACGGAATCAGCTTTACCGTTTATCCACAAGAAGTATTGGGAATTGTGGGGGAATCCGGCAGCGGAAAAAGTACGGCTGCCCGTGCCGTGATCCGGTTGATTGAACCGACAGCTGGCGAAATTTATTTTGAAGGGAAAAACTTTCTAGCGTTGGATCAGACAGCTCTGAAGCTAATGCGCAAAAATATTCAAATTGTGTTTCAAGATCCTTATGCCTCATTGAATCCGCGGAAGACGATCGGAGAAAACATTGGCGAAGCGCTGCTGTATCACGGCTTTGTCAAAGACCGGTATGAGCAAGAAACGCGGGTGCGCACGATTATGGCCCAGACAGGGTTGCGTGAAGAGCTCATCCATCGCTATCCTCACGAAATTTCAGGCGGCCAGCAGCAGCGCGTCTGTATTGGACGTGCGATTGCGATGGAGCCTAAACTGATTGTTTTGGATGAAGCGCTCTCAGCTCTGGATGTTTCGGTGCAGGCGCAGATTTTAAATCTCCTGTTAGACCTTAAACAGCGATTAGGATTGAGTTATCTATTCATTTCGCACGACCTTTCAGTGGTGCGACACATCGCCGACCGTGTGTCGGTCATGCATCACGGCGTCATCGTGGAAGCGGGCCTCACCGAAGAAGTATACAATAATCCGCAAGCCCCCTATACCCGCAAACTGTTAGCCTCTATACCGCCCTCTCAACCTAGAAGAAAATCCTGAATTCTTTTACATACGTGGCATGTCTTTTTTTGTTGTCATATTCTATTTCTGTGATCAGGTAGTCCATATAGTCCATTTATGCTATAATCCTCACCATGCTATCAGAAACTTTTTTTAAATTTTTTCGCTGGGATGCGAATGCTCCGGCTCCGGTCAAAATCACCCGTCTGGCCTATATTTGGAGCTATATCCTATATACACCGTTCTGGAGCATCTACAACTTGCTCCCCTTCATCCTCTTTAAAGACCTCCAGGCTAGTCCTTTTGCGATCGCTACTCTGATCACACTCAAACCCGTGGTATCCATCTTTTCTCTCTATTGGAGCTCCCACGTGGTTCGCCGCCGGGATCGTCTGAAATTAAATATTATCTTGGCCGGCATCCTTGGCAATCTGCCATTTTTCCTCTATCCGTTTCTGGATAAAGTATGGTTTTTTGTCGCCTCGGCGGCTTTGTTCATGCTGTTGGCGCGGGGAGTTGTCCCCGCATGGATGGAACTCCTTAAACTTAACTTACCCGACGAGTCGCGCCATAAAGCGTTCGCTTATGGATCGGCCATTTGCTATTTCATTAGCGGGTTGTTTCCGATCCTTTTTGGGTGGTTGATGGATCATCACGCACAAGCGTGGCGCTGGATCTTTCCGGCAACAGCCTTAATTTCGCTTTCCACAATCCTTTTACAACTGCGCATCCCCGTCCCTAAAGATGAAAATCCGATTCAAACGGATTCTACACCCCTTCTTGAACACATTTTAAAACCGTGGAAAAACGCATGGCAATTGCTCCTCCAGCGACGAGACTTCGCCTATTTCCAGCTCGGATTCATGATTTGCGGATTTGGCGTGATGCTTTGGCAGCCGGCCCTTCCCGCCTTTTTCATGGGGACTTTAAACCTATCCTACACCGAATTGGCGACTGCAATGACGTTTTGCAAGGGGATTGGATACGCTTTAGCGTCTCCCGTCTGTGCCAATTATTTTAACCGAGCAACCATCTTCAAATTCTGCGGCTATGTAGCTCTCCTCTTCGCCCTGTTTCCGCTCTTGTTAATTGCCGCGCAAATCAATATGACGTGGTTGTTTGCAGCCTATCTCTTATATGGAATGACGCAATCGGCTAGTGAAATGTGTTGGAGTCTTTCCGGACCTGCCTTCGCCTTTGATAAGGAAGACAGCACCGTCTACAGCAGCATCAATGTCTTATCGGTAGGCTTGCGCGGTTGCATCGCTCCACCCTTGGGTGGGTACCTGCTTTCATTAGGCGGAGCGATGGTGGATATCACGTTGGGTTGCGCTTTTTGCCTTGCCGCAACGGCTTATCTATTTGTCTTTGCTCGCCGGTTTACACCGGCGGCCACCTCCGTTTAAACAGAATTCAACGCAGAGCGAAGCAGGCCCCTTCGGTGCCCTCTATCGGTAAATAACTAGAAGAAAATTGAACACGAAGACACGAAGGCACAAAGAGCATAATTCATAACGAACATGATGCACCAAACTTCATCTCCGTGTCTTAGTGCCTTCGTGTCTTCGTGTTGAATTGAATTTAAGACATAAGAGGCAATGAAACTTGGATATTTATATAAACCTAAAAATCAACGAAATAGCAATTTGTTATTTAGGAGGGAATTATCCATTTCTCTGCGTCTCTCGGTCTCCGCGCCTCTGCGTTGAATTTCGATTCGATGACTATCCCTGATAGTACTGAGAGTTGTAATACAGCTCGAGCTCTTGCACGAGCGTGACAGCCGGGTGATCCAGTAATTCAAAACTTTCGCCCTTGAATAAACTGATCTCCAACAATAAAACTCCTTTTAGGAATTCACTCATCTGTTCGGGTGTTTCGAAGGGAGTTTCAATCAACTCGTGATGAAATCCAAACACCTGCATATAGGCCCAGGTTTGCACTTTTTGTTCGAAATTGTTTAGCAAAGGAGGAGGAAACCCAATCTTTTCCGACAACTGCTGTAAGATAATCGCTTTTGAGGCATCCTTCAATAACGCTCCCATCACAGCAGCATATTCAGACAACGGCCCTTGCTGCTCGATCGCGTGCTGGATCGCTTCATCCATCAGCGTTTGACAGAGCTGCAGCACTTGCCTAGGCTCTCGAACGGCATGCTGAGGATGGTGTTCACTCAAAAACTCCTCATGTAACCGATCAAAGGGCGCCTTAATGAAGATGGTGTTGATTTTGTCGTGTTCGGCCGCAAGCTTCTCCAAAGGGTTGTCAGCTTGTTCTAATTCGGACAAGAATTGATTGAACACCTTGCCGTATTTATCTCCGGAAATATCTGGATGGTTGGCCGCCTTGGCAATCGCAAACAATAAGGTTTTATGCAGCGGCAGCAGCTCGGCGCGAAACTGCGCAAATGCGTCATAACGTAATTTAAAGCTCTGTTTGGCGCGTTGATTCAAAGCCCCTTCCGGCAACAATTCATGTGCGATTTGCTGCATCAGATGATAAAAATGTTGGAAGTACTCCAAAAAATCCATTCGCAACGGCAGGGCGGGGATCAGATGCTCGGTCAACGCCATCCCGGTATGTTGCAGCGGATCGGGAAACCCGGTCTGAATGGCTTGGGTGGACATATGGAAGCTTTCAGGAATCGGCACAGAGGGAACCGGCGATTTTGCATCGCGCTTAAATTCTCCTTTGACTTTGATCACTTCTCCTGGCAGCGCCTTAAACGTTTGTTCGACTGATACCGTTTCCTCGCTAACCGGAGTTGCGATGATGGGAGCACTCCAGATCATGCTATTGAGGGTCTTTTGCAACGATTGCGGGAACTTGCCTGTTTTTTTAGCGAGAGAGAGCGACTTCATGCGCAGCAAATCAATCTCAGGCTGGGTCGGCTTCAGTTGCTTGCCGGTCTCGCGCATTTGCGGAAGGAGGGCGGTAATTTTTTCCGTTGTGCTCGGGGATTCGGCGGATTCTAAACGCACCACATGTTCTTGCGGGATAAAGATGGTGTTGCGCTGGAGCTCATCATCGATCGCGACGCCGCTTTTTTTGTAGAGGAAACGAGCGGCCCGTTCTCGCAAGGAGCGCGGTTCTTCCTTTGCTTTTTTGATGATGGCATTATAGCGGTTGATCGCTTTAAGGGCCCAGTCGGCCACTTCTTGTTCGGCTTGCGTTCCGTGCTTTAATTTTTGAATGATCCGGTAATGAGTCTTTAGGAACTGGATCGATTCCAGCAGTTTTTGCTGGACTTGCGCTTTCCGCTCCTCTTGGCGGGGGTGATCCGAAAAGATGCTGTCGATGAAGTAGCGGGTGAGCTGAATCGTCTGTTCGATGGGGCTGCGCGGTTTAGCGACCAGATGGTCATCTTCCACTTCCAAATTCTGGACCGAAGGGATGGGCGCGTCTTCGTTTAGGTCGGCAAAATGTTCCAGATCTTGAATAGCCGCTTGCAACTTCTCTAGGCGGTTTTTCGCCGGTTTCGCTGCTGCAGACTTTTCTTTTCGTTTACGAATCATGGCTTTCTGTTGTTTGAGGTAAGGGCTTACCTAAGGCGGCCTCAACTTTAATGTGGGTGCCTTCCACAATCGTCATTTGGTTCTGTGCGTCCATCGTGCCTGAAATGGAGATGAGTTCTCCCCGCTTCAAATAATCGAACGCACGCGCTTCCTTCGGATGCTCTTCCAGGCGCGAGCTTAAGCGTTTCTTTCCATCCGTGCCACATAAATAAAAGCTTTTTCCATGGAACGATTCAATCGCGGGACTGATCACTCGATAGAGCGGATGATCGGGGAGCGCCGGCCAGCCGGATTGGGGATGGCGTAAAATCAGATAGCTCATCTTTAAGGAACTTAGATTGATCGATGCCGCGCGTTGGATCTCTTTGATCAGATACGGTTTTTCAAATTCGCGCTGCGCGTAGCAAGGACTGTTCGGTGTGCTAAGAGCCGGACATTCGCCGCGCCAGACGCAAGGCGCTTGGACG
Source organism: Parachlamydiales bacterium (assembly GCA_020054065.1). Taxonomy (GTDB): domain Bacteria; phylum Chlamydiota; class Chlamydiia; order Chlamydiales; family JAEYWL01; genus JAGVLX01. The sequence goes on along the minus strand of JAGVLX010000012.1, from coordinate 34,106 downwards.
GGAACCCCCTCTCTGACAAACTCTTCGCGGATTCTCAGGACGCGCTGATTTTGATCGCCCATCGAACCTTCGATAAAGATTAAATGTCCTTCAGGCGTCAAGAGATTGAGCAGTTTTTTAAGGTATTCATGCTGGGCTTGCTGCCACCCTTTTTGATTTGCTGGGAAGAGTTCCTCTAGTGCATAGCCTAAAAGGATTAGATCATATTTGCCGGAGTACAGTTTGGGATTGTTTAAGCAGTTGCCGCGAACCGTTTTGACCGGCATGCCATAGCGTCCGCACACCTCTGCTCCCAACGTCAGCGCCCTTTCGTTGCGGTCGACGGCGGTGACATCCTGTGCGCCATAACGGAGGGCGGCAAAGCTCATTGGCATGGGGCCACTGCACAAATCCAAAACCGTTTTTGGCGGCGTGGGCAGTTCGCCTAAAATCGACATCGCTTCTTGATAATGCACGACCCATTGATACAGGAGGTAGGCGCCGAGTAAGTCCGGATTGTTAAAATAGTCTGTGCCGGACAGGGACTTATCGACTTCTAGTCCATGCTTCAAGGTTTTGACCGCTTCAACGACGCGGCGGAATTCACGCGTTTGCAGACGGTCATCGGGTCCGCGTTCTTTCGTGAACCGGCGCCAGATCTGAATCAGCAGGGGCATGATGGTGTCGAGGTCTAATGGGGGGCTCTTTTGGCTTTTCATGGGTTCAATACCGTCTTCTTTTCTTTTTCAGTGAGCTCGCGCCATTCGCCCGTCGGCAAAGTGCCTAACAACAAGCCGCCGATTCGAATCCGTTTTAATGAGAGAACTTTCAATCCGGCAGCTTCTAACAAAATGCGCACTTCATGTTTTTTTCCTTCGTGGACGCTGATCTTAACCGATCCGCGGCGCACTTTTGCTACGCTGGCGGGTTTAACAAAGGTCCCTTGCACCAAGGCCCCCGAGGAGATCGCTACTAAATGTTCGTGGGTTAGGTCATGGTCGGTTTTGGCAAGATACTCTTTGGTAATATTACGGGAAGGATGGATGAGCTGATTGGCAAAATGTCCATCATTGGTGACTAAGATCAACCCTTCGGTGTCCTTGTCCAACCGTCCGACCGTGAATAACCGTTCTTTGGAATCCGGAAACAGATCGGTGACCAGTTTTGTCGTCCGGTTCAGCCTGGCATTGGAACAGATGTAACCTGCAGGCTTATTCAAAATGTAATACACTTTCCGTTCGGCGCCTTGGATGGGTTGTCCATTCACGGCGATCTTGTCCGAATCCCCCACCAGTGTCTGCGGCTTTAACTCCACCACGCCATTGACGGTGACTTTACCGTCAAAGATGAGCTCTTCACAGGCTCTGCGTGAGGCTACCCCGGCTGCGGCCAAGGTCTTGCTTAATCGTTTTTTTCCTTTTTCCATCGATTCCTCTAATTAATACCCAAATTATAGGTATAAATTCTTAAAAAATCAATCCTAAGTAATTAATTTTTAATAGGTAATTCCAAAATTTAATTAATATTATTTATAATTAAGTAAAATTGTAAATAATATTTTTAATAAATTATAATAATTATAAGGTGTTTATGCAATTTGTATCGTTAATTTGATGTTATTTTGGTGTTATTATGAGTATTGATTCTTCTTCTCCCCTGGTTCCTGTTCGAACCCTATTTAAGGCAGCCGAAGGTGAAAAGGGAGCGACCAAAAAAATCGATCTGGGTTTCCGATTTAATCACCTCCTGTTAAAGGTAAAATCTCCCGATTCCATTCCCCCTTCTGAAAGGCATGAGTTTATCGCCCTATCCATCCAATCTAAAGACTCCTATTTTGATCGGGAGACTGTCCTGGTCAAAATTCGGGACCTGGCGAAGGGAATGGGGGTCGCTCCGGAAATCTTGAAGGAATCGGTCGATCAAAATCATTTTACTCAGCTTTTAGAGGCCATTTCAGAATCAAACGAGCTGATGAATTTATATACGCATACTGGGGTGTTGGACAAGATTTCCGACGCTCCCAATGAAGAACGGCAACGGATCATTTCACAGATTTATCAGAAAAAAGTAGCGGCCTACGTTCCGAAAGTGCATGAATTTCACCACAAGATCCTGTTTGTCCGCACCGAACCTGCCCTTAAAAGTGAAAAACCTGTTCAGGTTGAACCGAGCGGAAAAATTTGGATCAAGATTTCAGATACGGAGAAGGCTGATTTAAATGCTCTCGTCGCGATCACTCACTTGCCTCCAGAAATGATTTGTGCGTACGCAGAAAGCAATCATATGGATGTCATTATGGAAGTGCAGAAGTACATCGAAGCGTTAATATGGAAAGACGATTTAATCGATACGTTACGCCATTTTAATGTAGACCCCCGTCAATTTATTGTGGAACAGTTTAAAGAAAAAGCGCTCGAGCTTGCGCAAAGAAAATTGCTTGCATCAGAACCTAGCCCCACTGCAGCCTATGATAAAATCGTCGCCCTTCATCAAAGCGAGGCGAAATATCGAAAAGGGTTTGAACGTGATGTGATCTCGGAAAAAGAACTTCCTAGACCCTTTGCCGATAAGATTTCAGATCAAAGAATTCAAGAACTAGCAGAAAAATCCGGTCCACACGAATTGGGAGGATATCGAATATCAGAAAAACAAATACGCGAAATGATCAATTTCTTTCGGCGCGACGGCGTTGTTGAACTATTAGATCGGACATTAGCAGCTGCAAAGGAAGCGGATCCGCAGCGCAACTATGTGGTGATCAAGAAACATCCGAACGGTCCGCCCTTTACCATCGAATACCATGGCCGCGATAAAATTTTAGTGCGTTACCATAAAGCGTTTGATGTGGCCGATGACGAGAAAGAGGAAAGTAAAGTGGGCAAACTGCTCAACTTGGTCGATGGAAAAATCTATGTAAAAACAAAAATCCAAACCAATCAATCCTCGGTAAAAGAGCCATTAGAGCAAGCCCAGTATCCGGATTGGCTCGCGCGGCAAGAAAAGATGAGTCAGATCGACAAAAGAGTGCAGCCCGTTGTGAGCAAATCGGTGATGCGCAGGCTCAAAAAAGATCGATCTGGCGAAAATGTCGTCAAAACCCAAGTGGCCTTCTACACCGAGTTTCAAACGGATGGCGATCTTCAGTCGTATACGCGTAAAAGCAATCCTTTACCAAATCAACGAATCAACATGATGCGCGATATCGCGCATGCTGTTTCGTTGCTGCATCGAGACGGATTAGTCCACAAAGATCTTAAGCCTGAAAATATTTTCATTAACAACGAAGGCAAAATTTTATTAGCCGATTTTGAATCCTCCAAAACGTTTAATGAATTGCAGGAAGAATCCAAACGGTTTGGATGGCCGGGAATGACACCCGGTTTTATCGCTCCGGAAGTGTACCGCGGACAACCCCGCGGAAAAGAGATCGACATCTATGCCTTAGGGATGTTGTTTTACGAGCTGTGGACCGGTAATGAAACGCCTTTCCGTCATATTACTCTAGGGCATCCTGATTTCAATAAAGGGCTTAGGGATCCAGAGTTTTTATTTGGCTATCCCCCTGAACCTGGGACTATAGAAGATTTAATTGTGAGGATGACGAGCGAGGATCCCACCAAACGCCCGACATTAGAGGACGTGCAAAAGCAGCTCGCCAGCCGTAAATTCTCCTATATAAAGTAGTCAGATGGTGTGTCTGGTACCCTAATTTAGCGGAGTAAAATAACTCCCTTTTGAGTATACTCGTGGCAAAAGGTAAAGGCTTATGAGTATACTTGTCATGATGCGGCACGGGGAATCGGTATGGAATAAAAGAAACCTTTTCACGGGCTGGGTGGATATCCCTCTCTCGCAAAAGGGGATCGATGAAGCGATTGCTGCCGGAAAAATCATTAAAGACATTCCCTTTGATTTCATTTATACGACGCCGTTAGTGCGCGCGTGGATGACTGCGCTATTGGCGATGACCCACCATAGTTCGGGCAAAGTTCCTTTAGTTGTGCATCCAGGTGAAGGGAATATGGAATCGTGGGCGAAGATCAATAATCCGGCGGTGGCAGAGGATTGCATTCCGATGATCCGGGCATGGCAGCTTAACGAACGGATGTATGGCGACTTGCAAGGATTAAATAAGGATGAGCTGCGAAAAAAATATGGAGAAGAGCAAGTTCAAATTTGGCGCCGCAGCTACGATGTCGCTCCGCCCAATGGAGAAAGTCTAGCGATGACCGCCGAACGTTCCATCCCTTATTTTGAATCGGAAATTGTCCCTTGGTTAAAAAAGGGAAAAAACATTCTCATTTCCGCTCATGGGAATTCGCTCCGTTCCATCATCATGAAACTCGATAACCTATCTAAGGAACAAGTGGTGGCGCTAGAACTCCCGACCGGTATTCCGATTGCGTATGAAGTGTTGGATGGAAAGTTTGTTAAATGCGAGGTCAAGGCCAAGTAATGCAAAAGGCGATTTACTTAGATAACAGCACCATCACCAAGCCTTCTGACAAAGCGGTTGCCCAAATGCTCCCTTACCTATCTGAACGGTGGGGCAATCCAGTGGCCCCGCACCGAATGGGACAAGAGCTCTATGGGGCGATCGAAGAGAGCTATAAGCGCATCTATGGGTTGATCGGCGCAAAGGAACAAGATGATTTTATTTTTACCTCATCCGGACCCGAGGCAGTAAACCATGTCATCTCTTCCACCTATTTTGACATTACCAACTCCACCGGAAAAAATCATTTTGTGACGGCTGCCATCGAAGAGGCGCCTCCTTTGATGGCATTAGGCAAGTTGGAACGCCAAGGGTGTGTAGCGAAATATATCCAGTGTGCGAAATCGGGGGTGATTTCGGCTCAAGAGGTCGCCGATGCGATCTCGCCGCGCACCGCACTCGTGACGTTATCGTGGGCGAATGGATTAACGGGCACGATCAATCCGGTGAATGAAATCTCCGATTTATGCAAAGAGCGCGGCATCCGGCTGCACCTTGATGCCACCCATGTGTTGGGAAAGCTATTTTTTGACTGGGATGATGTGGGTGCGGAGATGATCACCTTTGATGGATCCCATCTGCATGCGCCCAAAGGGACAGGCGGAGTGTTCGTCAAAGACGGACATAAGCTCAGCCCGTTTATTGTTGGGGGATCCGATCAAGCCGGACGCCGGGCAGGAGCGCTGAATGTTCCTGGGCTTGTGGCTCTCGGAGTCGCAGCGTTAGAAACTTTAGACAGCCGCGACCTGCTGTGCACCGAAGTCGCACGCCTACGAAATAAGCTGGAAGAGGGAATCGTCGACCGCATTCCGGATGCGCAGCCGTTGTTTGTTCAACGCGAAAGGCTGCCTCATGTGACCGTGATGGCGTTTCCAGGTGTGGCGAATGAAGCGCTGCTGTTTCATTTAAACCGCAAAGGAGTTTACGCAAGCATCGGCGGCGGTAACACGCAGCAAATCGGATTGGTGTTGTCCGGCATGGGGATTGCTGAGAACTTGGCCCAATCAGCGATTAGTTTCAGCCTATCGCGGGAAACTCAAGAAGAGGAAATTGAGCGTGCCATCGACATCATCGCGGAGACGGCTGCAAAATTGCGTCACCTCTCGCAAAAATTAGTATAGGATCTTATGAGCTTGTCACTCTTAACCCAGAATTTTCCTTGGTCACGCTATAGCAAGAAGCTAGTGGCGCGCATTGAATCGGCCCGTTGTGCAGGGTTCTTTACGCAAGAAGAGTCAGCGGCGCGCGGGATGTTCCTTGCCGAAGGAGAGGAAGGAAAGGTCGAGGAGGGGAACTGTGTCAAAATCTACATGCTGGTCGACCCGGAAGATGGGATTGTTGTGGATGCCCGTTTTCAAGTGTATGGACAATCAGCGTTGATTGGCGCTGCCGAAGAAGCGTGCGAATTAATGATTGGGAAAAATTACGACCAAGCGAAACGGATCGGAGCCGATTTGGTGGATAAAGAGTTGCGGGATAAGTCGGATATCCCGGCGTTTCCGCCCGAAACCTATCCGCATTTAAATTTGGTGATTGGCGCGATTGAGCAAGCGGCAGAAAAATGTTCTCATATTCCCTTGGCTGAAAGTTATGTGGCGCCGCCGATGCCGACCGAGCTTGAAGTGATTCAAGGGGGGTATCCGGGGTGGATGGAGCTCACTCTCAAGAAAAAAATCGCGGTCATTGAAGAGGTTTTAGATAAAGATATTCGTCCATATATCGCTTTGGATGCAGGTGGCGTGGAAGTGATGCAGCTGTTGCATGACAAAGAGGTCATCATCGCCTATCAAGGCACCTGTACCTCGTGCATGTCATCGGTTGGAGCGACCTTGTCCTATATTCAACAAGTCTTGAAGAACAAAGTGCACCCCGATCTGGTCGTGATTCCCGACCTCGACGCCCACAAGCATTAACAGAAATAACAAGATAGGCAAGATGCGCCGCTATGCGGCGGCAGGATAGGCAGGTATACGCATCAACCTAAGAGTCTAAAATGATGCAAGATTGTGAGTAAATTTGGAGTGCGGCCACTTGTTGCCGCTTTGTATAGCGCGACTTGTCGCGCGTATTGAAAAAATTCGTTCATCATTACGCGTAACAAGTTACGCTAAACAAAGCGGCAACAAGTTGCCGCACTCCAAATTTTGTTAAAATCTTTTAAGGTTTAGCTACTTCTGTTTGTTTTCTTTCGCTTAGGTTGATGCGTATGGGATAGGCAGGATTAAATATAAATAACAAAGATAACCAGGATAACCAAGATAGAGAACCGATTGATATGTCAAAATTTTCAAATCAATTAAATTTTCTTATCGTATTTATCTATCCTCCTTATCTTGCCGCTGCGTAGCAGCGCATCCTGCTATCCTGTTAATTTTCTGAAAATTAGACGATCTGGCCGGCGTTGAACTGCTTCAACTTGCCGTCGATCAAGAGGTTTAACGAACCATCGTCGTTGATGGAATCAAATACCCCTTCCCAGCTTTGATTTTGTCCGCGGAAATGGATCGTTTGTTTACGGAAGGGGTCAGTCAATTCACGCAGACGACTGATGAATCCGCCAAACCCTTTCTTTAAGAATAACTCTAAATCATGTCCGACATGGTGTTTGAGGGCTTCTAATATCGATTGAATATCTTGGATGGCATGCAGCTCGACTGCCATGGAAGTCGCCGGCTTTTCGATCTTCTGTAACTCCTCAGCCGGCATATTAATGTTCAACCCGACACTGTTGAACACCCATAGGGTTCCGTCTAATTCCGAGGTTTCACATACGGTGCCCGCAATTTTCTTTTCATTCACCAAGAGGTCGTTCGGCCATTTCAAGATGGGCTTTAATCCATGCTCCTTCAAGGTTTCGGCAACCGACAAACTTAGCAGCTGGGCTAAATTGCCGCGGTCGGTCCGCTTGGGGTCGAATGTAAAACAAAACGTGGCGTAAATATTCACTTTCGGCGGTGAGCGCCAATGGCTTTTTAGCCGTCCAATTCCAGCGGTTTGTTCGTTCGCTGTGATCAGGGTTAATCCTTTCGGATCGAACAGCTTTACGTGCTCTTTCACGTATGTGATCGTTGATGGCAGCACATCGAAGTGGTGATGAATGATCTTCCCCATAAAAATAAATCATAAACCTGCTATGGTTTATTCTCAAAGGGTAATTCTATGGTTAATGTCAACATCTTGCGCCGCATCGATTTCAGAGTGATCTTTGTGATCCTTAGCTTGATGGTGATCAGCCTTTTTGTGATTGCTTCGCACACGGTAGATCATCTGCGGGAGCCATTCGAAGATAGTTTCTTTACCGACAGCGTCAAACGGCAAATACAGGGGCTGTTATTGGGGTGGGGAGTTTTTTTGTTCTGCGCTGCTTTCGACTATAACAAGCTGCGGGAATGGGCGTGGATCCTCTATTTTCTGATGGTGCTTTCGCTCATCGGTCTGTTTTTTACCGACTCGATCCAGCGGGTCCATCGCTGGTACCGCCTCCCGTTCATTCATTTAAGTTTCCAACCCTCAGAATACGCCAAATTGGTTGTCGTCATCACCTTGAGCTGGTTTCTGGAGCGCAACCGCGATCATTCCCGTTCCTGGAGTGTGGCGTTTTTTAGCGCACTGATTGTCGGCATCCCGTTCTTTCTTATCCTTAAACAGCCCGATTTGGGTACTGCTTTGATCTTGCTGCCGATCACTTTGGTCATGTTTTACTATGGGGACATCCATCCTTACATTCTTAAAGCGATGACGTGGGTCGGCGGCCTGGGAATTATCGTCGTTGCGCTCATTTTTTTAGGGATCGTGCCCCACGAAACTCTCCGGCCGGTCGCTACCAAATTTTTGAAGGAGTATCAGTTCAACCGGCTTAACCCACACACACACCATCAACATGCGGCGATTACTGCGATTGCGGTAGGCGGAGTGACGGGAACGGGGTGGAAAAATAGTGAGTATGCGGCGGGAGGATGGCTTCCCACTCCCTATACCGATTCGGTTTTTCCGGCTTTTGGCGAGGAGTTTGGGTTTGTCGGCATTTTTTTCCTCATGGCTCTTTTTTACGCTTTAGTTTATTTTAGTTTTCAGGTCAGCGCTGTCGCGAAAGATCATTTTGGCCGGCTGCTTTCGGCGGGGATTAGCGTTTATCTTGCCATGCACATTATTGTGAATGTGGGGATGATGTGCGGATTTCTTCCGATCACTGGAGTGCCGCTGATTTTGGTCAGCTATGGCAGCTCCTCTGTGATTTCAACGATGGCTGCGCTAGGGATCTTGCAAAGCATCTATAGCCGTCGTTTTATGTTTTAACTTGTGATTGGATTATGACTGTTCATCGTTTTATTTTCGAACCTTCCTACTGGATAGGGGAAGGAAAGATCTCCTTCAGCGCCTCGCCTGACATCATGAAATTTTACACCCGGTGGCTGGTGAGTCCCGTCACAGAAGCCAATCCAGCATACGTTTGCACGCAGGATGTGGAAATGGTCGGCGGAGACGACCAAATGAAAAACACCCTGACCTTTACCAACATCACCGACACGGCGTTTGACATTCAATTGGAAAACGAACTTGTGGGGATCGTCAAAGGTAAAGGAATTATCGATCCAAAAAAAGTGGCGTGGGAATTCCGCGGCTACCCCAATTTTGAAGGCTTCGAAGTCTACGAACTTCAAGAAAACGGCGACTATTTGTTCCATGCTGAATATGTTTCCCCTGATCAATTTCGCTCCATCATCGATGGACGCATCTGGGAAAAAGTAAAGGCGGGTTAACACAGGACCAGGACATCCACGACATACAAGACCTACAGGACAAAATAAATTCTGTCGTGTTTGTCCTGTATGTCGTGGATGTCCTGGTCCTTTGCCTCTGTTTAAAAAATCTTTATTCCGCTATTTTGTTGCCTTATGTCAGAACCACACGAAAATATCTCCATCAATAATGCCATCAACGACCTCATCAAGCTTTTTGGCATTCCCCCTGATTCCTATGAAGGGGATATCATCGCGGAAATGATTGAAAACAACCTCAAGCTCATCCGCGATAAACACCCCACCTCCCAGCTTAAACTGATCATGCGCGCCATGAAGGAGATGCGCTACGCTTATCGGATTTTCAACCAATATCCAGGTGTGCGCCGCTTGAGCATCTTCGGTTCCGCCAGAACCCCGGAAGACCATCCAGACTACATTGTAGCCAAAGAATTTAGTTCCAAAATCAGCGATTTAGGGTGGATGTGCATCACCGGCGCAGCTAACGGGATCATGAAGGCCGGCCATGAAGGGTCTAAAAAAGAGGCGCGCTTCGGGTTGGCAATCCGCCTCGCTTTTGAATCCAGCACGAACTCAGTCATTGAGGGCGATCCTAAGCTCATTAACTTCCGCTACTTCTTTACCCGTAAGCTCATGTTTTTAAGCCATTCCGATGCAGTCGCGGTCTTTCCGGGTGGTGTTGGAACGCAAGATGAACTCTTTGAAGTTCTTACACTCATGCAAACCGGAAAATCCAATATCATCCCCTTGGTCTTACTCGAAGGAAAAGGGGGACGCTACTGGAAGAACTGGGAAAAATATATCAATGAGAACCTCCTTAAAAACCATTGGATCAGCCCCGAGGATAAATATTTATACTATCATGCTAAGAATGTGGATGATGCAGTTAAGTATATTCAAAATTTTTATTACCGGTACCACTCAAGCCGCTATGTGCGGGATCTCCTTGTCATCCGCATGAATTCGCCCCTGGCCCCCGAGTACATAGAATCCCTTAATCATGATTTTGCCAAACTGGTCAAAACGGGGAAAATCGAGCAGCGCTCCGCCCTGCCTGAAGAGGACGATTTCCTCGATCTCCCACGCCTGACCTTTGTCCATAATCGCAGGGATTACAGCTTGCTTAAACTCCTGATCGATGCCATCAATCGCGTTAAATAGTCGTCATATCCTGATTTTACTAAGATTTTAGCTCGACACTTTTTTCTGAGTTGGTTATTTTGAGCGCCCAGATCATGCAAAAGGACGAGTCGTAGGCATGAAATGCCCGTTTTGCCAACATGAAGAGCTTAAAGTCATTGACTCGCGAGAGGCAATCGAGTGTAATGGTATCCGCCGCCGGCGGGAATGCCTGGCTTGTCAAAATCGGTTTACGACATTTGAGACGATTGAGCTAGGGATACAAGTCCATAAACGGGATGGACGGTACGAGGATTTTCAACAGCAGAAGCTGGTGAATGGACTGGAAGCCGCTTGCCGCCATACGCAGATCAGCCGCGAACAAGTTGTGGTCTTGGCAGCGAAGATTACGGGAGAGATCATGCAGGCCCAGGTGCGTGAGATCAGTACAAAGGAACTGGGAGAAATCGTGATGAAGCATTTGCAAGCCTTAGATGCGATTGCTTACATACGGTTTGCATGTGTATACCGTAGGTTTAAAGATATTAACGAGTTAAAAGAGGCTATGGAGGCCATCAATCCCAAGGATGACCAGCATCGCAGTGCTAAAGCGCCTAAAGGTTGAAATTTTTAAAGTGTAGGGGAGCGATATGTCGCTAAAGAAAGCAGATGTCATCAAATTCAAAAAACGTTTGGAAGAGATGCGGGCCGAAATGACCAAGTTGTTGCAAGGTACGGCTGAAGAGGTGAAGAAACCGGACGAAGCCACCGGTTACTCTCAGCACCAGGCCGACCAGGGTACAGATGATTTTGATCGGCAGATTGGCCTTGAACTCACCTCCAGCGAATATAGTGTGCTGAAGCAAATCGATCGTGCATTAGAAAAAATCGAAGAAAACACCTACGGGATTTGCGACGATACTGGAGAAGAGATTCCGGTTGCACGTCTCAATGCGATTCCCTATGCAAACCGCACCGCCCAGGCGCAGGAAAAGTTCGAAAAAGGGCATCATTAAGCGCCATGGTAAAACTTTTCAGATCAACGCCATTTCTATTGGCGTTGTTTATTTTAGCCGCTGACCAGCTGTCAAAAGCGTATACCGTTTTTTTTATCCCACCAGCACGCTACAGCTCCTTTTTTTATCCTTATAATGGCATTCCCGTCTTTCAAGATTTTTTAGGGATCGAGTTTTCGATCATCTATACGACCAATAAAGGGGCAGCATGGGGAGCCTTAGCCGATTTTCAAACGCAGCTGCTGATTTTTCGAATCATCCTCATTGTGACTATGCTGGGCTACCTGCTGTTTTTCAATAAGAACCGGTCTCAAACACTTCCGCTCGCCATGGTTGTGGCTGGCGCATTCGGGAACGTCATCGATTATTTTGTGTATGGGCATGTGATCGACATGCTGCATTTTGTCCTTTGGGGTTATGACTTTCCGGTTTTCAACTTGGCTGATACCGCCATCACGTTGGGGATCGCTTGGCTATGCTTGCTCTCCTGGTGCCAAACAGGCGAACGCAAATTTAAACCCGCTTCAAAGTAATGTCCGCAGAATCGAACGTCCAATTAAGGGTCTCATCCGGCAATCAGGATCCGCCTTATCAAGCGGGAAAATGGCTATCCTTGCAAGCGCTTATCGATGGACAGGAGATGGCAGCGCTGCTGAATACCTTGGGAAACCCCTACATATTTTTAGTAAGCGGCGCACAGCCACGCGGCTCTTCGGCTTATCCGCGTCAGAAATTCATTGAAGAGTATGGAGCTTATATCGAAACGTTAAAGAGAGGACAATTGCCTTCAGATGCATTGGTGAGGACTCTCTTTGCCGCGGTATGGACGTTAAGCCCTGACCATGTCTACGCGGTGCATGTCGGAGAAGATAAACAGCTGATCCGCATTTGCAAACCGGTGATTCAATTGCAGCCCCATTCGATGGATTATTCCCCTTACGATCAAAAATTCCGGTCGATGATGTTTGGACAAGAATCGATTTCATGGGGCATTCAGTTCTCCTATCCCCAAATGTTTCAAGATCCTGCCACTCATGAAGTGGTTAAACCCAATGATGTCGCGAAGTTTCCCAATACCGGATTGTTTCAAACGCTGCAGAGATGGATGCGCAACAACAGCTCGGCCACCCCTTTCTTAGTGGATGAAAAAAAAATCAATGTGCCGATGCGCTTAGGCAAAAACTGTTTTGCGTGGATTAACAACCATCCACAGCTGGTCAATAAAGGACTGAAGGTCGCGCTGCCCAATTCAGGGAGTGGAGAATGAAAAATCCACGCATTGAGATCGTTGCCATTGGAAACGAGGTGTTGGCGGGAGCGATCATCAATTCCAACTCTACCTTTATCAGTCATGAGTTAAGTGTGTACGGATTCAAAGTCCGGCGTCAAACTGTGCTGCCGGATGATGCAGACGAATTGCGTTCGGGATTATCTCAAGCGCTTAAACACAATGACATTGTCATCTGCACCGGTGGTTTAGGACCCACCCTGGACGATAATACCCGGCAAATGGCGGCGGAACTTTTTGATTCGGGAATGCACCTCGATAAAAACTTGCTCGGCGAACTGCAGCGGCGCTATGGTGAACGGATCAGCGCGCTAGCCAATCTGGAAAACCAAGCTACCATACCCGATAAAGCTGGCATCTTTTTGAATCCGATCGGAACTGCACCCGGAATTGTTTTTGAAACGGATGAGCGGTGCCTGATCTTGCTTCCAGGGGTTCCTCTGGAGATGAAGCGCATGGTGACCGAGGAACTGATTCCTTACATGACGATGCGTCATACAGCCTCCTACATTTCCAAACGGGTGCATCTGTTCAATTTGTTCGAATCGCAAGTGGATCCAAAATTGCGCGAGCTGAAAGCTAAATATCCAAAAATCGAATTTGGCATCTATCCTTCGCTTGGACTCGTGACAATCAGTTTTATGGTGGAGGATCCCAACGATCTGCCGATCATCGAGGCTGCCCAACACGATTTGTTGGAAATCTATCCGTTCTCTCATTACGAGTCCCCCAGCGGAAAAATTGAAGAAGCGGTCCACATGCAGCTCATCGAAAAAAAATTGACGCTCAGCCTTGCCGAATCGTGCACGGGCGGAGCCCTTGCTGCACGCTTGACTCAGCTTCCCGATGCCTCAAAATATTTATTAGGTTCAATCGTTGCTTATTCCAATGCGTTGAAAACCCAGTTGTTAGGTGTTTCAGAATCGGTATTGAAAGAACACGGGGCCGTCAGCGCGCAGACCGCCACAGAAATGGTGCTGGGCGTGCAACAGTTGACTGGAAGCGATTATGCGATCGCAGTGACCGGCATTGCGGGACCGGGCGGAGGAACGCCCGAAAAACCGGTGGGAACGGTATGGGGAGCAATCATTGGGCCCGACCACGTGCCGCATGTGTGGAAAGTGCCGGCGCGCGGCAGCCGTGCCATGATCATTGAAGGTACCGTCAACAAGCTGTTAGTTGAGCTCTACCAACAGCTGCGTTGACTTGCAATCGCGCGCCAGCTATACTTCAGCCATGAATACAACTTACTCATTGATAGATAGCGGTTTAGGACGTAAACTTGAACAATTCGGACCCTATCTTCTCATTCGTCCGTGCTCACAAGCAGTCTGGAAGCCCCAATTGCCAGAGTCGGAATGGGCTAAAGCTCAGGCAGAGTTTTCTCGTGAACCTGAAAACCGCTGGCGCTACAAAGTGCAATTGCCGGAACAGTGGACCGTAGATGTCGACGGCATTAAATTTAAAATCGCTCCCACCGATTTCGGTCATTTAGGAATTTTTCCCGAACAGCGCAGCCATTGGGCGTGGATTCAGAAAACGATTCAAGAGGCAAAAGCGCACCATCCCAATCCGCCCCAAGTGTTGAATCTATTTGCGTATTCTGGAGGCTCCACATTGGCTCCGGCGTTAGCTGGAGCGGAAGTGTGTCATTTAGATGCCTCGAAAGGGATGGTGACCTGGGCGCGTGAAAATGCATTGTTGAACCAGCTAGACACCGCTCCTATCCGGTGGATTGTTGATGATGTGAACAAATTTCTTAAACGGGAAATCCGGCGCAATCATCGCTATGAAGCGATTGTTTTAGATCCGCCAACCTTTGGCCGCGGCAGCAAGGGGGAAGTATTTAAAATTGAAGAAGCGTTGCCCGAGTTGCTGACAGATTGCCGGAGTTTGTTAAGCGAACAACCCCTATTTGTGCTATTAAGCTGCCACACGCCAGGATTTACCCCGATTGTGCTGCGCCACATGATGAACCAAGCGTTTGGCGATCTTCAAGGATTTTTGGAAGAAGGGGAAATGTTACTGGAAGGTTCAGGGGCATTGCCGATTCCAAGCGGAACCTATGCTTTATGGAGTAAAGTGGGGAGCAAAACCTCACGATGAGCGACGCGACCTATCTCTCCAGTGCACAGAATCCGCGGATCAAGCATATCCTGCACCTCCGTGATCGCCGTGATCGCGACAAGCACCAGCAATTTCTCATCGAAGGCTATCGAGAGTTATCCCGTGCTAACAAAACCGGATATCAAATTGACCAGCTTTTTGTTTGTCCTGAGTTTTTTTTAGGCAGCAATGAGCAAGCGCTGATGGATTCCATCACCCAGAAAGGCGGAAAACTGTTTACCTGTTCAAAATCGGTCTTTGAAAAAATTTCGTATCGCGACCGTCCGGACGGATTGCTGGCGATCGCGCCGCAAATGCATTTGCATCTCTCGGATCTTGCAAACAAGCTAAAGAGCAATTCAAACCCATTTCTGATCATTGCAGAAGGGATTGAAAAGCCAGGCAATTTAGGCACGATTTTACGGTCGGCGGATGCGGTTGGAGTCGATGCGTTGATTGTGTGCGACCGCCGGACAGATATCCATAACCCGAACGTCGTACGCGCCAGTGTCGGCACATTGTTTACGGTTCCCGTGATCGAAGCGGATAGTCAAGAGGCCTTGAGTTGGCTTAGAGAGCGCAAAATCAATATCTTGGCGGCGACGCCTTCAGCCAAAGAAGAGTACACACAGGTCGACCTAACGGGACCGCTAGCATTAGCGGTGGGAACGGAACAGTATGGACTCTCGCCGATCTGGATGGAGCATGCCAACTTGCAAGTTCGGATTCCGATGCGGGGCGAAGCAGATTCTTTAAATGTCGCCACCGCGACAACGGTGTTACTTTACGAAGCACTGCGGCAGCGGTCGGTATGAATATTCTATTCGTCGATAATCATGTGCTTGTTTTGAATAAGCCTGCCGGCATTCTTACACAACCCAGCGGAACCGACCAACCCAGCCTTGAGGCTGAAGCGAAGGCGTGGATCAAGCAAGAATTTAGTAAGCCAGGCAATGTATTTTTGGAAGCGGTTCATCGTTTGGATAAACAAGTGAGTGGCGTAGTGTTGTTTGCTCGGACGAGTAAAGCCTTAAGCCGCCTGAATGAGTCGATGCGGTCGAAGTTGACCCGCAAAGAGTATCATGCGTTAATTGAAATACCATTCTCACCTTCAGAGGGCACTTTGGAGCATTATCTTGTGCATGACGAGCATCATGCTCAAGTTGTGGGCAAAGAGCAAGGGAAGTTGGCTCGATTGCACTACAAGATGTTGCCTAGCGAGGGTAAATACGCGTTAGTTGAAATTGAACTGGAGACTGGGCGGTATCATCAAATTCGCGTGCAGCTGGCGCACAGCGGGCATCCGGTCATTGGCGATCAACGTTACGGCAGCAAGGTGCCCTTTCATCGCGATCAAATCGCGCTGCATGCTCGCAGGTTGACATTTCCCCATCCCATTTCCGGGGAGCTGCTTTCTTTTGAAGCGCCGTACCCGATAGATTTTTTACTTAAATAACACAGGACCAGAACAAAATAAGCGCCTTTCTTGATCGAGCCTCAGCGAGATC
The DNA here is from genome assembly GCA_020054065.1 of Parachlamydiales bacterium. GTDB lineage: Bacteria > Chlamydiota > Chlamydiia > Chlamydiales > JAEYWL01 > JAGVLX01. The sequence continues at coordinate 17,835 of JAGVLX010000012.1, read as the reverse complement.
CTTGGACAGGACGATCACGACCGGGTCCTAAAGCCTTACCTGCCTGGCACTCGCCTTTTATTGTTCCTTCCAGTAATGTGGACTTATCTTCAATCGGAGGCATATGGCCACACTCTTTGCTTTAATTGTTGTCGCCTTGGTAACAGCCCTAAGTAAATTCCAGGTGATCACTAACATGAACGTCACTTTCTTTCTGCAAACCCTGGTTCCGCTATTTGGCGTTGCACTCATCATCCTGACCATTCTCATTCAAGTGTTTAAGTTGAGCTCTTTGCAAAGAGGCACCAAACAACTCTCCTCCGCGATTTTTGGCATCTTACAAAGCAGCCCCCTCTACATCACCGCCCTCGCCATCCCCCTAGCTATTGGATTGTTGGCGCTTTTTATCCCTTCCTTCCAATTCAACCTAGGTTCGAATATTCAAGCTGCCATTTGGTTTGTGCTTTTTGGCTTGTCCATCGATAGCCTGCTCATGCTGATCTGCAAGGTGAACCAAGTTCTCAATCCCGAAGAACTGGTTTCCGCTATCTCTAAACATGGAACCAAGCATGTCGACCTGGATAAATCATCCGAACTTCTGGAAGCGATCGACAGTTTGACCGAAATCTCAATGAAAAGCTTGCATCAAAACAGCATTGTCACCAGCCGCGACGCGGTGGATCAAATTCGAGAACTCACTCAAAAATTCTTGCAAGAATGCCGTAGAAAAAAATTCACCATCGACTCTTCCGGTACTCCGATCAATATCATCGACAAAGTCAACTATGTCCTGGTCTATATTTTCCAAGACCTCGGTTTGATTTATAGCCATGCCCTAAATAATGGATACGAACCTCCCGCGAGTGAAATTATCCTGACCGCCGGAAAAATTGCCCTGTACGGCGCTAGAACCGATCCTGCGTATGGCATTGTGCCTCTCCATCATCTGGGTAAATTCGCGCTGGAAGCGCGTCGCGCTGGAATTCCCGAAACGGTTTTAAAATCTTCGATCACCTTGGTGGAAGTGGGCAAGTCGATTCTTAATGACCCAGAAGTGTTGCAGCAAGATACCAAAGAATTGCTTCTGACCTTAATTGGACGGCTGGAAGAATTGACAAAAGATAATTTCCGCCAAGACAGGTCACAAAAAATTTCCGGATTGACCGCACCCCTCCAAGAATTGCGTACGGCACTCAAACAAGAACGGTTTGCCAATCGCGATGACATCACCGTAGCGCTAGTGGACCTGGAACGGGTATTAGGGGAGTTCGATGCCCTACAAGCAGTCATGAGCGGCATGCCTAAAATGCCCGGACTGGAGCCCCAACCGGGCGAAGATGTGATGGAATCTGAAGATAAAAGTAAGATTTAAATTGAGTACTCAATTTTACCCTTCAATGTTATGATTTCGAGCCTATGAGTTACATTGCCCCGGCCCTAAAGACAGATTTGCAATCGAAAGCTCACAATGCCGTTTTGGAAAGTATTCAAGCCATTCAAGCCCTCAATACACCAGCTGCGTTGAACTTTATTGAATCGGCTGCCCTGATGATTGCAGAAGCGTTCCAAAACGGAAACAAAATCCTCATTGCCGGCAACGGCGGAAGCCTCTGCGACGCCGCCCACTTTGCGGAAGAGCTTTCGGGATACTTCCGTCAAAAGCGCCCAGCTTTGCCTGCGTTAGCTTTAAGCGATCCGGGTCATATCACCTGTGTGGGAAATGACGCAGGTTTTGAATATGTGTTTTCCCGGGGGATTGAAGCGTTTGGCAAGCGTGGCGATATTTTTGTCGGACTCACCACCAGCGGAAACTCTCCCAATATCGTTGAAGCTTTTAAAGCGGCTAAGCAAGCTGGCCTTAAGACCATCGCCTTTTTAGGTAAGGATGGAGGTAAGCTCAAAGGGGTCGCTGATCTAGAGCTCCTCATTCGGGGCTTTAAAACGTCAGACCGGGTTCAGGAAGCGCATATGGCGGCTATCCATATTATCATCGAACTAATTGAAGCAAAGTTATTTACATAAAAAATTCAATAACATTATAATCTTAGTTTTACTAAGTTAATTTTAGTTATTACAAGGTTCTAATGCTGACAGATGCAGAATTATATTGCATTGAGATCATCAAAGGGAAGCGTACCGGATTCACCGCTGCGCTCGCCCGGGCGGGTCTGCGCGTCCTCAGTTGGGCTTATGGCTTAGGGGTCTTTTGCCGCAACTGGGCATTCGACCATGGCTGGCTGCGCCGCTACTCTCCCCCCGTCCCCGTGGTGATCAGTATCGGGAATATCGTTGCTGGAGGCACGGGAAAAACGCCGGTCACCCTCATGCTCGGCAAGCAACTGACCGACTATGCCCTGGCAATCATCACCCGTGGTTACCGTTCGCCGGCCGAGCAGCTCTCCTCGCCTCTCGTCTTGAGCCGCGGCAACGGCCCGCTCTATCCGTCCTCTTTTTGCGGCGATGAACCGTATCTGCTTTCTCAAAATCTGCCCCATGCACATGTTTTTGTAGGACGGCGCCGCAGTTCTGCGTCGCGCATGGCCGCTAAAGCCGGCATGCAGGTGATCTTGCTGGACGATGGGATGCAATATCGCTACCTGAGCCGCGATTTGGAAATTGTTGTGGTCGATGGCTCAGATCCCTTTGGAAAAGGGTATTTCCTGCCCCGCGGATTTTTACGCGAAAATCTAAATGCCCTAGCCCGTGCGAGTTTGGTGGTGATGAACCACGTCAGCGACCGTGTGCAATATCTCTCCTGCAAGCATCAGCTCGCCCGCTATACATCAGCGCCGCTGGTGGCTGTGCATCCGGTTATCGATTCGATCCATGATCTGCATGACAGCCCGCTCAAATTGCCTAAAGGAACCCGTGTAGGGATGTTTTGCGGCATCGCGAACCCGGATCATTTCCGCGAACTGATCGAAAAAGAGGGCTGGCAGGTGGTTGCCGAATGTGTTTCGGCGGACCACATCGCCCCTGACCCTGAGCTTTTAGACCAATTCGGCCGACACTGTGTCAAGCAGGGAGCAGAAGCGTTGCTCTGTACAGAAAAAGATAAAGTGAGGATGAGTGAAACCCATGCTTGTCCTTTACCCGTCGCTTGGGTTAAAATGCACCTATCAATCGTAGAAGGCCAGAATCACTGGAATGCCTTTATCGCTTCCATCAAAGTGAAGCTAGACCAGGATTCGGCCCTAAGAAATAGCGCCCCCCTCGTGTAATTCAACACGGCAAAATAGTTTTTAATCAATCAAGGAGAAGCAGCAGGGCTAAAGCAACCCTGTCAGATTCGTAGGAGGTAACGAACCATGAAACTTTATACAAAAATTTTTATCGCAATGATTCTCGGTGTGCTGGTTGGAGCGATTGGCGGACCTCGAATGAGCATTTTAGAACCGATAGGCGGCATCTTTCTGGGATTGATCAATATGATCATTATCCCCTTGGTTTTAGCCTCCATGGTGGTGGGAGTGACAAGTATCCATGACCCGAAAAAACTAGGACGGGTGGGGATCCGTTCCTTGCTGATGTATTTAGGGACGACCGTCATCGCAATCATGCTGGGCTTACTCTTTGCCTACTTGTTTAAGCCCGGAGCAGGCTTTCTTTATAAAGTCCCAGGACACACAAACCTTGTGGTGGAAACAGCATCGCCTTCCAATATCTTTCTTTCACTCGTTCCTTCCAACCCTTTTGCCTCATTGGCCAGCGGCAACATTTTGCAAGTGATTGTATTTGCGGTATTTTTAGGATTTGCCATTAATTTTACCGGAGAAAAAGCGAAGCCCTTGCTCGATTTTATGGAGGCGATTGCTGAATCGATGTATACATTGACCGGAATGATCATGGAGTTGTCGCCCCTAGCGATCTTCGCCATCATGGCCAATGTGACCGGTTCGTTCGGACTATCGGTTTTATTCCCCCTGCTCAAATTTTTAACCGCTTACTTTTTTGTATGTGCTTTGCATGTCGGACTGGTATTTGGATCGATCCTCTGGTTTATGGCGAAGGTACATCCGCTGCCCTTTTTTAAAGGCATGTATGATGCGATGTTAATCGCTTTCAGCACATGCAGCAGTTCGGCGGCGCTGCCTGCTAATATGCATTGCACTCAAAGGAATTTGGGCGTTTCTAAAAACATCACCAGCTTTATTCTGCCTTTAGGCAATACGGTGAACATGAATGGTTCGGCCATCTTTCAAGCGATGGCGGCCATTTTCATTTCTCAAGTGTATGGCATTGACTTGAGTTTTTACAGCCTGCTCATGATTGTGATCACTGCTACGCTCTCTGCAATCGGTGCCGCGGGAGTTCCCGGCACAGGGTTTATCATGCTTTCAGCTGTGATGGTATCGGCTGGATTGCCACTGGAAGGCATGGCGATGCTGGCAGGGATTGACCGGGTGCGGGAGATGATCTCGACGGTGGTAAATATTCTTGGAGATGCAGTGGTAGCCGTTTATGTGGCGAAAGCAGAAGGGGAGCTGAACGAAAAGAAATATTATCGTGAAGAGAATATCCAATTCGAGCCCCAAAAAGCACAAACATAAGAGGCATAGCTAGAGTTTTTATCGCAAAGCGAAAATTTGGAGTGCGGTAACAAGTTACAGCACTCCAAATGTTTCTTTTTCTTTTTTTGCTTTCTATTGCTGGTCTTGAGAGACTGTGTAGAACGGCTTTCCGTCATAGTGATACAGGTTCTCGATGCTGGCGAAATCGAATCCCTGCTTGGCCAGACGGGTAAGCAGCTCCGCCACTTGCTGATGCTTGATCGTTTTCTCTTTCTCTTTGGATTCGAAACGGCAGCGCCACAAATCGACCGTATTTGTTTCGGCCATGGTGTTTGGCCACACTTTGACACCGCGATTACCAATCATCACCAGCTTTAATCCTTCAGCCGCCGCTTCTAATCCTTGGCGGAGTTCGTCAAGTCCTTTGCCCCATTCCACAAACACATCGACGCCGGTTAACTCTTTCTGTTCATCCGATGCTTTAATGACCGCTTTATGCTTATGTTGTGCGTTTGCATGCACAGCGGGCTTCAATTTTTGCGGCAATTGTCCCAAATGGCGGACAACTGCTGCGGCAAACTCTTTAGTACCGACTTTTTGCTTGCTGGTGTTCTCTTTAAAAATGTCGTACGTATGAATCCCGTCTTCAATCGTTTTTAACCACGCATTATGAATTCTGGTTGCGGTGTCGAAGTCACCCAAATGGTTCAACATCATGATGGCTGCGAGAAGCAATCCGGAAGGATTGGCTAAGTTTTGTCCGGCGCGGCGCGGCGCAGAACCGTGAATCGCTTCAAACATGGCGCCAAATTGTCCGATATTGGCGGATCCGGCCAAACCAACCGATCCGGCAATTTGCGCTGCCACATCAGATAAGATATCGCCATACAAGTTTGCCATGACGATGACATCAAAATTGGTGGGGGTATCGGCAAGTTTCGCTGCTCCAATGTCGACAATCCAATGCTCAGGTACAATGCTGGGGTATTCCTTAGAGATCTCATCAAAAACCTTATGGAATGTGCCGTCGGTGAGCTTCAGAATATTATCTTTGCTGAAGCAAGTGACTTTTTTACGGTTGTTGGCAACGGCGTATTCAAAAGCGTAGCGAACGATCCGTTCACATCCAGTGCGAGTGATCACTTTCATGGCGTGGTACACGTCCTGGCTTAAACGGTATTCAATGCCAGTGTAGAGATCTTCCTCATTTTCGCGAATGATCACCACATCCATCCCCGGATAGCGGGTCTCGACAAAGGGATAATACGCCACGCACGGACGGACATTGGCGTAGAGCCCTAGGGATGTTCTGACGGTGACGTTCAAACTTTTAAACCCTCCTCCCTGCGGAGTGGTGATCGGCGCCTTCAAAAACGCTTTGGTGTGGCGCAGCACCTCCCAGGTGCCTGGATCGATACCGGCCGGCTGGCCGCGTAGATACACCTTTTCCCCAATTTCGACTGGATGGTACTCCAACTTGGCGCCTGCTTCTTTTAAAATTTGCAGGGTGGCGCCCATGATTTCAGGGCCGATGCCATCTCCTTCAGCAACAGCGATAGGGATAAGGTTGTGTGACATAAGAATTCTCCAGTGGCAGGTTTATGAAACATATGCTGCCTAGCAACTTTATTTTTGACAAGAGAGTGTTGAGACTTAAAGCCATCTCCTCTATACTTCCCCTTCTATGATCAAGCAACTCCTTAAGAAGCAGCAGCAAAGTTTAACCTACTATTTTTCGCATGTCGATGCTGGGGAAATCCAAAAAGCACTCGATGTGCTTGCCAATTGCAAAGGGGTGATCTATTTCACCGGGATTGGCAAAAGCGCTTTAGTGGCGAAGAAAGCTGCGCTGACGCTCACCTCAACGGGTACCAAATCGCTCTACCTAGGGGCGACCAACGCGTTACATGGCGATATTGGGATTGTCACTGAACAAGATTGTTTCGTTTTTTTTAGCAAAAGCGGCGAAAGCGATGAACTGTTGCAGCTGGTTCCCTTTTTGCGGAATAAGAATCTACCTCTGATTGCGGTCGTCAGTACACAGCAGAGCCGATTAGCTAAGGCGTGCGAAGTCGTTGTGCATCTCCCGTTGGAAAAAGAGCTTTGCCCCTACGATCTAGCACCGACGACCTCATCGATTCTACAAGGGCTCTTCGGAGATGTGGTAGCAGTGGCGCTAATGGAATTGAAAAAATTCCCGCTGGACCAATACCGCCAAAATCATCCGGCAGGACGGATCGGAAAGCGGCTGATCATGAAAGTGAAAGATCTGATGATTACCGGCGAAGGAATCCCTTTGTGCGGGCCTGAGGATAAGCTTTTTGATGAGCTCGTCGAGTTGTCCAACAAAAAATGCGGATGCATCCTCGTGATTGATAAAAACGCTCATTTAAGAGGGATTTTTACCGACGGCGATTTACGACGGGCCCTTCAGCAGCATGGCACAAAGGCGTTAGAGATGCCGCTAGGTGAGTTGATGAGTAAAAACCCGCGCACAATCGGTTCAGAGATGCTTGCCATTGATGCGATGCAATTGATGGAAGCAAATCAAAAATCTCCCATCATGGTGCTCCCCGTTCTTGAAGATCAAAAAGTAGTCGGCATCATTAAGCTGCACGACATCATCCAATCCGGCGTTTAAAAACCAGGACAAACAGGACATACACGACACACAGGACCTTTAGGACAATTTATCGTCCTGTGTGTCGTGTATGTCCTGTTTGTCCTGTTTCTTTTGTTAAAGCGCTGCTTGGAACTCGCTGTACCCTTTTTCTGAGAAGTAGGGCAAAAAGAGGTCGCACCCAAAAGCCTTGCGTATTTTATTCTGATATAAATCGTTACGAATGGTATCGGGAAGTTCTTCCGGTTCCTTTAACCAGATGGCGATTCCATACACCTTGCCTAAGGTGACATATTGGGATTTGATAATCTCTTTTTTAGGCAGGGTAAGGACGACACCTTTCGGAGTTTTGAATAAAAACCGATCCCCCTCGTTATGGATTTCGAAAGGCTTAAGTTCTAAACGGGTCAATTTCCGGTAGGGGATGAGTCCATAGGCAATCATGAATAAGGCGACAATCCAAATCAGGAAGCCCCAGGTAGAGAGCAATCGTTCCGGCATGAACGTCCCGCCAGCGACCAGCAGGGCTACCCCCGCAACGGCGATGAGGGTACCATTTAAGAGGGTATTCAGTTTCAATTCCGGGCGAATTGAGCTACGAATAATGGGATTAGGCATAAAAAAACTGGGAAAAATAGTTAATTTAGTTCAAACTATAATGCATGTTTATATCACGGAGGTTGCTAAAGATGAAACGTATAATTATTGCTTTTGCTGTATGTTCGTTCTGTGCCGCACTCTTCCAAACCCCTGAACTTCAAGCCCAATGTAATCTTTATGATCGTCATAAATCAAAACGCGGTGTCCCTAAAAGAAAAAAAGTTGCTCCTGCGCCTACTCCGTCCCGTGATGAGGATGTGGAGGAGGATGAGCAGAGTGAAGACCAAGAATCGTAACTTATGAATCTCTTTCCCAGACTTTTTGCATCCCCGGCATTCCCTCTTAGTATTGTCTTTATTGTCGGTTATGTGTTCATCATTTTTGAACACCTGACCCGTATTCACAAATCCACGATTGCCTTGCTGACAGCCATTCTCTTATGGGTGGTGCTGTTTGCTCACGTGCAGGATGCGACGGGTTTTCTGACTCATTCGTTAGCGGAAGTCAGCCAAGTTGTTTTCTTTCTGCTCGGTGCCATGGCGATTGTTGAAGTGATCAACGTCCATAAGGGGTTCAACTGCATTTCCCGCTTAATCCGCTTCGAATCCAAGCGTGCGGTGATGTGGACTCTCTCGGCCATTGCGTTTGTGTTGTCTGGCATCATCGATAATTTGACGACAACCATTGTGATGGTAGCCATTTTGCGGAAGATCATCGATGACCGGCAAGACCGCTGGTTGATGGGCGGGGCGATTGTGATTGCGGCGAATGCGGGGGGAGCCTGGACGCCGATCGGCGATGTGACAACAACCATGTTGTGGATTGGCGGACAGCTATCCTCGATCCATTTGATGCAGGGATTGTTTCTCCCTAGTCTGGTTTGCATGATTGTATCGACCTTATGCTTAGCTTGGGGAGTCACTGGGAAGATTGAGAAACGCGATTCCGTTCAAGACGAAGTAATGGAACCTAGCGGCTTGTGGATCCTTGCTTTAGGGATTGGTTCGTTGTTATTTGTACCGCTCTTTAAGCAACTGACTGGGTTGCCACCCTATATGGGGATTCTGCTTGGGTTGGCGGTATTGTGGCTCGTGACCGATTTGGTCCATCGTCGTAATGAAGCGCGCAATCATCTAAAGATGCCAGAAATTTTGACCAAGATCGACTTGACTAGTGTGATTTTCTTTTTAGGCATTTTGTTATGTATTGATGCATTAAATGCGGCTAATTTGTTAAACAACTTGGCGCTTTTGATGGATCGTTGGCTACCGAATCATGCGAGTATTGCTGTGGTGATTGGTATTGCTTCTGCGGTTGTTGACAACATCCCGCTTGTCGCTGCATCGATGGGGATGTATTCCCTAGAAGTCATTCCGCAAGACGCCAATTTCTGGCAGCTGATTGCCTACTGTGCGGGTACAGGCGGCAGCATGTTGATCATCGGTTCAGCTGCTGGTGTTGTGTTTATGGGACTCGAGAAAGTTGATTTCTTCTGGTATATGCGCCGCATTTCTTTACCTGCGGCAATCGGCTATTTTGCCGGCATCGGCGCCTATCTCTTGTTTGCCTAAAAACTGTCTTTACTCGATCTTGCTAACATTCAATAAAATATAAAGAAATGCTTGAATTCATTGTATAGAATAAATTCGTTGTTAATTTTTAAGTCATAAAATATGATGTAATGCTAAATAAATAAAATGTATTTATGGAGCAAATCAGATCTTCAGATCTTAAGACCATCCTGCATTCTAAACGAGCAAACATTTACTACCTGGAATATTGCCGGGTTCTTGTGAATGGAGGGCGCGTGGAATATGTCACGGAAGATGGCAAAAACTGCCTTTACTGGAATATTCCGATTGCCAATACAACCTCGATTCTTTTAGGTACTGGAACATCTGTCACCCAAGCAGCAATGCGTGAACTTGCACGTGCAGGTGTTTTAGTTGGATTTTGTGGAGGAGGAGGGACTCCTCTCTATCATTCAGTGGAACGAGAACATGATATCGCATGGTTTTGCCCACAAAGTGAATATCGACCGACCGAATACTTGCATGCATGGTTTAACCTTTGGACGGATGAATCCAAAAGACTGAGTGCTGCTAAAAAGCTACAAGAATTCCGAATCGATTTTATCCAACATTGTTGGATCGAACACGGGGATATGTTTGATGATAACTTTAAAATCGATTCTCACGCACTTTCTATCATCTTAAACGAGTACCGAGCGCACATCCAAAATTCGGACTCCACCACAACAATCTTTACAGTGGAAGCACGCTTTACCAAACAGCTCTATAAAATGATTTGTGAGGCTGTCAAATATAAGGATTTTGCACGTGTCAAGCAGGGTGAGGGTGTCGATCTTGCAAACCAAAACCTCGATTATGGGAATTATCTTGCTTATGGACTAGGAGCAACCGCGACCTGGGTGCTTGGATTGCCACATGGCTTATCCATCCTGCATGGAAAGACACGAAGGGGAGGGTTGGTTTTTGATGCTGCGGATTTGATCAAGGATGGGTTGGTTCTCCCACAAGCTTTTGTGTCAGGAATGAATGGGCAAGAAGATCAGGAATTCAGGGTAAGTTGTATCCGCAATTTTCTTAAAAGAGAAGCTCTAGATTTTATTATCAATAGCCTTAAAGAAATTGCCCAGCTTTATGGGAGCTTGAAATGAGGGTAATACTCGTCTCCCAATGCACAAAAAGTGCTTTAGTTGAAACGCGTCGGATTATCGACCAGTTTGCTGAACGCAAAGGAGATTGTGTTTGGCAGACAGATATCACTGAACACGGTCTGGATACATTAAAGAAGCTTTTGAAGGTATCGGCAAGGAAAAATACTGCGGTTGCCTGTCATCTCTTTAGGGGAAGGTTCGATACTGAACTCTTGTGGATTGTAGGTAACTCGAAAAAATTTAGGCTGGATGGTACTGTTCCGACTAATCTGACCCAAAAGGATGTCCTCAGAAGCAATGATGAAAATGAATGGAAGACAAGTGAATCTATTGCCATCTTATCTAGCATCGCAGCACTATTTCATGATTTTGGAAAAGCAAATGACTTATTTCAAGCAAAATTAAGACCAAAGTCTAAAAGATTTTTTGAACCATTCCGACATGAATGGATTTCGGTGCTATTATTTAAGAATTTTGTTGGTAAACGGCTAGATCGTGAATGGCTTAAACACTTATCAGAAATCAGCGACAAGGATGAAGCCGCTTTTTTAAACGATTTAGCAGAAACATACACATCGTTTAAATGCATTGAAGAAAATCCGCTGAAACATCTCCCTCCGATTGCGAAATTCATTGCCTGGCTAATCATGTCACATCATCGATTGCCCCAGCATCCAGGGGAACATGATAAACAAAAATATGCTGATCAAATTAAAAAGGCACCCTTCATTGACAAAATCAATACCTGGCTAGATAGCGATCGCTTATCAGCACAATGGAATGCAATTCATCACCTAGCTTATGAATGGTCTGAAAATGAAAAAAAGCAAATTACGAGCTTTAAAAAAGGTCTTCCAGTTAGAAGCACGTCATGGAAATTTGCAGCACAAAAGGCAGCAAAAAAAGCATTGAAATACTACGACATGCTTGAGCGGAATTGGTTTGAAGACCGCTTTTCGATGCATTTGGCACGTGCTTCTTTAATGTTTGCAGATCATTACTGGTCAAATGAAGATTCAGAAGAACCCTACAAAGATCCAAAGTATGAAGCTTATGCAAATACCACCCCTGAAGGGCATTTGAAGCAACAATTAGATGAACATCATATTGGAGTCGCATTTAATAGCTATTTCATTGCTAAAGCATTGCCACACGTAAGAGATTCTCTTCCGGCAATTTTTCATCATCAAGGTTTTAAAAAGCGAAACAAACACTCAAAATATGTTTGGCAAGATCAAGCGTTTGAACTAGCGAAAGGTTTGCGTTCAAAAAGTCAAAAACAGGGTTTTTTTGGAATCAACCTTGCATCGACTGGTTGTGGGAAGACTCTAGCTAATGCCCGAATCATGTACGGTCTAAACAATGCTGTGAGCGGATCAAGATTCACTATTGCACTTGGCTTACGGGTTCTTACGCTGCAGACGGGTCAAGCCCTGCAGAAACGATTAAGACTAAAAGATGATGATGTTGCGGTTCTAGTTGGTTCTTCAGCGTTTAAAGAACTTTATGAAATGCAGAAAAATGGGAGCGAATCAGGGGATCGTCTAGTAGATATTCAAGATTATATCAGCTATGAAGGATGTTTGGATGATGGTCATCTACGTCGATGGCTTGAATCCAGTCCCGATTTACATAAGCTTGTTAGTGCGCCAATCTTAGTTAGTACAATCGATTATCTGATGCCCGCAACTGAAGGGTGTAGGGGTGGAAGGCAAATCGGACCAATTTTACGTTTACTTACTTCAGACTTGGTTCTTGATGAACCGGACGATTTTGACGTAGAAGATTTACATGCAGTATGCCGATTGATCAATTTTGCTGGTGTATTTGGTTCTAGGGTAATTATATCGTCAGCAACGCTTCCACCTTCTATTGTCAAATCATTTTATCAAGCCTATGCGTCAGGTAGAAAACAATTTAATCTTAATTGTTCTGATGGGATTCAGGCCCCTGTAGGTTGTGCTTGGTTTGATGAGTTTGGGGTTAAATATAGTGAACCGGCTGATTCTGAATCGTTCATGAATGCGCACGGAGAGTTTGTCGAGAAGAGGATAGCGCACTTAGAACAACAGCCGATTCTACGAAAATCCGTGATAATGTCATTTGATACGATGTCGAATGGTAGTCCGGAATATATGTTAGCTAAAACTCTACATAAATCGATTTATCCACTCCATCAACATCATCACCAAAAACGTTCAGAATCGGGTCATACAATCTCTTTTGGTTTAGTAAGAATGGCTAATATTAATCCAATGATCAAGGTTTTAAAAACTTTTATACAGGAACCTGCTCAGAATAACTTTGCGATTCACTTCTGTGTTTATCATTCAAGGTTCCCGTTGTTGGTGCGTTCCAATAAGGAGCACATCCTTGATTGTATTCTCGACAGGCATCAACCTGATCAGATCTGGCATATACCGGAGATTGATAAAGCAATATCAAACAATCTTTCCGCGCAGCATCACATTTTTATAGTCTTTGCCACACCGGTAGCTGAAGTTGGTAGAGATCATGATTATGATTGGGCGATTATTGAACCGAGTTCAATGCGGTCTATCATTCAAACAGCGGGACGTGTTCAACGTCATCGTTGCATTCCTCCTGCTGAACCCAACGTTTTACTTTTAAAGTATAACTTTAGAGCGTTGTCAAACACGAGAAAGGATGATGAAGTTGTTGCCTTCCTTCAACCGGGTTTTGAAACAAGCACGCTCAAATTGAAGTCTCATGACTTAGATACCATTTTAAGGTCAGAGGAAAAAAGTCATATCAGCTCTATACCCAGGTTAAGATCTACCGAAAATTATGATGGAAACAATCTGGTGGATTTAGAACACGAAAGGCTTCGCGTTGAACTGTTTTCAAATCAAGATCCTCAAAAGTGTACCGCTGATTTATGGTGGAGAAATTTTCCAGATTGGTGTGGTGAGCTACAAAGAAGAAAACCCTTTCGTAAGCAAATTTATACTGACCAAGAGTATTTTTACTACTATAAAGACGATGATACAAAGCCAACTTTACATCAGTGGAGTGAGAGAAACGATTGTCCACTTGAAGTTCACATGACAAACTTTACGCAAGTTAAAAATAGGGGTTCGGCTTCAGGTATTTATCCCTGGATTGATTGCTTGGATATAGACACTGAGCTAAGACAGCTGGCAGAGAAGTTGGAATTACGTTTGAACGATACTGCCATGCGATTTTCCCGAATCACGCTTGATGAATTGAAAGATGGGAATGCCTGGTGCATACATCCTTGGTTCGGATTTTACAGAGAGTAATTTAAATTGCACTGCCAATCGCCGCTAGATAGGAGAAATAAATGAAGGTAATAGAACACTACATTAGAGCAAGACAGAACGATAAAAATTTAGAATATAATCCATCTGAATGGCTTGATTCTGCTGCAAAACGTGCTTCTCAAATTTCAATGGCAACACATGTCTTGAAATATACGCATAGTGAAGCAAAAGGAACAAATATTTTATCAGATACATCACTCGAAAGTGACGAATTACTTGCATACATTTCAACAACTGCATTGGATCATATTCAAAAGGATGTAGTTGGTAATGCAGGTGCCTTAGACATCGCTGGCTTTTTACTACTTGAAGAAGATGGTGTAACATTGCTGGATCGAATTGCTACTAATAATAGTGCTTTTTTAAAACCGTTTGCAAAAGATGAAATTCAACTATCAACGTGGATGAAAGGTTTTCAGTCTGTACTGGTCGATAAGCATCTAAGCTCACATCATTTGGCTAAGCAAGTTTACTTTCCAGTGGGTGATCAATATCATTTACTATCCCCTTTATTTTCTTCCTCTCTTTACCATGCTATACACGAAAAGATAGAAAAAGATCTGTTTAGCAAACATGCTAAGGCAGTTCGTCAGTTTAAGAAGAAACAAGAATTTTCAGAGGATATAGTTATTGACTATCCTGATCTAGGCATTCAAAAACATGGAGGTGCTCATCCTAAAAATATCTCTAAATTAAATAGTGAGCATAGAGGTGTAGTTTATCTCCTCCGGAGCTTGCCACCCCTATGGAAGCATATCAAGAAGCCTCCACTTAAAAAGGACTTATTTTGGAAACATTTGGCCTATGAAAATCGTATGCTAATTAATGATTTTCGTGGGTATTTAGAATCACTTCCCGAAGATAAAAATAATGAAGAAACAAGATCGACCATAAAAGAATATATTTATCAAATTTTGGATTCCTTCGTGCACTCAGCCACGCAGATACAGGAAGAGTTTAATCCTGGATGGAGTCAAGAATCCGAACTTACTATTTATGAACGGTTATGGTTAGACCCATATCAAGACGATCGTGATTTTCAATTTCAGTATAGACAGAAATTGTGGATGGAAGAGGTCGCTGCTAGGTTTGCACGTTGGTTAGTCGACAAGTTAAAGAGTGATAAACTTGAGTTTTGGGATCTACATCATCAAAAATTGAAAGTCATGTGCTTAGAAACATTAACACCGGTATAAGTATGAAATCTGTTCTCATTCTTCCGAAGATAAAAATTGAAAATGCTAATGCAATTTCTGGAATCCTATATGGTTTTCCAGCCATCACACATTTTTTAGGATATACCCACGCATTATCGCGTGAACTTGATCGCCAATATGGATTGCCACTGGGAGGTTGCGCCATTATTTGTCACCATTATCAAATGCATACACGACAAACTGGAGAAGGAGGCAAACACCGTCTTTGCCTAACGCGAAATCCAGTAGATAAAGAAGGGAAAACGACCTTTAATGAAGAAGGAAAAATTCATTTAGAAATTTCGCTTTTGATCGAATGCAATTTTAGTACAGACGATTTTCATAACTTAGATAAATCGGAATTGGAACATTTTATCTATCAGCTAGCTGTTTCGAAGCGTTTAGCGGGTGGAATCATAACAAAAATGAACAATGTACAATTCATTGAATTGCCTGAAGGTGAAGATGAAAGTAGCGAATTAAAAAATGGGCTCAAGAAGCTCATACCAGGTTTTTATCTTGTTGATCATAGTCAGGAATTTATGAACTATTTAACCCGAAATCAAATTTCCTCTTTCGAGGGATTTATAGATTTTAACTGCTTAAAGTCTAAGGCCACCATTACTGAGGAAGGGTCAAAGAAAGTGGTTAGTTGGAAGCGATTAAGCCGACCAACCGTGGGTTGGACTGTACCCATTCAAGTAGGTTTCAAGGCTATTTCACCCCTTTATGATCCTGGAGTCGTGGATTGTGCGAGGGATAAATCAACACCTTTTCGTTTTGTTGAGGCTGTATACGGAATTGGCAAATGGATTAGTCTCCACCGTCTTAAGACAGTTAGTTCAGTTATATGGCATTATCAAACCGATAGTCGCTATTACTTATGTTCTAGTAACAACCTAAACTTAAATTGAGGAATTTTATATATGAAACCTGACAAAACAGCTTCTGTATTAGCTTTTGAAAGAAAATTATGTAATTCGGATGGACTAATGTACGCAGGTTCTTGGGGTGATTTTAGCAATCATCAAACATGGAAACCTATAGCTCTTCAAGAAAAAGATGTACGAGGTACTGTTTCAAATCGTCGATCATCGAAAAACGCGAATGATCCGATGAAACTGGATGCTGAGATTCAAAATCCAAATCTGCAATGTGTCGATATTGCTGCTTTGCCTTTCGATGCGGATACACTCAAAGTTGTGTTTACCTTGCGAATTTTGGGAAATGTATCCACTCCATCATGTTGTAACGAACCAACGTATCAAGAGTCCCTACAACAGGCCATTACTCAATATATTAAGGATCATGGTTGTGGGGAATTAGCGCAACGTTATGCTATTAATCTAGCGAATGGACGTTTTTTATGGCGTAATCGTATTGGCGCTGAGCAAGTGAAAGTACAAGTTAGTGTGATTATAAATGGCTGCGTTGATAAGGCATGGACATTTGATAGTCATAAATTTAATTTGAATCGGTTTGATGATAGTGATTCTAAAATTAAGGAACTTGCTGAGGTCATACAGCAAGGCCTTTTAGGTAACACATATACTCTGCTTAAAATTGAGGCGTTTGCACGTTTGGGGATGGGCCAGGAGGTGTTTCCATCTCAAGAGTTGGTGAAAGATGAACGCAATGAGAAAAATAAAAAAAGTAAATTTTTATATGCAGTAGATGATGTTGCAGCTTTGCATTCACAAAAAATAGGAAATGCAATCCGAACGATTGATACATGGCATCCAAAAGCAAGTGAGATAGGGCCTATTGCTGTCGAACCCTACGGTTCTGTAACGAGCAGAGGAGTTGCTTATCGTCAACCAAGAGATAAAACAGATTTCTATTCATTGCTTGATAACTGGATTTTAAAAGATAAAATTCCTTTATTAGAGCAGCAACATTTTGTTGTAGCTTGTTTAATTCGTGGAGGAGTTTTTGGAGAAAAGGAGGACAAGAATAAGGAGAAGAAGAATGAGGTATAACAATGAATCATTACATAGATATTAAAATCATCTCTGCGAGTGAAATTTCAATCCCTGTTTTAATGAACGAGTTGTTTTTTCGCTTGCATAAAGCACTTGTACTGAAAAGCAATGGAGAAATTGCTATTAGTTTTCCAAGTCATAAGACAACTCTTGGTGATATCATGCGTTTGCATGGAGAATCCTCAGCACTAAGTAAAATAATGTCTGCCAACTGGCTTGGTGGATTTGAAAGTTATATTCGGATCTCAGATATTCTTCCAGTGCCTGAAATATGCACTTACAGAGTCGTAAAACGGGTGCAGACGAAAAGTTCTCCTCAACGTCTTTTGCGAAGATCGATACGAAAAGGACGTCTGACAGTAGAACAAGCTAATGAAAAGGCCGGGGTTATGAACGAAACGTTATCAACCTTGCCTTATATAAATATGAAAAGTTCATCAACAAAACAGAAATTTAAAATTTTTATTGAACATGGTCCTGTACAGTCAATTCCATCTCAAGGATCCTTTACTGCATACGGATTAAGCCAACGAGCAACTATTCCATGGTTCTGACCTAAATTTCTTTGATTTTTGTAACTCACTGATGTTTAGGTAGTAAGTTATAGGCTAAAAAATTAGGTCGGTGCAATAGTTCTGACGTAAGACTGCTTTGAATCAATTAGTTGTGTTTTTTCAAAGATAGTTCACTGCCGCACAGGCAGCTTAGAAAATCAAGATGATGCTCTTTCTGATGATTACAACGTTCACTGCCGCACAGGCAGCTTAGAAAGGATACGGAAAATGAACGACCGGATCAGGTCAGTTCACTGCCGCACAGGCAGCTTAGAAATTACCTCATTTACGGTAAGTTCGCAGTCAAAAGTTCACTGCCGCACAGGCAGCTTAGAAATGATAAGCAAATTCTAAAAGCTGCCATCATTAGTTCACTGCCGCACAGGCAGCTTAGAAAAACGTAATGTT
>JAGVLX010000089.1 GCA_020054065.1 Parachlamydiales bacterium | reverse complement strand
GATTCCAGTGCCCTACGGAAATGCGGCGCATCGGTTTGCGGATTGCGGATCTCAAACACAAGCTGGTTTAACGCTTGGCTAGTCTGCCCCCAGGCACAGGCGGAGGTTAATGCAAAAATAACCAATAAAAATTTTTTCATCGTCGTCACTCAGGTTTAAAATTTTTGACAAATCTAGACAAATTATCTATTGAAATGCAAATCATTTTTTAAAGATTTAGGCTATAAACCCCTGTTTATTAACAATTTTTAGAAATAAGCAGTGCAATCCATGTTTAGATGGTGTATACTGATCAGCCTAAGGTCGATTTTAAATCGCCAAACATTACAAAAAATATTTTACAAGAAGTCAGGATGAAAAATTTTAGTCAGTTCGGTTTACAAAATTCTTTGCTTAAAGCTCTCGAACGGATGCAGCTAACCACGCCAACGCCCATTCAAGATGCAACCATTCCTTTAGCCCTAAGCGGACTAGACATCCTGGCTTCAGCTCAAACGGGATCCGGAAAAACGATCGCCTATCTCTTACCCCTCATTCACAAATTACTTCACCACCAAGAACATTGCGCCCTCGTTCTAACCCCCACGCGTGAACTGGCCACCCAAGTCCACACCGTCTTGAATCAAGTTTTGGCTGGTACGAACCCATTCAAAACAGCACTGCTCATTGGCGGCGCTCCGATGAACAAACAAATCAATGCGCTTAGAAGAAACCCGCGTTTGATCGTAGGAACTCCTGGACGCATTAATGATCATTTGTCCAGCGGAAACATGCGTTTGCACAACACTCGCTTTTTGATTGTCGATGAAGCAGACAGGATGTTGGACATGGGCTTTTCAGTCCAGCTGGACCAGATCGCGGAACATTTACCGGAAGTGCGCCAAACGCTCATGTTTTCCGCGACCTTTCCACCCAATATCGAAAGACTCTCGCAAAAACATTTAAAAAATCCGCACCGGATCACGATTGCCTCACACGGAGAAAATGCCCCTAAAATCGATCATCAGATCTTACGCACCAAAGGTTCGGAAAAATTTAATGAATTGATCAAGCAGTTAGAGCAATGTGAAGGTTCCGTGATTATCTTTGTCAAAACAAAACGCGGGGCCGACAACTTATCCCGCAAACTGAAAGACCATGGGCAGCACGCCAGTGCAATCCACGGCGACCTCTCTCAAAGCCGCCGAGACAAAGTCATCCAATCTTTACGCAACAATATGACGCGGATCATGGTGGCAACAGATGTCGCTGCACGTGGACTGGATATTCCCCACATCATGCACGTCATTAATTATGACCTTCCGCAATGTCCAGAAGATTATGTGCATCGGGTAGGACGTACAGGACGCGCAGGTGCTGAAGGACACGCCCTGTGTTTCATTTGTCCAGAAGACAATCAGAAGTGGAGAGCGATTGCCAAGCTGATGAATTTTCCTAGGGAAGAGCGCAGACCAGAAAGAAGAGAAGAAACACAGCAACCCACACGTGAACCTGCTGAAAAGCCGGTATTCAAGACCCTCAAAGATAAGAAACGTGATTTCAGAAAAGCATTCCCTAAGCAAAAATCATTCTCTAATAAGACTCCGAAGCGCCCCTATCCTGGATTAAGGGATTTTGCCGAGCAAAGAAAGCCAGAAAGAGCGTTTAAACAGCGTGAAGAGTTTAATTCAGAAGATTCTTTTTCAGATGGAGAAGCACCTAAGAAAAAATTCTTTCCATCCAAAAAACCTTTTTTCAAGAAAAAGCCGCCATTTAAATTTCATTCAAAACGGCCTCAAGGTTAGTCTAAAGCAGATATTGTCTTATTAATTTTTTGGAAAATGAGGGCGGTGCAGAGCACCGCACTCCAGGGAGCTCGCTGTGCTCGATCAAGCACATGCGTTTATTTACGACAAGAACTTAGGGGATCCAAGGGGCCTCTGGTCCCTTGGCAGGGGGAGTTGAGAGGGGGACAGAGTCCCCCTCTCACATGAGGTCGGCGGCGATAGAGGCGAGTTCGGAGCGTTCGGTTTTTTCGAGGAAGACGTGGCCGTAGATTTTTTGGTCGGCGAATTTGCCGACGGTGAAGGTGAGGCCGTTGGAGTCTTTATCCAGGTAGGGGTTATCGATTTGGGTGGCGTCGCCGGTGAGGATGACTTTGGTGCCTTCCCCTGCGCGCGAGATGATGGTTTTCACTTCGTGTGGGGTGAGGTTTTGGGCTTCATCGATGATCATGAACATTTTGGGGAGGGAGCGGCCGCGAATGTAGGTCACGGCTTCCATTTCGATTTTTTTACTGTCCATAACGTAGCGAAGGGTTTCGCTGGGTTCGTTGCCGGAGCTGTCACAGAGGAATTCGAGGTTATCGTAGATTGGCTGCATCCAATTGAACAATTTTTCTTCTTTGGTGCCGGGAAGGTAGCCGATATCGCGCCCGAGGGGCATGATGGGCCGGCTGACGAGGATGCGGGTATAGACGCCTTCATCGAACACTTTGCGCAGGCCGCAGGCTAATGCAAGGAGGGTTTTTCCGGTTCCAGCAGGGCCCATGAGGGTGACCAGTTTAACATCGTCGCGCAGGATAGCGTCCATGGCGCAGCGCTGTTCGACGTTGCGGGGTTTGATGCCCCACACGTTAGGGAATTTGATTAGCGGTTCGATTTGGTTGCGGTGGTGGTCGAATTTGCCGACAGCGGAGGAGTGTTCTGGGGAGGTGAGCACGACGTATTCGTTAGGGCGAAAGGTTTCTTTGGGCAGGGTGAGCGCGCCATCTTTATAGAATTGGTCCACTTCGGCTTTCGAGATTTCGAGGCGGCGGATGCCGCGGTAGATGGTATCATAGGCAAATTTCAGGTTTTCATAATCTTCGGCTTCGAGACCGAGGGCGACCGCTTTGACGCGGGCGGCGAGGTCCTTGGAGACGAAAACGACGGCTTCTCCCTTATCTTGGAGGTAGTAGGCTGCCATGAGGATGCGGTTGTCGTTAAGGTTGAGGGAGAATGAGTGGGTGAAGTCGGTTTTGATCTCCATTTCAATACGGATGATCGCGTCATTTTCAACTTTGACGCCGCGATGTAAGTCGCCCGTGTCGAGGTATTTGATAGAGTCTAGGATTCTGACGACAGCGCGGCTATTGCGACCGATTTCGTTGGGGAGCCGCTTCATTTTATCAAGTTCTTCGATGACAGTGAGGGGGATGACGATTTTGCTGCGGGGGAATTTGAAGATGGCTTCGGGGTCGTGGAGTAAGACGTTGGTATCTAGGACGAAGGTTTTGCGTGTGGCCACTGGGTGTCCTCCTAAAGTGAGTGTGTCAAATTATTGCATGATAGGGAGGGATGGAGGTTGCGGTCAAGAAAAGTTTATATCCTTTTAACCCGCAAATTTTTGCGAAATTCAGCACTTAAACGCTTTGATTGCTAAATATTTGACAAAATCCCCCTGCTCACGCTACAATAATAGATAGATAATAAATGAGGCTAATTCCTTAAAAAGGAGTTATTATGAAAATTGATCAAAACATGTTAAGCATACCTCCTTATATATCAACGCGTTGGAATAACATTTCTGCGTTATATATGAAAGGATCCATGCTTGTCATCAGCCTCTACGACGGAGATACAGTTACCATCCCCGGGTTAACCCACGATACGATCGAAAAAATATTTGAAACACACACTGCTTTCCTCGAACACGAACCTGAAAAAACCACCCCAGAGAATGGCGGCCTGTTTGGAACAAACGATGGCAGCGGCATGTTTCGTATCGCTTTTAATTCGATGGAGGGAATGAATTCTGTGATGCAGCACAATCCAGCGCAAGCGGATTCACCGGACCTCCCAGCTGAAATCTTAAACAAACTCACCGGCATCATTCGCATTGCCGCCGGCGAAGACCCAAACGCCTATCCAAAACCGGAGCCGCATTGCAACTGTATTTACTGCCAGCTAGCAAAAGCGTTAAACGGGGATTCAGGCAAAAAGAATGAAGAAAATGATACCGCTGAGCCTGAGATCAAAGATGATGAGCTCCAATTCCAACAATGGGATGTTCACCAGTCCGGAAATCAGCTCTTTACCGTGACTAACCGTTTGGATAAACAGGAGCACTACAACGTGTTCCTAGGGAATCCCGTTGGATGCACCTGTGGTAAAGAGGGTTGTGAACACATTGTCGCTGTCTTGAAATCTTAATTGGCGAATCAGAGCTTCATACTGATTCCTATCTTGTCTAAAATACACTCCTCGCTTTAGAATCCCCCTTCTAGTAACCCCATTTATCCAGGTTTTTCAGCGAGGAGTTGACCATGTGGAAAATCACGCCCCATCTGTGCTTGTTATTATCATTGACAACAGCGCTTCATGCCGAAGCCCCTAATCCTACCTCTACACCCGCCCCTGTTTTACAACATACCACACCTTTCAAACCGTTCGCGGGAAAAATCATTACGAATAAAGTGCGTTTGCGCACTCAACCAACAACGGATGGACCAATTGTCAAAGAGCTCAGTAAAGATGATTTGTTTGTCATCGTGGGAGAAAAAGATGATTTTTATGCAGTGGCGCCCCCCAAAGACACCAAAGCGTATATTTTCCGCACATTCGTGCTAGACAATGTTGTAGAAGGTTCCCGTGTCAATGTGCGCATTGAACCGAATTTGGATGCGCCGGTGATTGGACAACTGAATTCCGGAGATAAAATTGACGGAACCGTCTCTTCCATCAACAACAAATGGTTGGAAATTGCTCCACCAAGTTCGACCCGATTTTACATCGCGAAAGACTACGTCGAAAAAATCGGTGAACCGGAAATCATCGCCAAACTGGAGCGACGGAAAGAGGAAGCAAAACAACTGTTGGCGAATGCGATTCAGCAAGGAAACATCGAGCTGGCGCGTCAATATAACGAAATCAACTTGCAGCCTGTCTTTGCCAACTTAAACAAACTCATGACCGAATACTCCGATATGCCGCAGTATGCAACGCGGGCAAAGGAACTCAACAAACAATTTCAAGATGCTTACTTGCAGAAAAAAGTTTCGTACTTAGAGAACAGAGCCTCCACTCCCGATAGCTTCTCGAGAATTGACAGCCCCAAGAACGAACCTGCGGTTTCCACCCCAAATTCTACAACCCTGACTCAAAAGCCCGCTCAAACACCTAGCCCAACCTCCTCTTCCAATACCCACGCAGCCGTCAATGCTAAAATGGCCGCTTGGAACAGCGCTGAGGAAGCATTCTATAACGAGTGGGCCAAACAACAGCCGAATCCAACTTCGCTGGCAGAATTTTATAATCACCAGCGTGAACATGCATATGAGATCAAAGGAGTGATCGAACCTTACAACCGTCCGATCAAAAACAAACCCGGCGATTATGTATTGATCAATACCTACAATAATCTGCCGCTAGCCTATCTCTACAGCAACCAGATCAATTTGCAAGAGTATGCTGGGCAAGAAGTGACGGTCAAGGCAAGTCCACGTCCGAATAATCACTTTGCTTATCCAGCCTACTTCGTTTTAGAAGTGAATCACCGGTAGGCTACAAAGAATTAAAATTAGCTAGTGTTTAAGGCGGTGCATCACCGCAAAAATTTGGAGTGCGATAACAAGTTACCGCACTCCAAATTTTTTCTTTGTGTCTTTATGTTGAATTTTTCTAGTTATTTTTGAAGCTGGCGGAATCCGAGCGCTTCCATCAAGTGGTGCGTTTCGATGCGATCACAATCTTCAAGATCAGCAACGGTGAGGGCCACACGCAATAATCGGTCAAAGCCGCGTGCTGAAATTCCCATGTTGTCTATGGTTTGACGCATCAAGTGCTGACCCTCTCGTTGAAGGGTGCAGTAGTGTTTCAGTTCAGCTGAATTCATCAGACTGTTTGTTTTCAAATGGGTGCCAAAGCGGGATTTTTGACGCTCGCGAGCCTGTTTCACGCGCGTACGGACCTGTTCGGATGACTCCCCTTCATCCAACTGCATCATCTCTCCCTGTTTTAACGCCGGCACATCAATATGCATATCCAACCGGTCCCATAGCGGTCCCGATATTTTATGGCTATATCGGTCAATCTGCGTTTGCGTATCTTGACACCGTTTGCTCGGATGCCCTAAATAGCCGCAAGGGCATGGATTCATTGCAGCGATGCACATGAAATGGGTTGGAAAGGTGTAGCTAGCTTGAGCGCGGCTGATCGTGACTTTCCCATCTTCTAATGGCTGACGAAGCACCTCTAACGCCGAACGGGAAAATTCTGGCAGCTCATCCAAAAATAAAATGCCCCGATGCGCAAGCGATACCTCGCCCGGACGCGGATAAGCACCGCCGCCGATTAAACCGGCATAGCTCACCGTATGATGGGGAGCACGAAATGGGCGCTGCGTCATTAAGGGTTGTCCGGATGGCAGCATGCCGGCAATTGAGTAAATTTTGGTGACCTCCAGGGTTTCTTCCATGCTCATCTCCGGCATGATCCCTAACAGCGCTTTTGCCAGCATCGTCTTGCCCGCGCCAGGAGGTCCGCACAACACAACGTTATGCCCGCCGGCAGCCGCGATTTCAAGAGCGCGTTTGACATGAGTTTGCCCTTTGATATCGCGGAAATCGGCAAAATAGGTTTGATGTTTGGGAATTTTCAAGGATAGCTGCGGATGGGGCTGGATGGAAACAGGATTGAGAATAAAATCCCATGCCTGTTTGAGGTTTTCCGCGGCGATGATCTCTATGCCAGGGACAGCTGAAGCTTCAGCAGCATTGGAAGCGGGCAAGATGACTCCCTTTTTTCCGCGCTTTTGCGCATCGATAGCGATCGCAAGCGCGCCTTGGATAGGCCGCAGCTCACCGCTTAAACCGAGTTCTCCAATGGCCACATAGGGAATGGGTTGGTAGTGCTTTTTGAGCGCGCAGAGGAGTCCTAACGCGATCGGGAGATCATATAAGGGTCCCTCCTTTCGCAGATCACCTGGTGCCAGATTGATGGTACAGCAAAGGTCGCGCGGGAAAAATCCACTATTTCGCACGGCAGCCAAAACCCGATCCTTCGATTCCCGCACAGCGGTATCAGGTAGTCCGACAATGACGAATGAAGGCTTTTGTTCGCAAGGAAACGCATCCACTTCGACTTCAACCGAAACGACATCAAGACCGACTAAGCATACCGATTCAATTTTAGCGAGTGGCATAGGCAATCCAAAGGGTTTTTATCAAGGAGTAGGACCAGGACTTCCAAGACAAACACGACATTCAGGACGACCATGTCGTGTTTGTCCTGTATGTCGTGGGTGTCCTGAATGTCCTGTGTCGTTTTAAGTCAGGGTGTCGGCTAAAGAGCGCAACGGTTTTTCGATCGGTTCAATGGCTTTAATCTCTTCACTGGTCGCCACTTTATATTTTTTCAAATCGCGCGCTGTGACCAACAACCTGGATTCAAACGATCCCAACGCCTGGTTATACGCCTCCACACTTTTTTCGATGTGTTTGCGCAAATCTCTGAAGTGGTCGGTAAACACAGCGATACGACTGTAAAGATCAATCCCTGCATCACAAATTTTACGGGCATTCTCCGCCATCGCTTCCTGCTGCCAACCGTAAGCCACCGCGCGCAACACAGCGATCAAGGTGGTGGGCGTCGCGATGATCACCTTCTGATCCACGCCAAACTCGATCAAATCCGGATCTTGCTCCAACGCCGCGCTATAAAACGGTTCACCGGGAATGAAGAGCACGACAAACTCGGGAGCTGAATCAAACTGATCCCAATACGCTTTTGTCGATAATTGATTGATATGGGTACGGATCTGCTTGGCATGATCTTTCAACCGTGCGATCCGCGTTTCATCGTCTTGGGCTTCGATGGCTTCTAGATAAGCATTCAATGCCGTTTTGGAATCGACGACCACCTGTTTGTTGTTAGGCAGTTTTATAATCAAATCCGGTCGCAAACGCCGTTCATCATGCGTCACTGACGGCTGCTCGACAAAATCACAGTGCTCCACCATCCCCGCCATTTCCACAACACGGCGCAATTGCAGCTCACCCCACCGCCCCCGCACATGCGGAGCCCGTAACGCTTTGACCAACTTATTGGTTTCTAATTTTAACGAATCGTTGGCAGAACTCAGCCCTTTAATCTGTTCCGTCAAACTAGTGTGGGTCGTGTATACCGATTTTTTTAACTCTTGATGGGTCGAATCGACTTTATCCAACGACTCTTTGATCGGCTTCAACAAATCATCGATCGCTTTTTGCCGCACGGTCAAATCGGTACGGGCACCCTCTTGAAATCGTTCCAACTTTGCCGTTGCCAGCTCTAAAAAAGATTGATTGTTGTTGCGCAATGCTTCCGAAGAAAGCGCTTTAAACGCATCCGATAGCTGCCGCTGCGCTTGTGTATAAAACGATAGCTTATCTTGGTGGTGCTTTTGCTGTTCGTCCAAAGCCACCCGGAATTCGATATTTTTTTGTTTAATTCGGCTATTTTCAAGAAATAAATAGACGGTTGCCATTCCCGCAGCCAGCAATCCTGTCAAAAAACCGGCTATGAGATCGAAATTCAGCCATTCGAAGCTCATTTTCCTACCATTTAAGAATTTTTGCCGCTAATTTACCATTAATCTCTCTATATGAATAGACAAAATTAAGATTGAATCCCCCGCGTTAAAAATGGTATATTTCCAATAGAAGATTTTACATTGCCTAGAGAGGTTGAATGCATTTATCAGAAACAGCCGAACGTAGGGAACGTCTCTATCTTATTTTGACGTGCCTCTTCTCTGTTGTCATTGTTGTCTCCAACCTGATCACGGTCAAGCTCGTAAAACTCCCCTTCTTCTCTGGACAAGCGTTGCCGGCAGGATTGATGACCTTTCCTTTAACTTTTGTTTTAGGTGATTTAGTCACAGAGCTTTACGGAGAAAAACGCGCCCGTTTCATGGTGTATGTCGGGTTTGCGATGAGCATCGTCTCGTTCCTGATTGTTCATTTTGCGATCCGTTTGCCCGCCCATCCAGAGTGGGTATCTACTTATAATCCAGCAGGATACATTGATTCTTACGAATATCAAGGGGCTTATGAATCGGTCTTTGGATTAAATGGGTTGGCCATCTTTAGTTCTTTGCTAGCGTATGGGATATCGCAACTGCTTGATGTCCGGATTTTTGCGTTCCTGAAAGAACTGACCCAGAGCCGTCACCTGTGGCTAAGGAACAATCTTTCCACTCTAATCGCACAGATCTCCGACACCCTGTTAGTCAACACCCTCGTCTTCTACTGGGGACTTAAATTAGACCTTTCTTTTGTCGTTCAAATCTGCATTAGCTGCTACATCTATAAAGCTATCTTTGCGATTTGCAACACCCCGCTGTTCTACGGAGCCGTCAACCTTGCCCGCCGCTATCTAAATGGCGGTACGGTAGAAGATAGCGCCCGAATGCTGGAGCTTAAACCTGAAGCGGAGATGGGCTAGCAGATCGTATGCGATCGATCCTTATCGCACTTCTGATCCTCCTCATCATCACCCCGTTTAGTTCAGCTATTGACCAGAAAGTCGCCTCGTCGATTTATCACTACTTCAAAGAATCGTTTGATAAAAGCACTCTCGATGAGTTTTTTTACCGCTATGCGGATGTGCCGGCTAAAGTCACAGGGATCACTGCTTTGATTGTTTTACTGCTATCCTTCGCGTGGCCGCGTTTAAAATCGGCTCGTCCAGGGGCCTTCATGCTTGTCCTCATGATCCTCATTGGACCGCTCCTCATTACCAATTTTTTATTCAAACAACATTGGGGCCGGCCCCGGCCGATTCAAACGACGGAGTATGGCGGAAAGCAGGCATTTCGTCCCTACTACTCGCCTGATTTCCACAGCCCAACCCAAAGCGATCAACGTTCGTTCCCCAGCGGTCACGCCAGTGCTGGATTTTATTTCTTCGCCTTATATTTTGTGGGCAAACGGTATCAGAAACGATGGCTAGCGATCACCGGAATGACATTAGCGTGGGCGCTGGGGATTGCATTTGGGTTTCTCAGACTTGCCCAAGGCGCCCACTACCTTTCCGACGTGGTATTCGCCGCTTTATTGATGTGGATCCTTGCAGTCATCCTTGACCGTCTCATCTTCGGCCCTCCCGATCAGGTCATCGCATGAAAGGGATGACCAAAAAACAGAGCGACATGCTGCGCTACATCACTCATTTCATCGAGAAAAAAGGGTACTCTCCGAGCTACCGCGAAATCATGCGCGCATTCGATTTAAACTCGCCAGGAACTGTCTATAAGCACCTGCAAGCGCTAAAACGGAAACAAAATCTGTTCAGCGAAAAACATTGCAGCCGCTCCCTAAGCCTGGAAGATATCCATTCCCGTGAAAGCCCGAGTTTCGAATGCGAACTTCCCTATATCGGGTATATCTCAGCCAATTCCCCCGTTGAATCGTTTCCACAAACCGAAACGATCCACGTTCCCCCTCTCCTCGTTCCCAATCCTGACAAAACGTACGTGTTGCAAGTGCAGGGAGATTTTTTATTGAAAGAGCTGATCGCCGACGGCGATCTTTTATTGGTTGAAGTCCGTTCGCAGTTTGATGCCGGCAGCCTTGTGCTCGCACGAGTGAACAACCATGCCATGGTGGTCAAACGGTATTATGCAGCAGGCACTCAAATCCGCTTGGAAGGACATTATGATACGCTGGCGAAACCGATTGATGTGTTGCATGATGAGGTGCAGATCTTAGGCGCTGTTGCAGGCATTATCCGCTTGTCCTCATGAATCAAACAAATCCTCTTCATCCGGTTCGAAATCTTCAAGATTTTGCGTTTTGCGCATCGCGATCACACGGATCAATGAAAGGATCAGCGAAACAATAATATAGCCCCACGCCACCACAAAAAGCACTAACGCAAAGTGGTGCAGAAGTCCATAAAATAAAAAAACAGCAAACAAAACGCATGCAAACAATAGCTGAAATGAGGCCAGCTTTATCTGCAGCCGTTTTGAACTGGGGAATTTCCAGCGGCTGATCATAAAATAACCCAGCACAATCAGCCCCATAAACAAGCAGAACGTTCGTACCTGATCTGAAATGGTCACAAACCGGGCAAAATCCGCTGAAAATAAAAACATATTTAAGGAGATCGCTGCTGCCGCGGCGGCTGGAATGGGTAAGCCGGTAAAATTCTGCTTATTCGCCGCCTCTAACTCCGCATCTCCTTTGGCTTGATTTGCATTAACGTTATACCGCACTAACCGCAAGACCCCGCATACGGAGTAGACAAGTGCCGCGGCTGTAATCATAAAGGAATAAGCGGTTCCCGGCAGCGCTGAAACGCTTTTTAAGATGATGACCGAAGGAGCGACGCCAAAAGTCACCGCATCCGCCATCGAATCAAAAATGCCGCCGAACTCGCTTTCAGCCTTCATCGCGCGCGCGAGGGCTCCGTCCAAGACGTCAAGGAGAGCCGCAACTAACAGGAGACCGGCCGTGAATTTCAAGACTTCATCCGTTGCCTCACCGACGCCAGTCATATTCAACTTAAAGATAGCGAATAAACCGCACATTAACCCAAAGGCGGTCAGTACATTCGGAAGTAAATGAATCTTTTTCATTAAAGCTTAACACCTTATGTAATTCAAAAATTCCATTATAGAGGATTAGGGGATTTCTAGGGAGAACAAAAGGACGTCGTTGGCGGGTCTTCGGCTTTTATAAAAGAGGACCAGGACAAACAGGACATACAAGACAATCAGGACAGGCAGGACTTGAGTACAGCGAGGAGTGTTCAATGATTAAATAAAAAACTCCAAAACAACCGAAGCTATTTTGGAGTTTAAGAGTAACGATCAAGATTTAACTTGATGCGTTATACGACTGGAACAGCATTTGCTGCGGCTGCATTTAAGCGACCGATTTCAGCTTGAAGTCTGGCAATTTCAGTGTCTTTTGCTAAGATAGCTGCTGCATTAGCTGCAGCGGCTTCTGCTAAGCCTTCCGCTTTACCTTCAGCCTTGCCTTCATCTTTTGCACGTGTGACAGCTGCTGCATTGGCTGCTGCGGCTTCTGCTAAGCCTTCCGCTTTACCTTCAGCCTTGCCTTCATCTTTTGCACGTGTGACAGCTGCTGCATTGGCTGCTGCGGCTTCTGCT
>JAGVLX010000107.1 GCA_020054065.1 Parachlamydiales bacterium | reverse complement strand
GTTCACTGCCGCACAGGCAGCTTAGAAATGATAAGCAAATTCTAAAAGCTGCCATCATTAGTTCACTGCCGCACAGGCAGCTTAGAAAAACGTAATGTTCTATTGGAACTTTATAAATTTGTTCACTGCCGCACAGGCAGCTTAGAAATGCCAAAACTCTTTAATTTTTCGTCCGACTTTGTTCACTGCCGCACAGGCAGCTTAGAAAAGCGAGTTTATCAGCTTCTTTTTGGAGCTTATGTTCACTGCCGCACAGGCAGCTTAGAAATGATTGAATAGGTGCTAATTTTTCTTGGGATTGTTCACTGCCGCACAGGCAGCTTAGAAATCCACCTTTAAGCTGCCAAAATCCATTAACAAGTTCACTGCCGCACAGGCAGCTTAGAAAAGTAAGTCGCATCTATTGGTTTTTCTGACATAGTTCACTGCCGCACAGGCAGCTTAGAAAATGACCGTTTTCTTGAACAATCCTTATCTACTGTTCACTGCCGCACAGGCAGCTTAGAAAATTAGTTCGAATAGGATTTCCGTTCTGAACAAGTTCACTGCCGCACAGGCAGCTTAGAAAAAAGCCTCATAGGTGTCTTCGAATCCTGCCGCGTTCACTGCCGCACAGGCAGCTTAGAAAAGTTAAAGATGCAATCAATAGTGTGTCACCATGTTCACTGCCGCACAGGCAGCTTAGAAATGCTGCCATTCCTAATCCTTGTGAGATGGATTGTTCACTGCCGCACAGGCAGCTTAGAAAGACATAAGCTGTAAGTTCAGCCGCAGCTTGTGGTTCACTGCCGCACAGGCAGCTTAGAAAAGTGGTTGACGAATAAAATAAAAAATCTAAGAGTTCACTGCCGCACAGGCAGCTTAGAAACGGCGCACGTCCGCTATTCCAAAGAACTCGAAGTTCACTGCCGCACAGGCAGCTTAGAAAATGCATAGAATTCCACCCATTGTTTGATCTTAGTTCACTGCCGCACAGGCAGCTTAGAAAAATGTTCGGATAAATTGGATTCACTGGGTATTGTTCACTGCCGCACAGGCAGCTTAGAAATGTTAGGGTAACAACACCGCCTGTAGCTCCCGGTTCACTGCCGCACAGGCAGCTTAGAAAATACTGGGACAAGATCCCTTTTGATACCGACAGTTCACTGCCGCACAGGCAGCTTAGAAATAAGGGTGACGATGGAATATAGTGTACTAGAAGTTCACTGCCGCACAGGCAGCTTAGAAAAAATAAATAATCCTGCAAATGTGATTGCCATTGTTCACTGCCGCACAGGCAGCTTAGAAAAGGCACTAGGATGGGTCAAAAAGATTCTGATCGTTCACTGCCGCACAGGCAGCTTAGAAAATGTCGCGCTTCCATAAACGATTTTTAGATGAGTTCACTGCCGCACAGGCAGCTTAGAAAATATGAGAACATGTGGTGCTTTTAATGTCGCGGTTCACTGCCGCACAGGCAGCTTAGAAAAAAACGTCCAGTCGTTGGTTCCATTGTTTTTCGTTCACTGCCGCACAGGCAGCTTAGAAAAACATAACGTGTAGACAGGAGAAGTAAATTCAGTTCACTGCCGCACAGGCAGCTTAGAAAAAAATATTTATTTAAATATTTTCCTTTAATAGGTTCACTGCCGCACAGGCAGCTTAGAAATAAGCCAAGACCTAGACAAACAGTATTTTTATGTTCACTGCCGCACAGGCAGCTTAGAAATATTAGAAATGACGACTCCATTTGACGAATACGTTCACTGCCGCACAGGCAGCTTAGAAATGGTGCATCGTTACAAGGAAGAACAGTCTATAGTTCACTGCCGCACAGGCAGCTTAGAAAGTGCAGATACATATTTCGTAGATGAGGATTATGTTCACTGCCGCACAGGCAGCTTAGAAAACAGCAACAAGCAACATACAGCGTCGAGCAAAGTTCACTGCCGCACAGGCAGCTTAGAAATTGGATCCTGTTTCTGGGGATTTGTTTACTGAGTTCACTGCCGCACAGGCAGCTTAGAAAAACGTAAGAACACGATTAAGAAATTAGGTATCGTTCACTGCCGCACAGGCAGCTTAGAAAAACGTAAGAACACGATTAAGAAATTAGGTATCGTTCACTGCCGCACAGGCAGCTTAGAAAAAAAAGAAAACAAAAAAGAAGGAAAGGAGTTAGTTCACTGCCGCACAGGCAGCTTAGAAAAAACAGGAAAACCTAAAAATAGACCTCTTGTAGGTTCACTGCCGCACAGGCAGCTTAGAAAATATGACGCATATCCGTTCTTGATTCCGTTCTGTTCACTGCCGCACAGGCAGCTTAGAAAACAATTACCCCAACAATTGGGATGGCGTTTCTGTTCACTGCCGCACAGGCAGCTTAGAAATTACCGACCAACTGGAGCAAAGTTTCCAGACCGTTCACTGCCGCACAGGCAGCTTAGAAATTTCGAATGGACAATTAGTAAGTAATGCACAAGTTCACTGCCGCACAGGCAGCTTAGAAATAAAAGCTTCAAGATCACATAAGAAACCTTTAGTTCACTGCCGCACAGGCAGCTTAGAAATCAAATTAGAATCTGTGAAGAGTATTACTATGGTTCACTGCCGCACAGGCAGCTTAGAAATAAAGATGGAGAAACATGGAGTCGCCGAATGAGTTCACTGCCGCACAGGCAGCTTAGAAAAGTAGGTAAACCAGCAAGTTTAGCACCTGGTGGTTCACTGCCGCACAGGCAGCTTAGAAATCCCACAGTAGTCATTCCTGGTTTCTTACTGAGTTCACTGCCGCACAGGCAGCTTAGAAATGATAGGATTGGTGTGCGTAGCAATAAATAGTGTTCACTGCCGCACAGGCAGCTTAGAAAGATTATTGGCTGGGAAGATTGGGTCGATAATCGTTCACTGCCGCACAGGCAGCTTAGAAAATAAAACTAGGGATTTTAAAACTTCGGCATTTGTTCACTGCCGCACAGGCAGCTTAGAAATAATTTCTTTATTGGTCTTGCGTCCGCAATGGGTTCACTGCCGCACAGGCAGCTTAGAAATATACGAAAACAACAATATTGCAGCTAATTATGTTCACTGCCGCACAGGCAGCTTAGAAATTTAGGGCTTAAGTTGCCACTATCGTTGAGAAGTTCACTGCCGCACAGGCAGCTTAGAAATTGATATGTTGTTAACGTACATAAATATATAAGTTCACTGCCGCACAGGCAGCTTAGAAAAAGGGAAATTGACGCAGCGTTCAATTTCTTGGGTTCACTGCCGCACAGGCAGCTTAGAAATTGTATATACATGTAAACTGTCGCTGGATTGAGTTCACTGCCGCACAGGCAGCTTAGAAATTCTCTATCCACATAAAAAGATCTCAATTCCTGTTCACTGCCGCACAGGCAGCTTAGAAATTGATATTACTTTCGTTTTTTATCGCAACCTAGTTCACTGCCGCACAGGCAGCTTAGAAAATCATGTTTGCCGCTATCTACGATGCGTCTAGGTTCACTGCCGCACAGGCAGCTTAGAAAAAATAAATCAGCGGCATTACGTATACCATCATGTTCACTGCCGCACAGGCAGCTTAGAAAAAACTGCAAACTGCTCTAGCTCAAGGCGAAGCGTTCACTGCCGCACAGGCAGCTTAGAAATGCGCTTAAAAACTTAAACAACTTGAGATTTCGTTCACTGCCGCACAGGCAGCTTAGAAAATTTGCTGCGCAGAGTATTTTGCGCGTAATTCGTTCACTGCCGCACAGGCAGCTTAGAAATCGATTGTATTTAGCGATTTTGCATTTTGATTGTTCACTGCCGCACAGGCAGCTTAGAAAAAAGAATATCCCCTACGATTAGACGTGTGAAAGTTCACTGCCGCACAGGCAGCTTAGAAACCAGGGTAGGGTTTAGTCCACATTTCTATCTTGTTCACTGCCGCACAGGCAGCTTAGAAATAGGGCTTTTGACTTTTCATAGGGTAAGTTAAGTTCACTGCCGCACAGGCAGCTTAGAAAATGTGGATATAGTAGATTGTAGAGAAGGCTAAGTTCACTGCCGCACAGGCAGCTTAGAAAATATTGGTAATCAAAAAGCTAAAAAGCTTATTGGTTCACTGCCGCACAGGCAGCTTAGAAACATTTCTCCATTTTAGATAATTGAGAGTATGCGTTCACTGCCGCACAGGCAGCTTAGAAATGAGCCATTAAAAACCTACGAAGCTGCTGCAGGTTCACTGCCG
This sequence comes from Parachlamydiales bacterium, assembly GCA_020054065.1. Lineage (GTDB taxonomy): Bacteria > Chlamydiota > Chlamydiia > Chlamydiales > JAEYWL01 > JAGVLX01. Next base: position 34,799 of record JAGVLX010000107.1, on the reverse strand, counting down.
CACAGGCAGCTTAGAAATTCCCGTTGTAATAATCGAAGATTACGATTAAGTTCACTGCCGCACAGGCAGCTTAGAAAATAATTCAAACGTATCTCGAAATTGTTCAATTGTTCACTGCCGCATAGGCAGCTTAGAAATATTGTGCTTCTAAAACCAAAAATCTTTATCATAAAACGCTATGACATTTGTTATTGCTCGCAGCAGATATGCAAAATGCCGCGATCCGAATACATATCTAAAAAAGAAAGCTAATGTTTAGTTGGATACGAAAAATATCTTGGAAAATCAGGAAAACCGGTCGCTTTTTAAAGCGACTGCTAGGATGGATACCGGTTTTATGGAACGACGAAGATTGGGAGTATAATAATATATTTGAAATTATGGCCTACAAAATTAGCCGAGTTCGTAAGAATATTCAAAAAAATAATTTTGTGGTTGACACTCCTATCATCGTTAAACAGATGAAAATCGTTGAAGAGCTTCTATTACGACATACCGATAAAAAATTTTATTATTACGATAACACAGAACGCAGCCACATAAAAAAAGAATCCTGTGATTGTGAAACTTTAAATAAAAATGAATGGCAGCGTGAGATTTGTAAATATTGTATTAGTCGGTATAAAATTGACCAACAGAAAGAAGAGGACGATATTCACTATGCATATGAGATGCTGAAAAAACATTCACTAACATGGTGGGATTGAGTTTCATCGATGCAGGAAAATCCATATGCGATCAAAATTTTAATCAAATACTACAAAGCTTACATCATTGGATGATCGCTTAGTGTAGGTCTCTTTAGAAAGTAATGACTTTGCGATCAAAGTTCTAAAAAACCACTTCAGTTCAAGGTTGAAAGCACAGAGGTTTTTTCAATTAGAATTGCACCTTAGCTAGATGTCACTTCTTGCTTATCTTTCTTGCTGTACAGAACTTTTAGCAAAAATGGCGCCAGCAATGTAGTGAACGCAATCACAAGGATGAGCGAAGTGTACACGTCTGCCTTAAATACTTCGGTATTTAAACCGACACTGGCAAAGATCAATCCCACTTCACCGCGTGGAACCATCGCTGTTCCCACAATGGTTTTCACAAACCGATTTTCCCCGTAGAGAAAAAAGCCCGATAATAACTTGCCAATCAAGGCTACGAGAAAGATAGAGCCCGTTAAGATCCAAATCCACGCGGATCCCCACTCAATCTCTTTAAGATTGAGCGATAAACCGATCGAGACAAAGAAGATCGGAGTAAACAAATTCACGATTGGGTTCATCTGCGTTTCCACTCGATGACTGAATTCATCCGATAGATTGAGCTGACTAAATGGAAACTTAAAGTGCTTTGAAAGAGCAAGGCCAGCAGCGAATCCACCTAAAAGTTCGGGAGCTCCCAATACATGAGCGGTCCAGGCAAACAATAAGATTAACGACACAATCATCGTGGGCAGCAATCCAGGGATGGCACTCAGTTGATCCCACTTCTCAATTGTCAACGTAATCAGCTTGGCGGCGATCGGTGCAATGACAAAGAACAGCGCGATAAAGATCAGGATTTTGCCCGCATTCCACAGATGCACTTCGCCGCTGATAGAAAACTCATATAAGATCGCCAGCATGATAATCCCCAGAATATCATCCAAAACCGCTGCACCTAGGATAATTTGGGATTCATGCGTGTTTTGCTTTTTAAGGTCACGCAGGACACGTAGTGTAATCCCAATGCTTGTCGCCGTTAGCGTGCATCCTACAAACAAACTAATAAGCAGCGAATAGTTAAAAGCATAATAACTGATTCCAAAACCTCCTAAAAAGGGGAGGATTACCCCTACCAGAGCGACGACTGCAGCTTTTAAACCCGCTGCCGTAAGTCGTGCTATATCGGTTTCAATTCCGACATCAAACAACAAAAGAATGATCCCAATTTGTGCTAATAAGTAAATTTCTTGCGAATGGTTGACAAAACCCAACATGCTGGGTCCGATGAGTACTCCAGCAAGTAATTCTCCGATGACCGAAGGGATGCCCAGATAGGCAGCTATTTCACCGACAATTCGGGCTGCAAACAAGATTAAAACAAGCTGTAATAAAAATATGTGTGGTTCCATCTTATCTTCTTATAGCAAAACTACTGCGGTTCCGGCTGAACCCGCGGGGGTTTTTTCAACCAGACGCTCAAGGCGAAGATCAAGTTCCACAAGATGTACGCCATCAAAGTAAAGATCGATTCTTTATTGTAGTAATAAAGCTGGTAATTGAGGCCGCGGTCGACTTTGGCCCCTTTCAACAAATGAATATTGAAGGCAAATTCCCCCTCTTCAACCTGCAGCGCTTGCTCTGCGGGATCTTCGGCAGGCTCCTGATGCGCCCATTTTTTAATCAAATAGATGCGCCACCCTTTTAACAACTGCTCGCGCTGTTCACTCACCGAAGGTTTTAAGGGCTCCTGCAGATACAGACGGACAATCTCATTTTCCGATGGATAAAGGGTTTCATCGAATGTGCTCAAATCTGGTTTCGTTAGGCTGAAATAGGCGAAGAATATCGTCATCAGCGGCAGCAGCCACACGGCTTGACGTGCCGATGGAATGCCTAATAAAATCATGAGGGAGACAATCAGCGATAACGCGATCCATGCCCGCGTAAAGGGGGGAAGCTTTAACAAGAAAATCTCGATGGCATCCTTGACCTTGCTCCACGCCGAAGAGGTGGACCCTCTCATATAGGTCTCAAACTCTTCATTGATCGCTTGCTGAGTTTCTTGCGGCAATGCGGCAAACCGTGCTTTGTTCCGTTCTAGCTTGGCAGCCCCTTCTGCATTACTTGCGATCGCCGGATCCCCAATGATCGTCTTATACAAATTGAGCTTGGCTTTTAAAGCGTACCGTTCTGCAACAAACGGAATCGACACCGACCAGATAATGACGGCGAATGTAATACATAACTGAATAATGGCCAAAACCTTTATCGAAGAGGGAAAAGGTTTATGACTCATTAATTGTCCTTGGCTAAATATTTAGCTGCTGAAACTCGAGTGTGTTGCTGCATAGCGACCAGCTGGTCTAACTTTATTTCGATATTGCTAGTGGGGTACGCCATCTCAGCCCCATGATTGCGGATGATGTCCGCGATGGTGAATAACAACTCTTGCTTGATTTCAGCAAACCCTTCTGAATCTACCCGTGAAATATACACGTCCACCTCAATATCGATCGAATACTCTCCAAAGGCAACTAAATTGACCATTTTTCGTAATGTATGATCGATTTCAGGGTGTTTTTCAAGAACTTTTTTGATCTCGGTGATAATGGGTCGCACCGCATCGTAGTCGCCATAACGCAGGCCGAACACCTCTTTAAATTGGCGGTGCGTCATCCGAGAGGGGGTGACTAACACCATTTTCGAAAAGATGGAGTTAGGGACATAAATCGGCCTTTTCTCAAACGTGCGGACACGAGTCATATACCATCCGATCTCTTCGACATGCCCTTCCACATCCCGTTCTGGCAGTTTCACCCAGTCGCCTACCGTAAAGGGACGGGTGACGTAGATCATGAAGCTGCCGAAAAAATTGGCAATCATTTCTTGCGACGCAAAGGCAAAAGCTAAGCCACCAATCCCCCCAAATGCCAGCAGGGTGGTGAAATTCCTTTCGGTGACTTCCATGATCAACAAAATCGTAAAGCAGACGATGAAAATGGTCCAGGCTTTGGCAACGATATCGATTTTCCCTTGATCTAAGGCGATTTCATGTTTTTTGCTGCGTTCGACGAGGTTGGCAATCAAAAATTTCTTCCAACGGGTTAGAAACCAAGCAAGAGCAATGATCGCGCCAATGGTAACCATTTGGTGCATATGCTCGATGGCGAAAAAATTCTGGCCATTCACACGTAAAGAGATGAGGTCGGCGCAATTGATAATAGCGATAAACCACACGTAATAGCTGAGGGGCTTATAGATCGCGCGGCAAAAGGTGTCTTGGAATGGCTTATGTTCCCGCTCAAACTTAAAGTGCAGTTTTTTTAACAGCGATCTGACAAACACACTAATGAATAATACCATGGAGACGAGCAAGATGGCTTCAGCAAGCCAGCCATATTTGCCGTCCAGGGTGTCCCAAAAAAAATTGCAGCATTCTTGTATGTCCGTCATTCCGCACCTATAAGGGTTAATGAGCAGGCTCAATCGCGCCGATCAGCGATTTGCAGTCTTTAGCGTTCCAGCCATGCTTTAAGTGATCCATCTTTTTAGAGGAAATCCCGCCCAAAAATTCGATCGCTTTCAGGAGCCGTGCACGGGTCCGATCTTTGCCTAATAGCTCGGCCGAGTCAAAGAGCGGCGGCCCTTGGTGCTTGCCCATCAAACTGGCAAATAGCAGAGGCATGATGACCTTTTTATGATTCAATCCAAACACTTCGGCTACGGCGCGTGAGGCGTTGTTCACGCCGTCGCTATTCCAATTCTCGTTTTCATCCATGTGCCAGATCATCGCTTGCAGCACAAAACACACCTGATCATGGGTCAATCCTTTGACTTCAAAAAGCGTGTGATGCAAATGCAGGTGGTTGATAAAGAAAAAGCCGCACAAGTCCATGAAATCGCCAAAGGTTTTAATGCGTGAATGGCAGAGCGGCATCAGCTTTTTCATGAATGCGTCGTTGAAGCTCCATTCCCGAATGCGGTTCCACAGTTGATCTACAGGGATGTTTTTGATCAGATACTGTTGGTTCAGCCAATCCAGTTTCTGCACATCAAACACAGCCCCGGACACGCCGATTCGCTTATAATCGAATTCTTTGATGATCTCATCCAGCGAATACACTTCACGGTCGCCTGGCATGCTGTAACCCATCAGCGTCAAAAAGTTGATGAACGCTTCTTGCAGATAGCCACTGTCACGATAGTAGAAGATCGAGGTGGGGTTGCGCCGCTTGGATAATTTTTTGCCATCTTTTCCTAACAATAGCGGCATATGCATAAAGGTCGGCGGGGTCCAGCCAAACGCGTCATACAACATAATGTGTTTGGGTGTGGAGCTCATCCATTCATCGCCGCGGATCACATGCGTGATCTCCATCAAATGGTCGTCTACAACATTCGCGAGGTGGTAAGTGGGAAACCCATCCGATTTCAACAGCACTTGATCGTCGACGTCAGCCCAGGGAACAGAGATCCGTCCTTTAATCGCATCTTCGTAAACGCATTCGCCCTTCAGCGGCACCTTTAAACGGATGACGAATGGCTCGCCGGCCGCTTCATGCTTAGCAATCTCTTCCGGGCTTAAATTGCGGCAGCGGCGGTCATACCCTTGCCGTCCCCCTTGCTTGGCCATCACTTGGCGCATCTCTTCCAGGATTTCAGGCGTGCAGAAACATTTGTACGCTTTGCCTTGGTTCAAAAGATCGTAGGCATGTTTTTTATAAAGCTCAAACCGTTCTGACTGCCGGTAGGGACCGAACGGCCCACCGATATCGGGACCTTCATCCCAATGCAGGCCGCTCCAGCGCAGCGCTTCATAAATAGTTTGTTCATATTCGGGGCGGCTACGGGTGCGGTCGGTATCCTCAATCCGCAGGATAAACTTCCCGCCGTGGTGGCGTGCAAAAATCAGATTGAATAAAGCCATATAGGCGGTTCCCACATGCGGATCGCCGGTTGGGGAGGGAGCAATGCGGACACGGACGGTCATAGAATTCCTTTCTTAAATCAATAAAAATAAAGTGATTTGCAAATAAATATATCATACCCAAGACTTTTCGTGGACTATCAATCAATGATGAGAGGGGAATTTTCTGACCCGAGCTTTTTGGTGAGGCTATACTCACAGACCCTAAACTTTTCTTCATCATGCGTATAGATCTTCAAATCCCGGAAATGCACCTGAGTTCCGGAGGGAAGGTGCAGGACACGTGCACACTGGTCGGTTTTACGCTCCCAGCAGACTAAAAGATGATGGTTTTTCTCCCATCCAATCAGATAGTCATTCTGAATCCAAAGATGGGTAAAGTAGAGCGAAGTCCCATAAAAAAATTTGTATATTTTAGTAAATAAAGGGATATGGGTATCGCAAGCGTGATAGATGGTCAAAAGTTCGCCGGTGAGGGCATTGGATTGCATGACTTGCCGGTGTTTATGCACATGATACACGCTGCTGCCGACAAAGTGGATCGATGAGCTCATTTTCCAATGTTCCGGGGCAGCGAACAACTCCTTGCCGGTATTCAAGCTCCACGCACGCAAATCGGTGCAGCATGCATAGAGAATCCCATTATTGACTTTCAGCCAAGTGATCTTTTTTTTATGTTCTGCGATTTCAAAAATCGTTTTACCCTTTTCCCACACGCGAATTAAGCCGCTGTTGTCTCCAGTAATGATGAAATCCTCAAAAAAGGTAATAGCGGTAATGGGATTGGCGTGACGCAGTACAGCCACCGGGGATAACGTGTTTAAGTTCCATACTTGGCACTCATGTTCAAAATTCTCACTGCTGAATAGAAGGTTTCCATGCACCACATCCAGGAAAACAATCGAAGTTTCCTGCTTGATCCGATCGAACGTGTTCACTGTTCCGGATGCCTTGTCAATAACGGTAATCGACCCTTCCCAAGCGCCTACGACCAAAATATTCCCGCGGAGAATCACGATGCGGGCATTGACGTGATTTAAGTGAAAGCGGCGGGTCACTACCCCGGTTGCCAGTTGGTGGAGCACGATGATCGTTCCGGCGTCTGAATAGGTAACATAGCTGGCTAGGAGCTCGTCTTGTTCCATATGCACAAGCTCAGGACCCCGGTTGCGGTGAGCAAGCGTCCAGTGGTTGGATTGCGGAGTGCGTTCGCTTTGGATCATCTCCCGGAAACGCAAACACCGCACTCCATATCGGTAAAAATTGTTTTGAGGGGCTTGGATCGGCCAGTAGTGATGAATGATTTGGCTCCAAAAAATTTCATGTCTTGATAACCGCGTCCAGCGCTTGCATACTAACGGAAGAGTATTTATAACTTCGGTGATGGGTAAAATTTTGAATATGAGCAGCAAGATTTCATTGGGAAGTTTATGGATAGGTGGGATCGGAGGTTGTAGGGTGGGATTGACCTGCTGAGAAGGTGCTAATGGCTGTGATCCTTCCACAAGGGTCTCCCTTAAAGTTCAGATTTTTGGTTATTTTTGTTTTATAATGATTACAATAAAATTTCAAACAAGTATATTGGTACGTTTAATAATCAAATAATCAATAGATTGATACTAAATTTTTTAGATCGTTAATTATGTTTAGTTCTGTTTCTGCTCCTTGTTCAGAGCCTTTTGAGGTGCCGCGCCTGCCGATTTCCCGTCAAGGAAGCCGTGAGGCGATGCCGGTCCAAACGACTCCGCTTTTTGGGAGTATGCCTTCCGTTCCGGTTGAAATTGCCTTAATGATCCTACGCCGTGTATCGCCAACAACGCTGCTCTATATTGTTTCGCGCGTATCAAAGACCTTTAGGAGATTTCTTGAGCGGGACGATCTTTGGCACGAAGTGGTGTTGTACCATTGGCCTGACATCTTTTGTAAAGTTGAAAGTACGAAAACAGAACCGTGTGTGGGGATTTGGAAACGGGCAGCGGTGCAACAAATCACCTTGCAGCACTCGCAGCGGCATGCGGCATTTAGCTGTGAGTTCATAAAGCTTAGGCAGATGCTTGTCAAAACCATCTACACCCAGACCGGTGTATCGAACCGGCTGTATACCGTTTATGTGGTCAATTATCGCCAAGGGCCCCCTACAACGCACATGGAAGAACGGATGATTGATGATCGGCCTGCCCTGAATCCAGAAAGGATCTCTTTTTATGTGACGAGCGAACAACCATGCCTCACATTTTGGAGATCTGAATCCGGTGCTTTATTCATGGTTAAAGAGCGATTGATTGAGATCTATCAAAACGACCCTAAGGACGAAAAAAACCTCCTCTTTCGATTCCATTTGGATGCTAAGATTACGACGGCCAGCTTTAAGCCGTTATCCCGTACGTTGGTGGTCATTCTGACCGATACCAATAAGGCGTACATTTTTAACACCAAAACCAATCAGCATACCGCAACCCTACGGACAAATTCGCAGTTGGTGGATGTGGCATTCCGCGGTGACATAATTTATTTTGTTGGAAAGCACGGGGACCTCTATGCGTGGGAGTACAGCGAACAGCACATTGAAGGAAGGAAAAAAAACGTTCCGGTTTGGGATAGCCCAGAATGGCAAATTAAACCTAAGCCGATCAGGCACGCGTTTGCGGGGACACAAATTAAATCCCTTCAAGTTCAAGGCAGCCAATTATTTTTAAATGACGAGCAGCGCGGTTTGGCGAGTATCTCTCCAGGCAATGGCGAATTTACCTTTACGATTCCGACGGAATGGGCCGGCATGAAAGCGTATCATTTAGGTCCAAGAGGGGTATTTATTTATACCGCAGACAAAGGCATTCGTTGGTACAGTTATTTCGATGGTGCTCCCATCCGAGAAGATTTTGAACCGCTTTCTTACATCTTTAAAGACAACCTCAAGTTGGCTACAGGCGATGATCGTATCTTATCCATCAGTGAATTGTGGGTGGACGGGGATGTCTTGTTTGGACGCACAGCTGATGGGCACGCCGTGGTCAGTTGGAATGTTCTTACCGGAAAAGCGTTTGGATTTATCGATGTTGTGCAAGGGGATACGCATAATACCTTCTGCTACCATGAAGGAAAGATTTATGTTTACTTGCGCTCCCATTTCAAACTGCTGGTCTACAATCCCAACATGAGACTTTTGAGCAGTCGTTCTTTCCCGCTCACCTCTTAAACATACTGTTCTGATTTTTGAATTCACCACTGTAGGCGACCAGGTCACCATTGTTATTTTTTGTTTTCTCTGTGCCTCTGTGTCTCTGTGGTAAACTACTTATTAAAGATCGGTCCTGCTGCAGGCAAGGGTGACGCTTCGGCTTTTGGTTCTCCTAGCATCATCATGATAATAAGATCTTTCATGATGCTATAGGCTTCTTGCAGTTGAAGGTCGTTCTGACCGAAAGGATTGGTGGGAGGCGCGTCGCTCTCCTCCACATCGATATCTTTTTTCTTCAGCTCCACTAAAAAGTTTTGATAGTCGCTATTGTGGTCTAGACGATATTTGCTATCTCGTTTTAAAGCGTCCATATATTTGTTATAGACCGTCATTTTTGGCTGCAAGTTGAATTTATAGAGGCTCGCGATTTTGTCACGCTGGTAAGCGGGCACATCCATGAGATCATCTTCAAAGTTTTCTTTGATGTGGTCGGTTTCGAGGGGGTATTTGGCGAACTTCTCGCCAATTTCCGACTCGCTTAATGGACCGGGTACAACGATATCCGAGATGACCCCGATTAATTGGGGACTCTTGCCGGAGACGGTGTAGTAGCGTCCGCGGGTGACCTTATATTCCCCTTGGGAATTAACCGAGTTTTTCTTGTCGGCATTCAAGGTGAATGTTTGGAACGATCCCTTGCCATAGCTATGGTCATCGCCGACGATTAACGCCCGACCGTAATCCTGCAGTGTCTGGGCGACAATTTCCGAAGCGGAAGCGCTGGCGCGGTTAATCAAGACGATCAAGGGCCCATTCCAGACGGTCTTGCCGTCAATATCGCGCAAATGCTGGACGGTTCCGGTATCATCTTTGATGGAAACAACCACCCCTTTAGTGATGAACATTCCCGCTACAGCGACGGCTTGGGATAGCATGCCGCCCGAATTATAACGCAGATCGAGGATGACCCCTAAAACCTTATGCTCTGACTTCAACTTCTCGAGTTCATTAGTCAGATCACCGGCAGAAGAGCTTTCTGGATCTTGATAGAAGGAGAACAGTTTGAGGTAAGCAATGACCCCATCTCCATAGGGATCGTACGAAATTTCGTAACGAGATTCTTTTAAAACCACTTCGCCACGGGTGATTGTGACTTCATGGATCTCTTCTTTTTTATCTTTTCCTTCTCCCACTTCGCGAATGACGGTCAGATTGACCGGCGTATTCTCTTCTCCGCGGATTAAATCGACTGCGTCGATAATGTCCATCCCGACGACCGGCTCGCCGTTGACGGCTACAATGCGGTCTTTTAGTTTAAGCTGCTTGCTGTTGGCTGCTGGGCCGCCTTCGATGATTTTGATGACGGTAAATCCGTTTAAATCATCTCTGAGCTGCGCACCAATGCCAAACAGCCGCTGCTGCACGTTGATCATGAATTGGGTGGCTTCATCGGGAGTAAAATAAGCGGTATGGGTATCCAGCGATGAGGCTAGTGCTTTGAGCACTTTGGATAAAATTAGCTGTTCTTTTTTTGGCGCATCGGTTGAGAGGAGATCTTCTTCGGTTTTCGCTTGCCGTTTGTCAAGCCTTTGAAGCGCCTTTTGGCGTAAATCTGGAGTCAGACGCTGGGTTGTTTCCACTTGCAGCGCTCGGATTTTAATCAGCCGGTCCAGCAGCTCTTGCTCCGATTTGGCCCATTTCATGTCTTTGAATTCATCCGGGTTTACCCGGGTCGGCAATTCATCGTTATGGACTTGCTTGTCCAGTTCGCGGCGCCGTTCAATAGCCGTGTCCATGACGGCGGCCATGGCTTCATATTGCTTAAAGCTGTTGTTGTTGAAGTCGGTGATGATTTCGTTCAGGAGTTCATCTGAAGGGTTTAGCCATTTTTGGAGATCGGACTCGATAAAGTAGGTTTTCGTGGGATCCAGCTCTTCAGCAAAGTTGACGAGCGAGCGTTTGGCAAGTTCAGGAGTGAACTTTTTGTAGGAGGCGTGGGCCCGCATGATTTCATTGAACTTGGAATTGACGATTTTACCATCGATTTCGGGTAATTTAGCCTCACCTAAAAAAGGCAGGGCAATCAGTGTAAAAACACAAAAAATATGACGCAGCATCATCGAAATACCATCTCCCGGGATAAACCTCTATCCTACTGAATTTGTCCTCCAATTGGCAACACTAAACGCCTCGAAATCAGCCTATTTTTACCTATTTTTCCGTCTAAATTGACCAAAATAAGAGGGAAGGAAGGTTTAACAGATAAAATTTTAAGTTTTTGTAAAAAATCTCTTGCATATAATCCTTTTTTTATGATTAAATATAAGATCTAAAGATTAAATTATATTGTTTTTAAACATAAATAATACATTAACTAAATGAGGACATTACCATGCCTAAAACTAAAGAAGATGGCGTAACCCCTCAGGATCAAATCAAAGTCGTTTCGATTACTGAGGCAGCTGAAATTAACAACGTAACGCGTCAGGCTATTTACGTTGCTATTAAGCTTAACAAGCTTAAAGCCGTTAAAGAAACCTCCCGTTGGCAAATCCATTTGGATGATTTGGAAGAGTATCGCAAGAGCAAGTACTCGCGTACCAAGTCAACCTTCAATGGCGAATTGCTGTTTGACAATCTGAAAGGTTTTTATTCAGTGGGTCAAGTTGCGGAGATGTTGAGCGTTCCAGCCCAGAAGATCTACTACGCAACTCGCGTTGGGATGTTGAAAGCTCACCGTAAAGGTGCGGCTTGGGTCATCCACGCTGACGATCTCAGAGAATACCAAGAAAATTACTTGGCTAAGAAAAACCGTAATAAAGACCAAGCGGTTTAAGCAACAGGACACAGGACAAACAAGACACACAGGACGTACAGGACTTTAATGGGTCCTGTGAGTCCTGTATGTCGTGTGTGTCCTGATCCTATCTTTTTTCCAACCTGACTAAAGTCTCCACATGAGCAGTTTGCGGAAACATATCGAATCCACAACATTCTGCCAGATGATATTTTTCACTTAAACGTTTTAAGTCGCGCGCAAGTGTTGCCGGCATGCAGGAAACATAAAAAACCTGTTTTGTGTCCGATTGCAACAATTCCGTGATGACCCGCTCATCCAATCCTGTACGGGGCGGATTCACAATCACAGTATGGGGGCGATAATGTTCTAATAGTTTTGGCAAAAGATCTTCCGCTTGTCCGGTATAAAAATCAGCATGGCTAATGCCATTCAAGTACGCATTTTCACGGGCTAGTTCAATTGAACGAGGATTGCTTTCTATTCCTGCCACTGTCATGCCGTATTGAGCTAATGCCAGGGTTAAGATTCCAATCCCGCAATACACATCTAAAATGTTGCCTGAAGCGCTTTTTCCGATCTTATCGGCAATAGCTTGATAGATTTTAGCGCTTTGGCTCGGATGATTTTGTAAAAAGACACCTGGAGTAACCTGCATCCGGATACTGCCAAAAGTGATTTCATGGACGACAGAACCATAAACCATTTCTTTGCGTGGTGAAGAAATTCGTACTCCTTGCCAGAGCGGGCCAAGCCCAGGTTCGCGCCATTTAAAATCCCGTTCGAAATGGAGATCGGCAATGAAGCGGTCACCGGATTTGATGATAGTAGCCTTTCCATCTATTCGTGGAGGCAGATTTAACTCAGTGATTGTTTTACGCAAATCCGCAAATACCTCTGGCGCCTGTTCCGTAAAAATCGGGCATTCCCTGATTTCCAGCACAGTCTGGTTGTCAACGCCCACATAGCCTATTTTTAATCCTCCAGGGTCCCAACGAAGGTGCAGCAGGACATGTTTGCGGTAAAACCAGACGGGGTCTGCGGGTTCGACGCGAACATCCATTGAGTTTGTGATTCCTCCAACCCGCTGCAGTGCGTCGATAATGGCCTGACGTTTATACGTCAGCTGGGCTGAGGGATTAAGATGCTGCAGCTGGCACCCTCCGCACGAACCAAAATAAGGGCAGCGCGGTCGGACGCGGTCGGAAGAAGGGGTCAGGACTTCAACAAGTTCTGCCACTGCATGATTTTTTTTAAGTTGGACAATGCGGGCCTTGACGACATCGCCGGGAGCGGTAAACGGAATAAAGATGACCATGCCATCCTGCCGCACAATCCCGTTTCCTCCAAACGCTAGGGAAACAACCGTGCCTTGGATGATCTCATGCGTTTGAGGCATTCGGAAAGTTTGGGGTGGTTGGAATTTTAAATAGGTCGACTGATTCCGCATGTTCATTTTTGATTTTGAAATCGCGTACCAATAACTGGATGCACGATTTATTTTGGAACACGTCGACTTGGGGAGTAAAGGCAACTAATAGCGTAAGGTCTTTTTTGCGCAGGCGTGAGCTGCTGGCCGCTTTTTCAAGGGCAATCCCTTCGATGAGCCGTTCACCTTGCTGCTTGTCGGCTGCTTGTTGCAAATATAAACGCAAATGGCGTTTTCCAATCACTTTTGGAGGCCATGCTTGCATCGCTTCAGTATAAAGAATCGGCGGCGGGTTTTCGTTTCCAAACGGCTCAAGCAACCGGATCGATTCCATGAAATCGAACGTCAGCTCGTGAAATTTAATTTCCGCATCCAAATTCAGTTTGGTCATGATATCGTGTTCGAGCAGCTTCGAGTTGGCGATTTGGATAAAGCGGCGTTTAAATTCGGGGATATTTTGTTCTTTGATGGTCAAGCCGGCGGCAAAATCATGTCCGCCAAAATTTTCTAATAAATCCGCGACATCTTTTAAAGCCGGTAAGAGGGGGAATTCCGGGATAGAACGTCCAGAACCTTTGCCGATGCCATCCACCACCGCAATCATAAAGGTGGGGCGGTTGCATTGTTTGGAAATGCGGGTGGACAAAATCGCAATGACGCCCGGGTGCCATTTATCGGAAGAGAGGATCAGCGCTTTATCTTTTAAAATTTCTGGCTGGTTGCGGATCATTAATTCCACATCGGCGGTCATCGTCCGTTCAATCCGCTGCCGCTCAATATTGTTCAAATCGAGTTCTACGGCCAGTTTTTCAGCCGCAGCCACATTTCGGATCAAGAGAAGCTGCACCCCTTTTTGCGGGTCGGCAATTCTTCCCAAACTATTCAAGCGCGGAGCAATCTTGGACGCGATATTGAAGGTGTTGATTTCGTTGATATCCAATTCGCAGACGTTTACCAGTTTGACCAGTCCGATCCGTTTGGTCTTCCGCAGCTGCCGGAGCCCATAGTGCACGAGAATCCGGTTTTCTCCCTGCAGCACCCCCATATCCGAGATGGTTCCTAACGCAACCAAATCCAAATACCGTTTCAAGTCGATTTTTTTGGAGGAAATCGTTCCCTCGCTGACCATTTGGTTCGTCACGGCATGGGCAAGTTTGAAAGCCACCCCTACGCCCGTCAAGTGGCGGTTGGGATACGGATTATTCACTAATTTCGGATTTAAGGTCGCGACGCAATGGGGGATTTTGTCAGTCGGTTCATGGTGGTCGGTGACGATCACATCGATGCCGCATTCGACAAACTTAGCGATCTCGGCCGCTGCCGTAATTCCGCAGTCCACCGTAATCAAGAGTTTGCACTGATTCTGGATCGCATACTCCAGGGCCTCCACAATCACGGCTTGGCGGTGCGATCCTGGATGGGAGACGTAATAAAAGACGTTTGCCTCAATATACTGCAAAAATTCTACTAGCAGAGCTGTCCCGGACATTCCATCGACGTCGTTGTCGCCATAAATTAAAATATTTTCTCCATTCTTAACGGCGCGTAAGACCCGGTCGACTGCTTGTGGCATTTCGGCAAAGAGAAAAGGATCATGCAAATCGGGCAGCTTGGCATACAAGAAGCTGTGAATTTCCTCAAACGTCTTGAACCCGCGCGAAACTAAGATCTGCGCGGTGACCGGATGGATCTTAAACTCTTTAATGATTGCCTCTTTCCACACCGGATCCAACTTCGGATAAATCCATAATGGATCCTCCGTCCCATGCTGCTGGAACATTATTACCCCCTCAACCTAAATATTATGCGCACTATAGCATTGATATGCTTTCCAGGGAAGAGTTCTGTCCTAATGGGGCTTCTATACTGACGAAGAAAAATACTATCTAGAAAGTAATCCATGTATTTAATAATAAATTATTTGAGCAGATCCTGTTCTAATTTTTAACTGAGTTATTGCATTAAATGGAATAGAAGATAATTTATAAATCTTTATAATACAATAGCTTACGTTTATCTGTTGCCTCTACTTTAAGAAGCTTGCTGTCTATCGATGCTATACCATAATGGCGCTCGCGCGGTGCCAAAATTAAAAAATTCTTCTAAAGAAAATCCCCGTAAACGCTTCTAGGATTTTTAAGAATAAAACAAAAACTTAGGGGTTTCAAGGGGCCTAGGGCCCCTTGATGGGAGAGGTGAAGGAGAGGGCAAAGCCCTTTCCTTCCTTCTACGATCTGGAAGTCGCCTGCTCGGCAGCTTCCACTTCTCGGTTATGGAAGAAGAGTAGCACGGGGGCTGCGATGAACAGAGAAGAGAAGGTTCCGACGAGGATACCAATCGTCATTACGAGCGAGAACCCGAAGATGCTGGCTCCGCCGAAGAATACTAAGGCGAGGAGAACTAGCAGGGTCGTTCCCACCGTCATGATCGTACGTGACAGGGTCGCGTTCAAAGCCAAGTTGATGATATCGGCAAACTGCATCTTGCGATACAGGTGCAGGTCTTCTCGGATCCGGTCAAAGACAATGATCGTGTCGTTCAACGAGTAACCGATGATTGTCATGATCGCTCCGATCACTTGAAGATCAATTTGGACCGGGAACCCGAGTTTATGGAAAATCGCGGCAATTCCGAGTGTGATAATCAAGTCGTGAACCAGACCAATGACCGCTGCGATGGCGAATTTAAACTCGAAGCGGAAGGTGATATAAATCAAGATTCCGACGAGCGCCAAGGCTAAGGCGATCAGCGCGTTGTTACGCATCGCATCCGAGAGTTGTCCGCTCATCACCGTCCAGTCGTTCTGCAGGGTAGGCAGCTGGTTGGGTTGAATGTTGAGTTTCTCTTTAGCCAAGCTCTCCACAATCCAATTCAAACGGGGGTTTTGTTGATAAGGATAAGTGTAGGTGCTTGGAGGCAGCTCCAGCGGCATTTGATAGAACGGATGTCCCTTCTCTTCCATGCTTGTCCCTAACTGGATCTTCAGCTGGTTCGGACGGCTCAGTTCGCGCACTTGGATGTCGTTGGTAGAAGCTCCGGCTGCCAGCAAGGCATCGATCGCTTGCGTACGGTAGTCGGTATTTGGCTTCTCTTCCATATTGACGGTTAATGCGTAACCGCCGGTGAAATCCATGCCGAACATGGTGTTGCGCTGTTCGAAGAATGTATAGGCTCCCAATGCCATGACGATAAGCGTAATGGCAACCGCTTTCTTGGTCTGAGCCAAGAAGTTGAAGTTTGTCGTGTTGAAAAACTTCGACATAGAAAGCGACTTATGCGCGGGATTCTTCACCCAGCCGGCAAAGAAGTAGCGCGTCATAAAGAGGGAAGTGAACATCGAGGAGACGATACCGATGATCAATGTCAGGGCAAACCCTTTGATTGGACCGGAATCGAATTGCAGCAAGATGAACGCCGCCATAATGGTCGTGATGTTGGAGTCGAAAATCGCGCTGAACGCTTTGCGATAGCCCGCTTGGATAGCGGAAGCGATCCGTCCGGAAACCGCATACTCTTCGCGAATCCGTTCGAACACCAGAACGTTGGCGTCGATCCCCATCGCTAACGCAAGCACCATACCGGCGATGCTCGGCAGGGTTAGGACGGCGTCGATATTTTGGAATACCCCCCACATGATCAGCAAGTTGAATAAAACGGCGACCGAAGCGACAATCCCGGCAAAGTGGTAGTAGCCGATCATTGCGGCAACGACTAAGACAATGCCTAGTGCAGCAGCAAAGATCCCTTTAGTGCGCTCCGATTGACCCAGTTCAGGGCTGACGTTTTGTTCTGACAAGATTTTTGGGGTAAAGCTTAGCGATCCCGCTTTCAAGTCGGCAGACAGTTGGTTGATTTCCCGTTGGGTAAACCGTCCACTGATGGTTCCGTTGTCGCGCAGCGCACCTTTTAAGGAGGGAGCACTGATCACCTTATCGTTAAGGATGATCGCCATGCGCCAACCTTGTCCATTCGAGTACGTTTCTAATGGCGTTCCTGCAATTTTTTCTTCCGCAAACTGCGAGGTCCATGTGTAAAACTCGTCGCGCGGGCTGGAAGCACGCTCTTTGGAGCCATAAGAACGTTTTACTGAGAAGGACAACATATTCCCTTGGGAAGGATCGTAGCCCACTTGTACATTCTCGAGGCTGGAACCTTCAAGAGCGTAGTTGCGGAAGACAACGATCAACGGATGGGATTGTCCATGCCATTCGGTAAACTCATCGCCGCGGTACATCGCGATCATCGACAACGTATCGTTAAACGCGTTGCTTGCGGTGGTGTTGCGCGGATTGGCAATGCGCAGCCCTTGCTGATAGAGCATATTGGCTGTTTCGCCGCGCGGACGGATCACTCCGTCGCTGCCGTCGCCGCCCAGATGCTGCCAAGCGATCTCGTTGATCCCTTCAATATCTTTGCGGTTGGTGACGACTGCTTCGTTCCACACATCTTGCAGGAAGGTGTTAACCGCTTTGCCAAGTTCGGTGTTAGCCGGAGTGAACTTTTCATTGACGATGTGGAAATACATCGCTGAGGCTTTCACCAGTTCATTGGCCGAAAGGCTTTGCGAACCGGGGAATTCGAGAATGATGTTCTCGTTCTCGATCCGGATTGTCCGTTCACCCACGCCCATGGCGTTGATTCTGACATACAGTTCGTTGACCGCCTGCTTTAAATCTTCGGGATTGGTGACCGGACGGTTGTTTTGGTCGCGCAGTCCGATCCTGACGGTTTTACCGCCGGAAAGGTCCAAGCCCCATTTCAAGATTTTACGGTCGTCCCCGCGGAAGTATTTGACGGTGCTTAAGCGGAGGTTGTCCAAAAACGCATTTTTGGTTGGCTTAGGAACGGTGTAGCGGTCAAGCGCGTTTTGGCTGACTTGCGCCGCGTTATATTCATCGCGCCATTTGAGCAGATCTTCATGCTCTTGGTCATCGATCTTGTTTTGCGCTAAGATCCGTTGTTCCACATCGGTGAAATCTAAGATGGCATACCGTTGGCTGCCCTTCACATAGAAATCTTCACGGGTTGCTTTCAACAAGTTGCTATAGAAGTCGTCGAATTCAAAGATATAATCTTTTTGGAACTCCGAACCCAAACCGAATTCGGAACCTGGATAGCCGATGAAGCCGCTTTGCTGCAGTAGCCCCTGCAGGCTATTAAAGTCATCCATGAAGGTTTGCGCTTCTGCATTGTTCGGCACGTCGCGGTATTTTTGCAGGATGGTTTCCAGACCGCGGGCAATCACATAGATCGAGCTTTTCTTAAACCCTTCTGGCGGTTGCATGTTGGGGGTGGCTGCCGGAGCATACACCACTAAACCCAACCGTTGATTCTCGAGATTCTCTTTCTTAAAATCTTGGTAAGAACGGAGCGGGAACACAGGACGGGCTAAATCCCCATGCTTAGGCTGCCAGGTTGAAGCGAGACGCTCTTTTAGCTGTTCGCTGCCTTTCTCTGCCAAGTACCCTAAATTGAAAGCCAAGACGCTTTTGGCGTTGGTCAATTTCGTGAGGTTGACTCCGTAATTATCGCCGATGGTTTGAATGTTTTCATCATTCAAGCGGGCGATGCGGGCAAGTTCATTGATGATCAGCTGATTGAGCTTTTCTTGTGCGAGGGCAGCGGCTTCCGTGTTGTCAACGGTGGTGCGGACTTTCTGCACATCCTCGTATAAGATAAAGACGATTTGGTTGTCTGCCCAATCGATATGCATCCCTTTGATTAGCGGATTATAGCTTGCAAGGTCAACCTTTTGGACGTAATCGCGTGTGTCGACTGTTTGGAAGCCCTTGTTCAAAGCTTTGGCCAAGTCATCGCGCGTCAGCGGCTTCTTGCCGGCTTTGAAGTCCGCGAGGTTCTTTTTCACCACTGACAAAGCGGCATCCAAGCTGGCTTGCTGTTTGCCTAAAGAGCTAATAGCTTCCGTTTTTGAGGTGTCTTGCAACGAACCTTGCGCTTTCAGTTTGTTTTCTTCTTCGCTCAGCTGCTTCGCTTGTGTTTCCAAACGAGTTTTGGTGGTTTCCAGGCGGGCAATCAACTTGTTGATGAGGTTGTCCCGGTCAGGATGGTCGATTTGCGTGTAGCTGCCATAGTAGCGCTTGAGGATTGCGGGATTTTTTCCGAGCGCCTTTTGCGCATCGAGGATGTCGCGGGCTAGGGAAACTGCTTGCTCGTCCGCTTGGGCACTTTCAGGAGCGGACACAAGCGCCGCCACTTGGCGTGCATTTGGACTGGTTCCAGCTATTCCTAAGGCCAATTCGATGGCGCGGTCATTCACGATCTCTTGATAGAAAGGAGTGATCTTCCGCTCTTCCGTCATCAAGGGTGAATAGGTGAAGAGTTTGCCGCTGTCGTTTTCATCCAAACGAGTTCCGATATTGCGGATGACGGTAACAACATTCGGCTGTTCTTTGCCAATCGTCGGCAGCACTTGCAATTGGGCCGGCACGAAGGGGATCAGCATTCCGGCGCGCGGCAGGAATTTGCGCAGGCGGTCCGCATCTTCAGCGGAGCTGAATGTCACTTCGATCAGGCGGGGGTCTTCTTTTTTTAAGGCAATCGACTCGGGTTTGATCCCAAGCAGACGGGTATACGATTGCAGCCATTCTGAGGAACTCTCTTCAAGAGCGTTGACTCGATTGACAATTTCATATTGGACGGTTTTAGCGCGTTCAGCATCGATAGGTGATTTCAAGGGTTTAGCGTAGTAAAAAACAGTCGGAAGGATATTGAATAGTGTTAGGAAAATGACGACGACGATAAGCCAGAACTGCCAGGGTTTCTGTTTCTCCATGGGTGCTCCTTTAGGGGATTGTCTCAAGAAAATATAATCAAGAATCATAGCATGGCCCCAGCATCTTGTAAAGAGCAGAGTGGGGGAATAAGAAAGGTAAAAAAATGTTTTAAAACTTATCTGTCTTAAGTTCTTATTCCGAATTTTTCGTGCCCGCGCCCGTACCCGATCCGAATCAGAAAATACATAACGATTTAATGTGGATGTTGATGAATTCGGAATAAGGATTGATATGGAAAGGCAGTTGGAATTGGATCGGGCACAGGTACGGGCTCGAGTGCGAAAAATTCGGTATAAGAAGATTAATGCGGATGCGGATAGCAAAAAACCCCCGCAGGGTGTCCTGCGGGGGTTTTAGTGCGAGAACACCGATTACGCTTTAGCTGGTGTTGGGCTTGGGTTCTTAGAAGCGGTTAAGTTTAAGAACTGCTTGTTCAACACAGTAACCGTGTACATCCAGGCGATGATGCAAACCAACAGCGCGCCGGCAACGTACGGGGTGTACGCAGCCACGGTGCCGAAGTAGACGATCAAGCCTTGCTGGATCATGGAGCCGCCGGACTTACCGAGGCGCGCGCCCACGACGTCAACTGCCGCTTTACCTTTAACTTTTTGTTCTTGGTCAAGCGGGATGTAAGCCATCTCTTTTGTCGGGTCGAAGAGCGAGTACTTGCACGATTTGCTCATAATGTTCTGAGCCATGCCGAACAAGACCGCCATCCACAAGGTTGTGGTGCCGAAAGTGCTGAAGATGATGTTTTCCCATCTGTCGCGGAAGATGATGAAGGCGAAGAATGCCACCCCTGTGATCAACAAGACAGTTGGCGTGACCAGGGCGGAGAATTTCCACCCTTTCATCCGGATCAAGTTACCGCCAAGGAACAGCATCATGAGGATGGTGACGATACCGGTAAATTGGGAGAAACGGCCCATAAACGCGTTATAGTCGTTTTTATCTGGGAACTGTTGAGTTAACTGGTCTTTCCAGGTGACTTCAACGAGGTTGATCGAAATCCCGTATGCCATCACGATCACTGCTAAGCAGAACAGGTATTTAGATTTGACGAGGTAGGAGAAGCTTTCGAAAATACCCATCTTTGGCTTCTCTTTTTTCATTTTAGTCTTTTCCGCTTGGTCGTAGAAGCGCGGGTCGGTCAAGACGTTGCGGTTCATCCACCAGTAGATGGCCATGACGAAAAGCCCGAAAACCACGACGACGGACATCAGGTATTTCAAGGTCATCCCCCAAGGATCGACTCCTTCAGGAACATATTTGCGGATGTCAGAGAATTGAACGATCGTTTCGCCGGAGAACAGCAAGGCGACGTTTGCGCCGATACCGAATAAGCTATAGAAGCGTTTAGCTTCGGTGACGCGGGTGATGTCGTTAGCAAAACCCCAGAACATCAGGGACAAGACGACGCTGCCCCACAATTCAGACAAGATATAAAAGGCTGAGAAGGTCCAGTAGCGGTAGCAGGCGATTAATCCTTTAAACCCTTCACGGTTGAAGGTCGCTTCCAACCAGTCAGCGCTGGTAGTTGGATGCAGCCACTCGCGGTTGGGGTAGATATAAAAGGCGTATAAGCCAAAGAAGATAAGGAAGGGAGCGATCACAGAGTAGAATAAGGCTTCCTTGCTCAACATGTTTGACAGCTTTGAAAAGATAATCAAAAACAAGAACGCAGCTGGAACAACGCCCCAGAACTTCAAGAAGACGATTGTTGCCGCACGGGTCTTTGGATCCAGTAGCGAGTCTTTCGTGTCGCGAAGAATGGTGTAGTTAAAGCTGATGAAAAAGAAGAGCAGGAGCATGGGCAATAGCTTCTTTAGCTCGAATGCGTGTATCGGCCAAAGTAGCGACCGCCACTTGCCAAATTCCTTGGCTTCAGTTGACATAAAGTTGTACCTCAAATAGTTCAAAGTTTAGAAAAATAATTGCAGCGAACGTTTATGTTGACAAAGGAAGCGATTTTTTGCAAGTGAATTGCGGACGCGGTGTGGATGAGAAAATAGATCTAAAAGTATAGTATTTAAGCAAATATGTAATATTATCCTAGGGACTCCTTCATAAAAGGATTTTGAATATGGAAGTGAATCGAACGGGGGAGCCTGCCCTTTCCCAAATTCCACTCGTCAAGAGTGGACTTGAACCCGTTTCCTTAAATCAAGAAGAGGAAGCTGGTGTGGCCAAAGCGTTAGATGTGTTAAATATTCCTTATAAGGTGCATTCATTAAAATTATTATGTCAGCAGGCAGTCCTGCAGCATTATGATGCCATTCTCCCTACCCACTTACAAATTTTACATCGGCTGATTCAGTCGAGTCCCGGACTATTCCCTTTTTATAATTATGGAAGATGCATCCGCGCGAATGATCAATTCCGGCGGTATGGAATTTGTTTTTACTATGCTCAAAGCCGCATTGAAGCAACGATTGTCGCGTACCCGGGGCGCTCCATCCCCCCTGAAATTGATGGGATGGCGGCAGATGTGACAGCGATCGAGTTGATAAATGTCTTAAATGGTCACGTACAGCCCCTTAAGTTTGATCGCTTAAAACCTTTTCTACACTCCCGTTTAGTGAGCCTAAATTTAGAGTTTACGGTGTTTAAACCCCACGAGTATAAGCAAATAGCGGCTCTATGCCCGAATCTGCGTGAATTGATTCTACCTATAGTCCCTCAGGATCTTCAGCCCATCTTGGACATGTTGAAGCAACTGAGTGGGCTCCAATCTCTGATTCTTTCATCAGCTTTCTATTTTCCCCAACTTACCCTAAGTTTGCCGTCCGGTCTTCTTGCGTTAACCTTAGATGCGTGCGATGGGAAAACAGGTGGGGTGACCGATAGGGATTTGATCCAGCTGGCAAAGCGGTGTCCTTTATTGAGAGTTTTTAAATGTCTCCATACCTCGCGTGTGACCGATGCTGGAGTGATCCCTGTGATCGAAAGCTGTTCTGGATTACGCAAACTTTGCCTAAACGCAGTTCCGATTACGGATGCGTTGCTTTCTTCAATCCGGCGATTAAGCGATCTGGCTACACTCAATTTAAACGGCTGTCTTCATATTACCGAACGGGGCTTGCTCAGCTTATTTTCGGAAAAAGCAGATAAAGAAGAAAAAGAACCCGCCCTATCAACCCTTGAAAAGCTCTATCTAAATGGGATTCGGGAATTATCGGGAGGATCTCTCAGACGGATTGCGGAGAGTGCTCCCCAATTGACCCATATTAGATGGGACGATTCTCAGTTTGATCAAGAGGCGACGCAATCAGATAAAGCCCACACGATCCTGTACTTCCTAGGGCGGTGTCCACACATGGTCGAATATCCTTTTATCAATTTCACTGCCCTTGAAGAGCCGTGGCAGTTTAAAGACAAGCTTGGGGTATTAACCGAATTGGATCTTTCCGATTTATCTCATTTGTTTGGACCTGATGAAACAGAAAATCTTATCTGTTACGTTGAACAAATTTTGAAATGTACGCCTAAAGTCAGTTCGTTTACAGCGCCAGATGAATCTCCTCCGGAAATCATTGAACTCGTTGCTGCCTATTTACCGCTGCTAGATCGGATCGATATCCAAGACTCTCCTGGAATTGGCGCGGTGATTCCTGCGTTGCTCAGGTCTAATCTAGGATTAACGTCGATCGCATTAAACGGCTGCGGTGTGACGGATCAGGAGCTTGAGGCAATCCTTCAAGCCTCCCCCTATCTGATCGATCTTGAGTTGATCGAGGCCGAGATTACCGATAAGTCGCTAGCCGGAATCGGCAAACATTGCCGTTTTTTAAAGGCATTAGATCTTTCCGAATGCACAACATTTTCCGATGACGGACTCGCGCATTTGAAAAGCTGTCATTATTTATGCGATTTAGAATTAGAAGGATGTAAACAAATCACCACGAAAGGCTTTCAAGCATTGGCTGATTTGTTCCTTGAGAATCTAAATGTCAGCGGCACGAAGGTGGTGGCGCGAGATCTCGCTGCCATCCTTCAGTCCTCTGTCCGGTTAACCAAGTTATCCTGTTCTGATTTATTATCCTCCCTTGAGGCGGAGTGGAATGAATGGATTCCTTATCTTTCATCCGTCAGAGAGTGGGATTTTTCCTCTAATCCGATCACGCTTAATATGTTGATTCAACTCGGTCCGCACGCAACTTCTTTAGAACATGTGGAGTTAATGGATTGCCTGGGACTCACCCAAGAGATGATCGCTGCTTTTGCCCGAACGCAATCGGGAAGGTTGCGAACGATCGCTACCACTGGAACCGTTTATACTCAGCAGCAAATTCGTGCATTGGCTGAGGATTCCTAATGTATTGACTCCACATTGGGTAAAGCTTATGGTGAGGAGTACGAAGGAGGGACTATGGATGTTGCAATGGGTTCTCTTTCAGGTTCCGAGGTGATACAGCCCAGCGCTCTCATTGCTGTGCATGCTAAAACAGATCAGCTCAAAATAAAGGTGATCAAGACATTTATACGCATTTGTCTGGTGTTTGATTCAAAAACAATCCCCTATCCCGAAAACCAAGATCAAGTCATTCCCTTTTTTAAGCACGTTTTTAAACAATATGTCATTGAAGAAAATGTGAACGCATTAACCGATCGTATTCGTGCTTTAGCAACACTCATCATGACTCTGATTGTCAAGGAAGTGGATGTTCCCGGCACAACTCTTAAGTCGATGTTGGATGTTCTTGGAGTAAAAAATACAGTCAATTTTATTTCGATCATTGAGTTTGCAGCGTTCAATAAACTCGAGGAGGATCTTGAGAAAGAATTTCCCGGAATGATCGATCAATTTATGGGGGAGCAGTTATTAACTCCGAGTTAGGTTAATAGGAGAGGACATCCAGGACAATTCTTGTCGTGAATGTCCTGGTCGTGTTCCTCAAATAAAAAAACCCGGTTTTTGTGTGCACAAAAACCGGGTAACTTTTATTGCTAACTAACAGAATTAGAATGATGCAGGAGCGGTCGCTTGAGCGTTAGCAAAGGCGTTTTGATTGGTGATCGCTTCAACGTAGGAGTTCCAGAGTTCTGGCTCCACGCGGCCATGGCGGATCGAGGAGATCAGCTCGCGCTTAATTGTACGTAAATCTTTGCGCGGTGTCAATTTGCGGATCATATCTTTATCGCCGGCCATACGTGCCATGTGCAGCATTCTTTCCAAATCTTGTTTCGTAAACGCGATTTGGTCTCTGCGCTTGCGTGACCCGCGGGCTGCGCGTTGTTTTGGGGGAACTGTTTGCGGTCTGTCTGTATTGACGATGTATTTCGTGATCAGTTCATTCAAGTGGTGAGGATTTTGATGCTTCATTTTACGGAGAGTAAAATGGTGCATGTATCCGCCAGAGCCAATGGGAAGATAACGGCAGATATCATTCTCTTTACGGCCGCCAACTTTATGAATTGCTTTTTGAATAAGCTGCTCGAGTTCTTTAGCTTCTTGCTTTGAAAACTTTTCGCTTGCAGTACTCATTTTATAACCTACCTTGGTTTTAGATTTATCTTTTGTAAAATCATTGTGAGGGAGTTTTTCTTTTGTCATTCTGTTCACTTTTGGTTTAATGATTGTCAATCATTCCGTTTGTGTGAAACTCACTCAAAAAAGAGTTATTAGCTCTTTTTCTTTATTAATTATTTCGAAATTTATACATTTTTTGATTTTTCTGCAAGTTAAATTATCAAGTTTAAACACTTTTTCAATTTCTTACATAAAACCCTCTAATTTTTGCTTCGGTTAATTAATTTATAATATATTTATTATTCATCCACAGGGGTTTAAACTACTTATTATATATCTTTTATTGAAGGAATCACCCGAATCGAATACGATAGTGGACTAAATTTATTGCATCGATTGAAGCTAAACTTCAATAAGTAGCTAAACCTAAATTAAATAAAAAAATCTTTTTATGCCCTTACCATTGATTAAAGAGCAGCCTCTAGGGCCTCTCCCCGGAACCGGTCAAGTGAAGCATCTCGTGGCTATAGCCGCAGGCAAGGGAGGCGTCGGGAAGTCCACTGTGACCGTAAATATCGCTTTAGCCTTGAAAGAGAAGGGGTTAAAGGTTGGGATCTTGGATGCCGATCTCTACGGCCCCTCTTTGCGCCGCATGTTGCCGGAAGATCGGCTTCCCGCTCAGGCGGGCAAAAATTTAGTCCCCGCCCTCTGTGCCGGCATTTCCATGATCTCGATGGGGTTCTTCCGCAGGCAAGACGAAGCGGCGGCTGTGAGAGCTCCGATTGCGAATGGGGTCATTTCTCAGTTTTTAAATCAGGTGGATTGGGGACCCCTAGATTACCTCCTCATCGATTTTCCCCCTGGAACTGGAGATGTACAACTCACTCTAGCACAACAAGCTAGGTTAAGCGGTGCCGTGATGGTGACCACTCCTCAAGAAGTGGCCCTAATGGATGTACGTAAGGCGATTCACCTATTTCATCAAGTGAAGGTGCCGGTCATTGGCATTATTGAAAATATGAGTTACTTTTTGGAGCCGCGGACAGGCGAAAAGCTATATCTCTTTGGACGTCAGGGGGGTGAGCGATTAGCGGCTGAAAATGGAGTCCCCTTACTGGGGCAAATTCCGGTTGATCCAGCCCTAAGCCGCAGCGGCGACCAGGGGATTTCGCTATTTTCGGAGCAATCGGGAGCTCAACCGGAGACTTTGCAGACATTCCGGAATGCAGCGGAACAAGTGGGGGAAGAGATTAAGCGGATCGCCCAGCAACAGGGGATGCTCTCAAAATTCTATCAAAAAAATCCCAGAACCTTGACCATAGAGTGGCTTGATGGGCAGGAAACCGAATTTCGGTTAAGTGACTTGCAAAAACATTGCCCCTGCGCCGCTTGTGTGGACGAGATGACGGGTAAGCCGCTGCTGGATCCCCATTCGGTCAGGGAAGATGTGGGGGCGTCCCAAATCATCCCGATTGGAAGATATGCGATGCGGATCCGTTATACATCTGGCTGTTCCCATGGGATCTATACTTATGACATGCTTTATCAACTGAGGGACAAACGATGAATGCCGTGCGCCTAACACTTTTATTTTGTTGCTTAATCTTAGGATGGGCTTGTTCACGCAGCCAGGAGGTCAGCGAGACGCGTCAATGGATGACTTCGACTGGGCAGATCAAGGTGTTAAGCACAACCGCGATGATCGATGATATTGTGAAGCGGATTGGTGGAGAGTATGTCAATTCGTTAGTGTTGATTAAAGGGGACTTGGATCCCCATTCCTATCAGTTGGTAAAGGGTGATGACGAGAAGTTTAAAATTGCGGACGTTATTTTTGCAAACGGGCTGGGGTTGGAGCATGGGCCGAGTCTGAAGTATAATTTAGAAAACAACCCTAAAGCAGTGGCATTAGGGGATATCATTTTGAAGGAACACCCAGAATTGATTTTGTATGTCAATGGCCAGCCTGATCCCCATATTTGGATGGATATTTCCATGTGGGTGCGGATCATAGACCCGATTGTGGCAGCCTTGAGCAAGCAAGATCCTGCGCATGCGGAAGAGTTTAAGAATAATGGCGACCTGTTAAAAATGAAAATGACGCAAGCCCATGAAGAGATTTATTTGCTGATCCAGCAAATTCCCAGTGAAAAGCGTTATTTGGTGACAAGCCATGATGCCTTTAACTATTTTACTCGCGCTTACTTGGCTGATGATCAAGAGGAAGATCAGCAATGGCAGAACCGCTTTGCGGCGCCTGAAGGGTTGGCTCCCGAAAGCCAGTTGAGCACTGCCGACATTCAATGGATTATTGACCATCTATCGAAATATCAGATTACTGTGGTCTTTCCGGAAACCAATGTCAGCCGCGATTCGTTACGCAAAATTGTTTCGGCCGCTAAGGAGAAAGGGTTGACTCTTCGGATTGCTGAAGAGCCGTTATATAGCGATGCGATGGGGCCTCCGGGATCGTTCGGCGACACTTATTTAGAGATGGTCAGCCATAATGCAATCGTAATCGCCCGCTACATCATGCAATAAGGCATACAAATTGTTTAACGCAAAGATAAAACCAAGAAACGAAGGTGCAAAGAACCATAAGTGTATTTCTTTGCTCCTTTGCTACTCGGATTTATCTTTGCGTTAAAATGATAGGAAAAAGTCTATGCAAACAAATGCATTAACAGTCAGGCATCTGTCGGTCAATTATGACAAGACGCCGGTTCTATGGGATATCTCTTTAGATATTCCACCGGGAATGATTGTGGGGATCGTCGGACCGAACGGAGCGGGCAAAAGCACCTTCATCAAAGCTGCGCTTGACTTGCTGACGCCGCTCTCCGGCAAAGTAGAATTTTTTGGACAGCCATTGAAACAAGTCCGTCAGCGCATTGCCTATGTGCCGCAGCGCGAATCGGTCGATTGGGATTTTCCGATCACGGTGTTGGATCTGGTTGTGATGGGCCGCTATGGTAAATTAGGGCTCTTCCGCTGGCCCAGCAAAGAGGATTACGATGCGGCGTACGCGGTCCTTGACCATGTCGGTATGAGTAATTTTGTGCACCGCCAAATCAGCCAGTTGTCCGGCGGACAACAGCAGCGAGTATTTCTCGCTCGCGCCCTCATCCAGGGTGCAGACGTCTATTTTATGGATGAACCGTTTGCAGCAGTGGATCTCGGGACAGAAATCGTCATTGTTAATATTTTGCGCGAATTGATCAAAGAGGGGAAAACTGTTTTTGTCGTGCATCACGACTTGAATACGGTGGAGAGTTATTTTGATTGGGTCATTTTGTTGAACATGCGGCTTGTTGCGTATGGACCGGTTAAAGAGGTGTTTACTCCCAAAAACCTCAACATCACCTACGGCAAAAGCTACTCGCTCTTCGATGAAGCGCTGCGTCTATCCCAACATAAAACTGCCGGGTTGCAATAAACATGTGGGCCTATTTTACCGATCCTGTTCTGCGCGCTCCCACCATAGGGTGCATGCTGATGTGTCTGGCAGCAGCCTTGATGGGTGTGATTGCGTTTTTGCGCAAACAGTCGCTCTTGGGAGAGTCCCTATCCCACTCCACCTATCCAGGTGTCATTATCGGAGCGCTTTTTGCAGCCGTCCTTCCCTCGGTGACTCCTGAATCGGAACTTGCGCTCTCCGTCGGAATTATGGCCGGGGCTTTTGTCACTGCTTTGTTAGGCCTTTATTTGATCCATTTTCTTGAACGTAAAGTCAAAGTGCCGAGCGATTCAGCCCTCTGCTTTATCTTGTCCGCCTTTTTTGGGATCGGATTGACTTTGGCGAGTCGAGTGCAGTTCTCCCACACACAACTCTACAAGCAAACGCTGGTCTATCTCTATGGCCAAGCGGCCACCATGACCGATATCCATATTTTGATCTATGGGACCATGTCGCTGTTGCTGATTGCTTTTATTGTTTTGACCTATAAAGAGCTCCAAACGGTTACGCTGGACCGCAATTACGCAACCACGCTGGGTTTGCCGGTTCATTTAATCGATACCCTGGTTTTTTTTGCGATTGTCTTAGCTGTTGTTGTTGGCATTCGCTCGGTTGGGGTAGTACTGATGTCGGCCATGCTGATCGCTCCCGCTGTTGCAGCTCGCCAATACACACACCATCTATTTAAAATGTTTGTCCTGGCCGCCCTCTTCGGCCTCGCCAGCGGTTTCTTTGGCAATGTCCTTTCGGTTGAACTTGGGCAATGGTTGGAACGTCATTATCCCGACACCCGTTTATCGTTGCCAACGGGACCGATGATCGTGCTGGTCGCGGCTGCCATCTGTGTGTTTTCCTTATTGTTTGCGCCGGAACGGGGACTGATTGTCCGGCTGTTCCGGATGTCCCGCTTTAGGCATCAATGCGTCTCAGAAAATTTACTCAAGGCAATGTGGCGGTTTGGGCCGGACGCGGTCTTGCCCTTGCATCAAATCATCCAATATCAGAGCGGATCGGACTGGTACCTGCGGTTTGTTTTAAGGCAATTGGCCCGGCAGGGGTGGATCGAGCGGTTTAAAGATGGATCGTATTGCTTGACCCCCAAAGGATTTCAAAAAGCAGCTCGTACGGTTCGCCTGCATCGGTTATGGGAAGTATATTTGGCTGATTATTTGGGAGTCGGAGCCGAACGGGTCCACCGCAGCGCGGAAGAAATGGAACATATCATCACGCCAGAACTGGAAGCAAAGCTGACTATCCTCTTGAACGATCCGACCCATGACCCGCATCAGCAGCCGATCCCGCCGGCGGAGGAAACGCATGGATAAAAATCCTTATTTTGATACGACCTTCTTTGAATTTTTCTGGGTGTTCCTCAAACGGCTTACGCTGCTGTTGACCGGGCAACTGCCCTGGAACGCTCTCGCTCCAGATGAAGTGCAGGTGGTGGTCTTATGTGGCGTCGCAGCCGCCGCGGCGTTGGTAGGTTGTTTTCTTGTTCTTAGACGGATGACTATGTTGGCCAACGCGATTTCCCACACGATTTTGTTGGGTATTGTGATCGCATACGTCGTTTTAGTGCATTTGGCGGCGGATGTCTCAGGTGAGGAACATGGCGGAGTGTTAAGCATCAAAAGTTTGTTGATCGCCTCTTTAGTGATGGGGGTCTGCACTGCTTTTCTGACTGAATTTTTGACCAAAACGGTGCGTCTGCAAGCGGATGCAAGTACGGGATTGGTCTTTACTACCCTGTTTGCTTTAGGGGTGGTGTTAGTGACGTTGCTGACCCGTGATGCGCATATTGGAACGGAGGCGGTGATGGGTAATGTCGATGCGCTGCATATCGACGATTGCAAACTGGTGCTGCTGATTTTAGGATTGAATGTCGGAGTGATTTTCCTGTTTTTCAAAGAACTTAAAATGACGACATTTGATCCCCACTTGGCGAGCGCGCTCGGATTTTCTGCTCCATTTTATAACTATCTTTTAATGACCCTCTTTTCCGCAACGGCTGTCGTTGCCTTTCGCGCGGTGGGGGTGTTGATGGTGCTGGCATTTTTAACGGGGCCGGTTTTGACAGCGCGGTTATTGACTCACGACTTTAAAAAATTACTTTTCTTAGCCGTTGGGCTTGGAGTGGTCGCTGCCTTTTGCGGGGTGGCTCTTTCTCGCCACATCTTAACCGTCACCGATCAGCCGCTTTCGACGGGCGGGGTGACAGTGAGCTTAATCACAGGAATTTACTTTTCTGTGATTGGAGTCAAATTGCTTCAGAACCGGATTCGCAAATCTTCTCTCTCGTCCTTTCAAAATGGATGATTGCAATTTCCCGCTGAGCTAAGCTTTGCTTGAAGGAGGGATAAGTTATGGAAGTCACACGCGCATCAGTTTTTTCAGGTATGGAGTAACGATGGTTGCGGATTTAAAGGAAACGGTCTTTTGGCCGTCGAAGTGGCGAACCAAATTTCTAATTTTTGTGTTGGGCTTGGGGTTGGCGCTATTGACCTATTTATTCCTGCCTGCAAGCTGCCCTGAACCGGCCCGCCGGGCAGCAGCGATAGTCACTGCTTCAGCCGTTTTTTGGGTTTTTGAGTTATTTCCCCTTTATGCCACTTCTTTGTTAATCATCATTGTCCTGACATTTTCTCTTGCTGTCCCAGAAGGTTTATTGCCTCACGCCAACTATACCCTCTTTTTAACGCCGTTCGCCGATCCGGTCATTATCCTCTTTTTTGGCGGGTTCGTTTTAGCGGCGGCCATCAGCAAATACCGTTTGGACAATTATATCGCTCACAAGATCTTATCTTATTTTGGACAACGCCCCTATTCGCTGCTCATCGGGATCATGATCACGACTGCATTTATTGGATTATGGTTTTCCAATACAGCCACCGCGGTGATTATGCTGGCGATTATCCAACCGTTTCTCCGTGAAGAACAGATCGAGCCGTCGTTTAAAAAATGCATTGCGCTAGCCATTCCTTTTGCAGCCAGCATTTCTGGGACAGGAACACCGATCGCATCGCCGCCCAACGCGATCGTGATGGGTTTGTTGGAACAGAAGGGGATCGACATCTCATTTTTTAAGTGGATGCTGATTTGTGTGCCGCTGGTCGCGATCAGAATTTTTATGGCGAGCTTAGTATTGCGCTACCTGTTCCCGACTCATTCTAAAAGGGTCGAAACCCAATCGATTAAAGCTAGTCCGCTAGACCGGAACGGAACGTGGATCGCCGCCATCAGCCTGAGTGTCATTGTGTTATTTGTGACTTCATCATGGACCGGAATTCCTGAGGCAGTTGTTGCGTTAATGGGCGCTGCTATCCTGACCACAACCGGGTTTTTGAATCGGGAGGACCTTAAGCGTATCGATTGGGATATCTTGATTTTGATGTGGGGCGGTCTTGCCTTGGGACTTGCGGTCGACCAGACCGGATTAGGCAAATGGATGATTAACTTGCCAATCTTTGCTTATACAGGGGTTTTGCTGGTGATCATTTTTAGTATGGTCGCTTTTCTCTGCTCCACTGTGATGAGCAACACCACGACAGCTGCGTTGATCCTTCCGCTGGCTTTAAGCATTCCTGGGGAGAATACGGTGATGCTAGCGATAACGGTCACGCTTGCCAGTTCCATGGGATTGATGTTTCCCATTTCATCCCCGCCGAATGCATTAGCTTATGGAACCGGCGCATTTAGCAGCCGCGATATGTTTATTTCAGGACTTACTGTGGATCTGCTTTCGTTGCTTTTGATTTTCGGCGGGTTTTGGTTTGTCATCCCCGCTGTGCTGGGTTAACATAGATAACAAGATAGGCAGGATCGCCTATCCTGTTAGATTTGATGCCAGCTTTGTATTGTTTAATGATCGACAAAGCGAAATGATTGGGCAATCTCATCAAAGATCGGTCTGGAAATATCAAAATCTTCTTCAAGGGAGCCAAAAGTCAAAATGTAGAGCCGTTGGTTCGATGAAATCAAATATTGCAAA
Organism: Parachlamydiales bacterium; assembly: GCA_020054065.1. Taxonomy (GTDB): domain Bacteria; phylum Chlamydiota; class Chlamydiia; order Chlamydiales; family JAEYWL01; genus JAGVLX01. The sequence goes on along the minus strand of JAGVLX010000107.1, from coordinate 2,058 downwards.
ATTTTGCCGCGGTTTTGAGAGAGCGCTCCTGTATACAAAATCCACTCACTATCTTTGCCATCTAATTTGGCGGTTCCCCGATCGATCAGGTGGAATTCTTCTGTGGAAACTTTCAATTCCTTTAAGCTGTCGTCAACAAATTGATTCAAGTTCTGGATATCGATTTTGTCACTCACGATGACGCTGACACTTTGCCCCGTTTTCAAATTTACTGAAAAAATATCAATCCCTTCTCCTTCATTTTGTTTGCGATCCCATGCGGAAGGAAGCGAGATTTGATACCCTTTCTGCGAATTGACAAAAGGAGAGAGCGTCGAAATTTCCGCATCTTTCATGAGATTAAGTTGTTGGACAGCCTCGATGGAAGTCACTCCAATCAAGCTTGATAAAGATAATGCGAGGATGAACTGCTTTAACATACGTACCTCTAAACTAACTTTGGTGAACGGCTCATGGAACAAACTTGAACGTGTTCACCAGCTTCAAAATATTCTCTCGGTTGGCAGCAAAGTCCTCTGCCGGGCTGGAAACGGTAATGAGATAGGCGTAGTTGTCTTTGATGAGGAAAAATTCCCAGTTCACCATGATTCCGTCAGCCATGACAGCGCTATGGATCACCCAATTAGCTGGAACTCCATCTAAGTGTGTTTCGCCGGTTTCGATTTTGGAGTAGCCTTTAACCGTTTTTTCCAGAATGTCCAAACCCCCTTGGAAAAACTCTTGCAGGCTCACATCCGAAGTGGAGATATTCACAGTCAAAATCACTTTCTGGTCGGGACTTGTTGCTGCCAGGTTAAGTCCTTCAGCGTTAGACTTAACCTTCCAGTCCCGAGGGACTTGGATCGAAAAGCGGTCAGCGGCCGTTGCCACTGAGGGTAAGGCAGTTAGGCCTAAAATGATGAAAGCTAAAAATAACATGAACTTATTCATAATTATTACCTCTTTTAGCATATCCACATAGTATTATGTTAATTAAAAAATTAATTATTAGTAAATAAAATTATATTAATAAAATTATAGGTATAAAATACTAATATTAAATCATTTAAAAAGGCTTTAGCTTGTGCTAAGATGGGCATTATTGTAAATTACCACTGAGCCACTGAGATCATTGAGTAAGTATGAGAGAATTGAGAAGAGTAATAGGATTTATTCGATAAGCTAACTCATCTATCTCACTTTTTCTCAGTGATCTCCTGGCTCAGTGGTGAACGAAGGACGCACATCATGCTAATCTGGAAAACGAAGCCTGTCATTGAGATTTTAAATCAAATGCGGGTCAACACGATGACTGAATTATTGGGGATTGAATTTACGGAAGCGGGCGATGATTTTTTGAGTGCGCACATGCCGGTGGATCATCGGACTCATCAGCCCATGGGCTATTTGCATGGGGGTGCTTCGTGTGCGATCGCTGAAACAGTGGGAAGCGTGGCCGCGAATTGTTGTGTGGATTTTGAAACAGAATACTGCATGGGGATGGATATCCATACCAGCCATTTACGGCCGCTGCGTGAAGGTATGGTGACCGCAACTGCCAGGCCGATTCATATCGGCAAACGCACGCAAGTGTGGGAGATTCGGCAAGTCGACGAGCAAAATAATTTAGTTGCCATCACGCAGCTGCGAGTTGTCGTGCTCCAGCGTTAAACCCAACAGGATGGCAGGATCGCCTTCGGCGACAGGATTGGCAGGATATGATTAAAATAACAATGATGACCAGGATAACCAGGATAGAAAATTGATTGATTTGATTTGAAATTTTGAAATCAGATTAGGGCTGGCACATTTTCCATTATTTATTTATTCTTTTTCTATCCTAGTGATCTTGGTCATCATTGTTATATTTTTGCAATCCTGCCTATCTATATAGCCGTTAGGCGATCCTGCCCATCCTGTTAATTTGATTGATGATGACAAACGCTCTTGTTAGGCTGGAGGATAAAAAGTCTTGTGGTTGCGTTTCATTTGAACCAGCAAGTTACAAGGCTTGTAGCGTGCGCCATACACTTTTTCCCATCGCTCAAGTCCATCGACAACGTTGTCGATGCCGATTTG